>JBEGQU010000001.1:0-16351 GCA_041180765.1 Chloroflexota bacterium
CTTCGGGGTGCCGAAGGAGCGCTTCGTCTTCATCTCGGGGATCGGCTGCTCCGGTCGGCTGCCGTACTACATGAACACCTTCGGCTTCCACACGATCCATGGCCGCGCGGCGACGATCGCCACCGGCCTCAAGGCGGCGCGACCCGACCTGATGGTCTGGGTGATCAGCGGCGACGGCGACGCCCTTTCGATCGGCGGCAACCACCTGATCCACGCCATGCGCCGCAACGTCGACATGAAGATGATCATGTTCAACAACCGGATCTACGGCCTGACCAAGGGGCAGGCGTCGCCGACCTCGCCGATCGGCAAGAAGACGAAGTCCACGCCGATGGGCACCATCGAGACGCCGATCATCCCGCTCAACCTCGTCGCGGCGGCCGAGGCGAGCTTCATCGCCCGTTCGGTCGACACCCACTCCGAGCACCTGCAGGAGATGATGCACCGTGCCGGGGAGCACACCGGAGCCGCCTTCCTCGAGGTACTGCAGAACTGCAACATCTTCAACGACGGTGCCTGGCGCGACTTCACCGACAAGTCGGTGAAGGAGGACCGCATGCTCGTGCTCCGGCACGGCGAGCCGATGATCTTCGGCAAGGAGCGCGACAAGGGGATCCGCCTGAACGGGTTGCGCCCCGAGGTGGTGACGATCGGGCAGGACGGCATCACCGTCGCCGACCTCTGGGTGCACGACGAGACCGATCCCGACGCCACGCGGACGCAGATCCTGAGCCGCATGTGGTGGCCGGACTTCCCGGTGCCCGTCGGCGTCTTCCGCCGCGTCCCGCGGCCGACCCACGACGCGCTCCTCGCCGAGCAGATCGAGGCGGCGAAGGCGGCCCGCGCCGCCAAGGGGCCGGTCGACCTGCAGAGGCTCCTCGCCGCCGGGGAGACCTGGACCGTCAAGTGAGCGCACCGCGCCTGCTGGTGCTGGCGGACGACCTCATCTGGGCCACCCGCCTCGAGGGGCAGGGGCGCACCCTCGGCGCCGACGTGCGGCGCTTCGCCGATCCGACCGCCCTGACCGGCGCCCTGGCCGCCGAGCCTCCCCGCCCCGGGGACCTCGTCGCGATCGATGCCACCGCCCGCGGCTACGATCCGGTGGCGGCCGTCCGGTCCGTCGCAGGGGTCGGCGCCCGCATCCTCGCGCTCGTCCAGCACGACGATCCGGCGGCCCGGGCAGCCCTGCTCGGTGCGGGGGCCGTGCGGGCGCTCTCCTACCGCGCCCTCTTCGAGCGCGGGCATGCGATCCTCGCGGAGATGCTCGACCTGCCGACGCCGTCGGCGGCGAGCCCAGCAGGCCAGGAGGCACCATGAGCAGCCAGAGCCCGGAGATCACCGCCGCCTACGATGCCGCCCAGCCGGGGCTCGGCGCGGGGCACGCGCTGGAGGCGCGCCTCATCGGCCCTGCCGCCTACGCCCGTCGCCTCGCCGCGGCGCGCGACGCGGTGAACGACGCCGGCCTGGATGCGGTGCTGCTCGGGTTCGGCGCCGACATGCGCTACCTCACCGGCTACGCGGCCCCCGCGCTCGAGCGGCTGACGATGCTCGTGATCCCGGCGAGGGGGGAGCCGTCGCTCATCGTGCCGCGCCTCGAGGCGGGCATGGCGGGCCAGGCGCCGGCGATGGCCGGCGGGCAAGTCGCCTGCCTCCCCTTCGGCGAGACCGACGATCCCTTCGCGCTCGTCGCCCGCGCGGTGCATGCTGGTGCGCGATCCGGCGGGACCCAGCGGGCCGTCGCCGTCTCCGATCGCCTCTGGTCGACGTTCCTCATCCGCATCGAGTCGGCGCTGCGCGCCAACGGCACGATCGCGCAGACACGCCTCGCTTCCGAGGTGATCGGCCCGCTGCGCATGGTCAAGGCACCCGAGGAGGCGGCGCTGCTCCGCGCCGCAGGGCGCGCGGTCGACACGGTCGTCATGGCGATCACCCGGGGGAAGCTGCTCGGACGCACCGAGAACGACGTCGCGCGCGAGGTGCGCGAGCGACTGACCGGTGCGGGCCACGAGGTCGCCTCGTTCGCCATCGTCGGCTCGGGTCCCAACTCCGCCTCGCCGCACCACGAGGCCTCGTCGCGCGTCATCGAGGCGGGCGACGCGATCGTCCTCGACATCGGCGGCCAGTTCGGCGGCTACGGTTCCGACACCACCCGCACCATCTGGGTCACGGGCCCGAAGGGCGCACATCCGCCGACAGACGACTTCCTGCGGCGCTACGCCCTGGTGAAGGCGGCGAACCAGGCGGCCGCCGACGCGGTTCGCCCCGGGGTGAGCTGCGAGTCGATCGACGCCGCCGGCCGGGCGGTGATCGAGGCGGGCGGCGAGGGGGCGCGTTTCTTCCACCGCATCGGGCACGGGATCGGGCTCGAGGAGCACGAGGAGCCGTACATCGTCGCGGGGAACGCGACGCTGCTCCGACCGGGGCACGCCTTCTCGATCGAGCCGGGGATCTACGTCGAGGGGGTCAACGGGGCGCGGATCGAGGACATCGCCCTCTGCGGCGAGAGTTCCGTCGACCTGCTGAACAACACCTCGCGCGACCTCTACGTGGTCGAGGGCTGAACGGGGGATGGGCGAGGCCGCGGCGCCCGCACAGCGCCAAGCGACGGCGGCGCAACTGCGCCGCATGGCCAAGGCGCGCCCCTACGTGCCCCTGCACGAGGTACGACGCACCTACAACCTCCCGGGCGACGAGGAGGTCGCGACGCGCATCAGCACCCCGAGCGGCGACGCCTGGATCGGCCTCCCGGAGCGGGAGGCGCGCCTCGTCGAACAGCTGGTGCGCGAGGGGGAGCTGGCGCTCGTCTTCGACGAGCTGCCGCGCGCCCGTGTCGTCGTCGGCTTCCACGGCCTCTCGCTGCACGCGTAGCGCCGCGTTGCGCGCTGCGCCCTAGGGGAGGCGGACCCCCTCGCGCGCGAGGAGCGCGCGCTTGAAGTCGAGCGGCGCGCGCCCGCCCGGGCGCCAGGCCGATCCGGCGCCCCCGCCATACCCGCCGATCCCGCTTGCCGCGACGATGCGGTGGCAGGGGAGCAGCACCGGGAGCCGATTGCGACCGAGGGCGCCGCCGACGGCGCGCGCGGCGCGCGGCCGGCCGATCGCCGCGGCGAGCTCGCCGTAGGTCGCGGTGCGCCCGGCGGGGATCCGTGCGAGCCCTTCGAGCACCTCGCGTTCGAACACCGTCGCCCACCCGAGGTACGACGCGGCGAGTGCCTCGCGTCGCGAGAGGCGCCCCGCGACCGCGGCGTCGAGGAGGCGCTGCGCCGCCGCGGGCGTGGAGACCGGTCCGCGACCTGCGGTTCCGCGGCCGTCCGCGGCGGGTGCGGCACCTGACGCGGGGAGCGGCTGGCGCGGATCGAGGGCGATCGCCGCGATGCGCCCGTCGACGACGAGGATCGGCAGCGCACCCCACGGACTTCGCCATCGCCACCGCCGCACCGTCGTCGTCGCCATGGCGGCAGCATAGGTGTGGCCCCAGGGCTATGCTGGGCGAGCGCATGAGCGACCAGCCGACCTCCCCCGAGCGACCCACCGCCGAGGTGACGCTGCCGATCGTCGGCATGACCTGCGCCTCGTGCGTGAACCGCGTCGAACGCTTCCTCCGCGCCGCCGACGGGGTCGCGGAGGCGAGCGTGAACCTCGCCACGGAGAGCGCGACGATCCGCTACCTCCCCGAGGCCACCGGCGTCGCCGAGCTCGCCGGGGCCGTGGCCGCGTCGGGCTACGAGGTCCCCGAGGCGGCGGTCGCCGTCGCAGGGCGCGAGGAGGGGGCCGAGGCCGATGCGGCGCGCTCCGCGCTCGACGCGCAGCTCCGCGACGCCCGCCACCGTGCCGCGGCGGCGCTGCTGCGCAACGGGATCGTCGCCAGCGCGTTCGGACTGGTCGCCCTCGTGCTCATGCTCCAGCCCTGGCTCTTCCTCGACATGGACCTGCTGAACCGGGCGCTGCTGCTCCCGGCGACCCTCGTGCAGTTCGGCATCGGCCGGGGCTTCCATGCGCGGGCCGTGCGCGCCCTGCGCCACGGCAGCCTGACGATGGACACGCTCGTCAGCCTCGGCACGACCGCGGCGTGGGGCTGGTCGGTCGCCCTCACGCTCTTCCACGTGCCGCTGATGCAGGCGGGCGTGCACGGCGATGCGACCTGGGATGCCGCGGCGCTGATCATCGGCTTCGTCTCGCTCGGGCGCTGGATGGAGCTGCGCGCCCGCGAGGCGACCACCGGGGCGGTGCGCGCGCTGCTCGCGCTGCGACCCGAGCAGGTGGAGCGCCTCCCGTCCCCCGATGCGACGAGGGCCGAGCGCGTTGCGCTCGCCCGCGTGATCGCCGGCGACCTGCTCCTGGTTCGCCCGGGCGACCGCATCCCGGTTGACGGCGTCGTGGCGCGCGGCGAGGGGTCGATCGACGAGTCGGCGATGAGCGGGGAGTCGGTGCCGGTCGTGCGCGGCGAGGGCGGGCGCGTCCTCGCGGGGACGCTGCTGCTCGACGCACCGATCGTCATCCGCGCGACGGCGGTCGGCGGCGGCACGGCACTCGCGCGCATCGCCGCCGCGGTGGAGCGGGCCCAGGGCTCCAAGCCCGAGATCGCCCGCCTCGCCGATCGCATCTCCGCCGTCTTCGTCCCGGCGATCCTGCTCATCGCCCTCGGCACCTTTGCCGCCTGGTACCTGTTGGGTGCCGAGCCGCGCCTCGTGCGCGCCGTTGCGAGCGCGATCGCCGTCCTCGTCGTCGCCTGCCCCTGCGCGATGGGCCTCGCCACACCCACGGCGGTGATCGCCGGGATCGGCCGTGGCTCGGAGGCGGGCATCCTCGTCCGCGACGCCACCGTGCTCGAGACGGCCGGGCGCATCCGGGCGATCGTCTGGGACAAGACGGGGACGCTGACCCTCGGCCGCCCCGCCGTCGCCGCGCTGCGCCCGCTCCCGAACGGTCCGCTCGGCGTCGACGCGAGCGCCCTGCTCACCGCCGCGGCCGCGGCGGAAACGGGTTCCGAGCACCCACTTGGCCGCGCGATCGTCGCCGCCGCGACGGCCGCCGGCGCCTCCTGGCCCGCCCCCTCGGCGAGCAGGACCTCGGCGGGCGGCGGCGTCCTCGCGACGGTCGACGGTGCCACGTTCGCCGTCGGCTCGCGCGCCCACCTGCTGGCGAACGGCACCACGCCGCCGCAGCTGGCGACCCTCGACGCCTGGGCTCTCGACGAGGCGCAGCGCGGACGGAGCGTCGTCTATGTCGCGATGAACGGCGCCCCGCTCGGCCTCGTCGGCCTCGCCGACGAGTTGCGCCCCGAGGCGGCCGAGAGCGTGGCGGAACTCTCCCGCCGCGGCGTCGACTCGTGGATCGTCTCGGGGGATCGCCCGGAAACTGTCGCCGCGATCGCCGCCGCGCTCGGCATCCCCGCCGAACGCGCCCGGGGCGGCGTGTTGCCCGGCGCGAAGGGCGATGCGGTCGCCGAGATCCGCGTTGCGGCGGGTGGCGGCGTGGCGATGGTCGGCGACGGGATCAACGATGCCCTCGCCCTCACCGCCGCCGATGTGGGCATCGCGATGGGTGGCGGCGCCGAGGTCGCCGTCGAGGCCGCTGCCGCCACGCTGGCCGCCGCCGATCTGCGCGGCGCCGTGCACCTCGTCGACCTCGCCCGCGCCACCACGAGGATCATCCGCCAGAACCTCGCCTGGGCCTTCGGCTACAACCTGCTGCTGGTCCCGCTCGCCGCGGGCGCCCTCCAGCCGACCCTCGGGCTTGCCCTCAACCCGGAGCTGGCCGCCGCCGCGATGGGGCTCTCGAGCGTGAGCGTCGTGCTGAACTCGTTGCGGTTGCGACGGCTGCGCCTGGCCCGGTAGCGCTCGTCAGCCGAGGAGCGGACGCAGCTCCACCCGGCGATTGCAGGCGCGCGAGCCCTCGGCGGCGAGCCGGTGGGCGAGCTCCTCGGTGGGCACATCGACGATCCAGAGGCCGCTGTAGTAGTCGGGCAGCGAAAAGAGCGACCCGCCCGCCGACGCTCCCCGTCCGTCGCGGTTGTCGACGAGGGTGGAGCGGCCCGGTGCGGCGAAGCCCACGGCGATCACCCAGTGGCCTTCCGCGCGCAGGCGGTCGTTGAAGGCGTCGATCGCCGCCCCCTCGTCGCCGCTCGCAGAGCCCTCGACCCGATCGATGACGAAGATCGCGTAGCGCACCGTCAGTTTCCTCCCAGCTCGAGCGCGATGGTAACGGATGCACCAAGCTCCAGCCCTTCGGCCCGCCGCACCGCGTCCTTGATCGGCACGAGGTAGCTGCCATCGCGCGGGAAGAGCGAGGTGGTGAACACGGTCGAGCCGATCGTGCCCCGTACGGGGATCACCCCCCAGCCGTAGGTGAGCTCGCGCGCGCGGGCCTTGATCTTCGCCCCCTGCGCAGCGGGGATGGCCACGAAGTGGAACGGCGAGGGTCCTCGCCAGTGGATCAACTCGCCGCGGATGCGGAGCTCCATGGCGCGGCGGGCGGTTCGGAGGTCAGCGGAGGCGGCCGAAGAGCGCCGAGGCGTTCTGTCCGCCGAAGCCGAAGCCGTTGATCAGCACCCGATCGACCTGCTGGTTCACGCGTGCGACCTTCGGCACGTAGTCGAGATCGCACTCCGGATCGGGGGTCTCGAGGTTGATCGTCGGCGGGACGGTGCCCGTCTCGATCGCCTTGATCGCGGCGAGTCCCGCGACAGCGCCGGCGCCGCCGAGCAGGTGGCCCACGGCGCTCTTCGGCGAGCTGACCGGGATGCGGTGGGCGTGCTCGCCGAGGGCGCGCTTGATCGCCTTCGTCTCGGTGAGGTCGTTCAGCGGCGTGCTCGTGCCGTGGGCGACGATGTAGGTCACCTCCTCCGGCGTCGCCCCACCGTCGCGCAGCGCGCGGCTCATGGCGCCGGCGGCGCCGCGCCCTGTCGGCTCGGGTGCCGAGATGTGGAAGGCGTCGGCGGTCGCGCCGGCACCGAGCAGCTCGGCGCGGATCTTCGCTCCCCGTGCGCGGGCGTGGGCGAGCGACTCCACAACGAAGACCGCGCCCCCCTCGCCGAAGACGAAGCCGTCGCGCTCCTTGTCGAACGGGCGGCTGGCGTGCGTCGGATCGTCGTTCCGCTTGCTCAGCGCCCCCATGTTCGCCAGGGCGGCGAAGGCCATCGGCAGGAGCGGCGCCTCGACGCCGCCGGCGATCACCACGTCGGCCTCGCCGGAGCGGATCAGGCGCAGGGCGTCCTGGAAGGCGAGCACGCCGGTCGCGCAGGCGGCGGCCTGGGTGATCGCGGCGCCGGTTAGGCCGTACTTCATGCTCACCATGCAGGCGCCCATGCTCGGGCTGAGCGCGGGAATGGCGAAGGCGCTCACGAAGCGGCCGCCCTTCTCGCGGTAGGCGTCGCTGCCCATGGTCACCTGCTCGATGCCGCCGCCACCGGTGTTGATCACCGTCGCCACGCGGTCGCGCCGCTCCGGATCCCAGGTGGCGATGTCGGCGAGGCCGGCGTCCTCGATCGCCTCGGTCGCCGCGGCGACGGCGAACTGGACGAAGCGGCTCATGCGGCGGGCCATCTTCATGTCCATCGTCTGGAGCGGGTCGAAGCCCTTCACCTCGGCCGCGATGCGCACCTCGTTCTGCGAGGCGTCGAAGTGGGTGATCGGTCCGGCACCCGAGACGCCGGCCACGAGCGCCTCCCAGTAGGCGGGGGCGCTGTTGCCGATCGGCGTGATCGCGCCGTAGCCGGTGATGACCGCGCGCCGGTCGTCCGGCCGCATCGCCCCGCTGTCGCCCATCGTGCCTCCTACCTGCCGGTCCAGCGCCGCAGGACCACGGCGCCATTGTGGCCGCCCAGACCGACATTGTTGCTCACCGCCGCGCGGATCTCCGCCTGGCGCGTCTCGAGCGCGACGTTCAGGTTGCAGGCGGGGTCGACGTCGCGGGTGTGGAGGGTGCCCGGGATCACCTGGTGGTGGATCGACAGGGCGGTGAAGACCGCCTCGACGGCGCCGGCTGCCCCCATCAGGTGCCCGGTGAGCGACTTGGTCGCCGAGACGGGGATCTGCCCGCCGCGTGCCCCGAAGGCGGCGTGGAAGGCGAGCGCCTCGCGCTCATCGCCGACCGGCGTGCTCGTGCCGTGCGGGTTGATCATGTCGATCTCCGACGGGTCGACCTTGCCGCGCTGCAGCGCCCAGCGGATCGATCGCGCCGACCCGGCGCCCCCCTCGATCGGCTGGATCATGTCGTGGGCATCGGCGGAGCTGCCGTAGCCGACCACCTCGGCGTAGATCTTCGCGCCGCGCGCCGTCGCCGACGCGAGGTCCTCGACGATGAACGCCCCCGCCCCCTCGCCGAGCACGAACCCCGCACGGTCGCGGTCGTAGGGCCGGCAGGCCGATGCGGGGCCCTCGCCGGCGCGCGGCGCGCCGAGGCCGCGCATGTTCATGAAGCCGATGTGCGCAACCTCGAGCAGCGGGTTCTCCGTCGATCCGGCGATCACCGCGGTGACGTCGCCGCGCTTGATCGCCTCGGCCGCCTCGCCGAGGGCGTGCGTCCCGGTGGCACAGGCCGAGACGACGGCCAGGTTGTGCCCTACCGCCCCGGTCTCGATGGCGATCATCCCCGAGGTGCTGTCGACGAGACCGTGGGCGATGAAGGTCGGCGCGACGCTGCGCGGCCCCTTCTCCTTCCAGGCCATCTGGTTCTCGATGAAGAGCCCCTGGCCGCCCGCACCGGAGCCGAAGACAACGCCGACCTCCTCGCGGTTGGCGTCGACGATCTCGAGGCCCGAGTCGCGGAGCGCCTGCTTCGCGGCGGCGACCCCCCAGTGGATCTCGGGGCCGGTGCGGCGGATCTGCTTGGCGTCGAGCCACTGCGCGGCGTCGAAGCCGCGCACCTCGCCGGCGACCACGTACGGCGCGTACGGCGAGGGGTCCCAGTGGCTGATCTGCCCGATCCCGCTGCGCCCCTCGGTGAGGGCGCCCCAGACGCTGCCGAGGTCGTTGCCGATCGGCGAGACGATCCCCATGCCGGTGATGACGACGCGTCGCGTGTGGTCGGGCTCGCGCATGTTCGCTCCTCTCTTGCTAGGCCGCGGCGGTCGCCGGGTGCAGTTCGTCGATGCCGAGGATCTCGGCCCCCTCGGCGGCCGGGATGCGCTTCACGAGACCGCTGAGCACGCGCCCGGAGCCGACCTCGACGTAGCGCGTCGTGCCGGCGGCGGCCATCGCGGCGACCGCGGCGATCCAGTCGACGCCACTCGTCAGGTGGTTCGAGAGTTCGGCGCGGAGTTGCGCGGCGGTCGTGATGGGCGCGGCGTCGGCGTTGGCGAGCATGGTCACCCGTGGATCGCGCACCTCGACCGCGTCCAGTGCGGCGCGCATCCCCTCGGCTGCCTCGGCCATCAGCGGCGAGTGGCTGGCGATGCTCACCTGCAGGCGCACGGCGCGCTTCGCGCCGGCGGCGCCGGCGGCGGCGACCGCGGCATCGATCGCCGCCACCTCGCCCGAGAGGACGATCTGCCCCGGCGAGTTGCGATTGGCGAGGACAATGATCCCGTGCTGCGCGCCCGCTGCGACCACCGCGGACTCTGCGCTCTCGGGGAGCCCGAGGATCGCCGCCATGGAGCCGGGGCGACCGCCACCCGACGCCTGCATCAGCTCGCCGCGACGCCGCGCGAGGCGCACGCCGTCGGCCAGGTCCAGCGCGCCCGCCGCCACCGCCGCGGCGTACTGCCCGGCGGAGTGCCCCGCGATGCGGACCGGCGTCGCGAGCTCGGTTCCCGCGGCGGCGGCACGCTCCCGCGCAGCGGCAAGGAGGGCGATCGAGACGACGAGGATCGCCGGCTGTGCCTGCTCCGTACGCTCGAGGAGGTCGGCGGGGCCCTCGGCCAGCAGGCGCGCGAGCGGTTCGCCGAGCGCCGCCTCGGCCTCCGCGAGCACCGCGCGAGCCGCCGGCGAGGCGGCGAAGGCGGCGGCGCCCATGCCGACGCTCTGCGAGCCCTGCCCGGGGAAGATCCACGAGGTGTGCGCCATCGCACGATCGTACCCGCCGAGGGTGGGGGAGGGGCTATTGTATGCGTCTATGCATACACCTCCGCCGCGCCCGCGCCGCCGCCTCGCCGACCTCACGCGGGCGGCCGAGGAGCTGCGCAGCCGCCTGCCACGCCGCACCGGCACGGTCGCCCGCGCCGACACGCGGCTCGACGAGGTGGCGCGCCGCCGCCAGAGCCTCGGCGAGATCGGCGGCCGGATCGTCTCCATCCGTCGGCTCTGGCGCGAGCTCGTGCTCTCGACGGCGCAGCAGCTCGCGCCGAGCGAGCTTTCGCTGCCGCAGGTCGCGGCGCTCTACCTGCTCGCCGACGGACGCGCGCGGAGCGTCGGCGAGATCGCCGCCGAGCTCGGTCGCTCCCACTCGGCGACGAGCCGGCGCGGTGCGCTCCTGCACGGGCGCGGCTACCTGCGCGCAGCACCGACCGACGATCGGCGCTCCCGTCGCTCGCTCCTTGCGCCGGCGGGCGAGGCGCTGCTGACGCGGATCGACCGCGGCCGCGCGGAGCAGTTCGTCGACCTCGTCCGGCGCCTGCCGGCGGCGGAGCGCGGACTCGTTGCCGCCGCGGTCGCCGCCCTGGCGACGCGCGCGCCGGCCGGCGCCGCGGCTACTCCGCCGCGAAGCCCATCGTGACGTCGTAGAGGACCGCGACGCCCCAGGCGAGCGCCTCGAGGGAGACGCGCTCGTCGACGCCGTGGAAGCGCTCCATGAAGCGCTCGGCCGGATCGAGGAGGTACGGCGAGAAGCCGTAGGTCGGGATCCCGGCTGGCACCGTGATCTTCGCGTCGGTCGCGAACGGCGCGATCGCCGGCATGAGGATCGCATCGGGCTCGCGCGCACGGATCGCCGCCGAGGCGATGCCGAGGATCTCGTGGTCGAGCGGATTGCTCACCGCCGCGCCGTACTCGGTGAGGCGGGCGTCGACGAACGGCGCGAGGTCGGCACCGATGCGCTCGAGGATCGCGCGCCTCGCGTCGTCGGCGGTCGTTCCGGGGAGGATACGGCTGTCGACGGTGAGCGTCGCCGAGCCGGGGAGGACGTTCGCCCGGATGCCCGAGGCGATGATCGTCGGCGCGAAGGTATCGCGCAGCACCGCCCGCAGGGCGCGGAGCAGCTCCGGGGCGCAGCCGGCGGCGGGCGCGGCGGCGTTGAGCGGCGCGGCGTCGGCGAAGGTCGTCTCGCCGAGCAGCGCCTCGAGCCGGGCCACGGCGCCGGCGGGGAGGGCGTCGCGCAGGGCGCCGAGGAGCGCCTCGCTCTCGCCGACGAGCCGCACTGGTCCAGGCTCGGCGAGCCGCTCCACGACGAGCGCGGCGCGGAGCAGGGCGTTGTCGCTGTCGGGCATCGAGGCGTGCCCCCAGCGCCCGCTGACCGTGATCGCGAAGCGGGCGAACCCCTTCTCGGCCACCTGGAGCGGGTAGATGCGGCGCCCGGCGGCGGTGATCGTCATCCCGCCCGCCTCGGTCAGGCCCACCGCCGCGTCGAGCCAGTGCCGGCGGTCGCGGAGGACGAGAGCGATCCCCTCGAGGCCGCCCGCCTCCTCGTCGGCGGTGGCGGTCAGGATGATGTCGCGGCGCAGGCCGGGGATCGGATCCTTCGCCGGGTCGAGGCCGGCGGCGCGGGCGCGCGCGCAGAGGAGGCGGATGACGCCGAGTTGCACGGCGAGCGCCCCCTTCATGTCGACGGCCCCGCGCCCCCAGACGTAGCCATCCTTGACGATCCCGGCGAACGGCTCGACGGTCCAGCCGTCCTGGTTCGCTGGCACGACGTCGAGGTGGGCGAAGAGCAGCAGCGCACCGTCGCGTCGGTCGCGCGGATCGAGTCTCGGATTCGCCGCGCTCGCCGAGCCGCGGAGGCGCACGCTGACGTTGCCGCGCTCGGGGACGCCCTCGTAGAACTCGGGCTCGAGTCCCTCGCGGCGCAGCAGCTCGATGAGCACCTCCGCGGCGCGGGTCTCGTTCCCCGGTGGGTTGACGCTCTCGGCGCGGATCAGCCGCACCAGGTCGTCGGCGGCCTCGGCGCCGATGCGCGCGAGGAGGGCCGGGTCGAGGCTCGCCGACGGGAGGCCGCCGGGGAAGTGCTCTGCGGCGGTCGCGGCGAAGCGCGAGGCGGCGACCATCGGGCTAGCTCGCGATCAGTGCCGCGATCGCCTCGAAGAGGGTGAGGGCGAGCGTCGTGCCGACGAGGGCGACGATGATCAACTTGACGCCGAACATGCCGCGGCGCTCCTCCTCGGCGGCCCGCTTCGCGTCGCGCGGGATGCTCCCGGGGATCGGCGGTGCGTCCAGGCCGCGGCGCCCGCCGCGGGGGTCCCGTGGCGCCGCGGGGCGCCTGTCGGTGGCGCTCGTCGTCCGTTTCGTCGTCTTGTTCGCCATGCTCACTCCGTCTCCGCGAGGGCGCGCCCGAGGCGCCTGCCGGTGGTGATCGCGCCGTCTGACGCGCTGCTCACGAGGGCAGCGTACTTCGCCCAGACGCCTCCCGTGTACCTGGGGGCCGGCGGACGCCAGGCGTCCCGTCGGCGGGCCAGTTCCCCCTCCGGTACGTTCAGGCGCAGCTCGTGGGCGTCGACGTCGACCTCGATCTCGTCGCCCTCGGCGACCAGCGCGATCGGGCCGCCGAGCGCCGCCTCGGGGGCGACATGGGCGACCATGAGGCCGTGCGTCGCCCCGGAGAAGCGGCCGTCGGTGACGAGCGCGACGCTGTCGCCGAGTCCCTGGCCGACCAGCGCCGCGGTGACGGCGAGCATCTCGCGCATCCCCGGGCCGCCGACCGGACCCTCGTACCGGATGACGACGACGTCGTTCGGCGCGATGCGCTGGTCGCGAATGGCGGCGAAGGCCGCCTCCTCGCCGTCGAAGACGCGCGCCGGCCCACGGTGGTGGCGCCGGTCGTGACCCGCCAGCTTGACGATCGAGCCATCGGGGGCGAGGCTCCCGCGCAGCACGCTCAGGCCGCCCGTCGGCTTCAGCGGCGCGCCGATCGGGTAGACGACCTCCTGCCCGGGCGCCTCGGCGGCGCTCGCGGCGATCTCGCCGATCGTCCGCCCGTCGACCGTGTGCTCGCCGACGTGCAGGAGCCCGCCGGCGACGAGCTCGCGGAGCACGAGCGGGATCCCGCCCGCGCGGTAGAGGTCGAGGGCGGCGTACCGCCCGCCGGGGACGAGGTTGCCGATCACCGGCGTCGACTCGCCGAGGCGCTCGAAGGCCTCGATCTCGAGCGGCAGGCCGAACTCGCGCGCGATCGCCAGCAGGTGGAGGACCGCGTTCGTCGAGCCCGCGGTCGCGCCGACGGCGCGGATCGCGTTCTCGAGGGCGCGCCCGGTGACGATATCGCGCGGGCGGATGTTCTCGCGCACGAGGTGCACGGCGATCTCCCCGCAGCGCTCCGCGGCGGCGATCTTGTCGGGGTCGACGGCGGGGATCCCGTTCAAGCCGGCGGGAGAGAGGCCGAGCACCTCGAGCGCCATGCTCATGGTGTTCGCGGTGAACTGCCCGCCGCAGGCGCCCGCGCCGGGGCAGGCGGCGTTCTCGAGGGCGAGTAGCTCGTCCGCGCTGATCGTGCCGGCGCGGTAGGCGCCGACCGCCTCGAAGAGGCTCTGCACCGTGAGGTCGCGGCCGTTCAGGGAGCCCGGGGCGATCGTCCCGTTGTAGAGGGCGAGCCCGGGGATGTTCAGCCGACCGAGGGCCATCGCCGCGCCCGGGCCGGTCTTGTCGCAGCCGACGAGGGCGACGAGGCCGTCGAAGCCGTGTCCCGCGGCGACGAGCTCCATCGAATCGGCGATCACCTCGCGCGAGATGAGCGAGGCCTTCATCCCCTCCGTGCCCATCGTCACGCCATCGGAGATGGAGATGGTGTTGAACTCCATCGGCGTGCCGCCCGCGCGCCGGATGCCGCGCTTGACCGCCTCGGCGAGCTCGCGCTGGTTGTAGTTGCACGGCATCGTCTCAATCCAGGTGGTGCCGACGCCGACGATCGGCTTGGCCAGGTCGTCGTCGGTGAAGCCGATCGCCTTGAGCATCGCCCGTGCCGGCGCCCGGTCCGGACCGTCGGTCACCGCCGCCGAACGGCGCTTCGCCGGGTCACTCGGGCGATCGTACGGGTTGTCGCTCACGTGGTCGCCCCGGCACGCGTGTCGATCGTCCCGGCCTGCCCCCGCTCGTGCGCGAGGATCTCGCGCTCGAAGGTGCGGATGTAGTCGATCTCATCGAGCCCGCCGAGCAGCGCCTTCTGGCTGAAGGCGTCGATCGGGAACGGTACGGGCGCACCGTCGTCGAGGCGGATCGTCGCGCTCGCGACATCGACGACGATGCGCGCCTCCCGCTCGCCCTGTGCCGCGGCGAGCAGTTGCGCATGGACATCGGCCGAGACGACGATCGGCAGCAGCCCGTTCTTGAGGGCGTTCGAGCGGAAGATGTCGGCGAAGCTGGTGCTGATGACCGCCCGGATCCCGAAGGCGACGAGTGCCCACGGCGCGTGCTCGCGGCTGGAGCCGCAGCCGAAGTTGTCTCCGGCGACGATGACGCTACGCCCGGCGTGGCGAGGTTCGTCGATCGCGAAGGGCGGGAGGCGCCGCTCGCCCTCCGCGGTGAAGCGCCAGTCGTGGAAGAGGGCATCGGCGAGCCCCGCCTTGTCGACGACCTTGAGGAACCGCGCCGGCACGATCTGGTCGGTATCGATGTTCTCTGCGGGGATCGGGATCATCCCGCTCTCGACGCGCACGAGCTGCGGCGCGCTCATCGCCGGGGAGCCCCGGCGACGGTTCGGGGGTCGGTGATGCGCCCGGTGAGTGCGGAGGCCGCGGCGGTGAGCGGCGAGGCGAGGAAGGTTCGGCCGCCCTTCCCCTGGCGCCCCTCGAAGTTGCGGTTCGACGTGCTGATGGCGTATTCGCCCGACGCGATCTGGTCGCCGTTCATCGCGATGCACATCGAGCAGCCCGCCTCGCGCCAGTCGGCGCCCGCGTCGCGGAAGATGTCGGCGAGTCCCTCGCGTTCGGCCTGCCGCTTCACGTCGGTGGAGCCGGGCACGACCATGAGGCGCACGCCGTCGGCCACGCGCCGACCGCGCAGCAGTTCTGCGGCGAGGCGCAGGTCGCTGATCCGGCCGTTGGTGCAGCTGCCGATGAAGACGGTGTCGACGCGCTGGCCGGCGAGCGCGTCGCCCGGCCGCAGGCCCATGTAGTCGAGGGCGCGCGCGAGGGCGCGCGCGGCGGCCGGATCCGCCTCCGCGGCAGGGTCGGGGAGGCGCTCGCCGATCGGCAGCCCCATGCCGGGGTTCGTGCCGTAGGTGACCATCGGCTCGAGGGTGCTCGCGTCGATGACGATCTCCCGGTCGTAGCGCGCACCCGGATCGCTCGCCAGCCCGCGCCAGCGTGCCACCGCCTCCTCCCACGCAGGACCCTGCGGCGCATGGGGGCGCCCCTCGAGGTAGGCGAACGTCGTCTCGTCGGGGGCGATCAGCCCGGCGCGGGCACCCCCCTCGATGCTCATGTTGCAGATCGTCATCCGCTCCTCCATGGAGAGGGCCCGGATCGCCTCGCCGGCGTATTCGAACACGTGCCCCGTCCCGCCACCGACGCCGATGCGCGCGATGAGCGCGAGGATGATGTCCTTCGCCGAAACGCCGGGGCGGAGCGTGCCGTCGACGCGGACGAGATACGACTTCGGCTTCCGCTGCAGCAGGCACTGCGTCGCGAGCACCGCCTCCACCTCGCTCGTCCCGATCCCGAAGGCCAGGGCGCCGAAGGCGCCGTGGGTGGCGGTGTGCGAGTCGCCGCAGACGATCGTCGAGCCGGGCTGCGTGAGGCCGAGCTCGGGGCCGATCACGTGGACGATCCCCTGGTGCGGCGACGAGAGCCCGTGGAGGGGGATGCCGAACTCCGCGCAGTTCTCCTCGAGCTGGCGCACCTGCGCCGCCGCCGCAGCATCGGCGATCGGCAGGCTCCGCGGTGTCGTGGGGGTGGAGTGGTCGGCGGTTGCGACGGTCCGGTCCGGTCGGCGCACGGGGAGCCCGCGCCGCCGCAGGCCGGTGAAGGCCTGCGGGCTGGTGACCTCGTGGACCAGGTGCAGGTCGACGGAGAGGATCGCCGGAGAGCCCTCCTCCTGGACCACGACATGCTGTTCCCAGATCTTGTCGAGGATCGTCTGCGGGGTGCGCTGCGACATGCGGCGAGCCTACCAGAGGGTTCCCGTCGCCCGACGCGCCGGCGCGCGTGGGATACTGCGCGCATGGCCACCGTCGCGCCGATTGCCGCACTCGAGTCGAGCAAGATCCTCGCCGCCGCGCCGGCACAGGATCCGTCGGTCGTGCGCGCATGGGCCGACGCGGCACTCGACGCGGG
>JBEGQU010000002.1:0-15612 GCA_041180765.1 Chloroflexota bacterium
TCGACGAGGCCCTCCACGGTGTGGATCCGCTCCTGCTGCGCCGCGGTCATCCAGCCGCGGTACTGCTCGGCGTGCGGATCGCGGACGTCGAAGCGATAGTCGTCGCGGATCACGGCGTGACCCCAGAGCCCGTGCTCCCGACACCAGTCGATCGCCCGGGCGCCGAGCGCCGCCGAGAAGGGCACGTGGCGGATGAGCCTGCCGCTTCCGGCCTCGCCGGGTGACGGCAGTTCGCGGGCGATCGCCCCCTGCATGCCGATGAGCGGGCCGTCGACGCCGATCTGGCGCGCGTAGTCCACGAACCCGGAGACGTTCCGCCCCGACGAGATCGTGGCGTGGACGCAGCGCTCGCGCGCCGCGCGGATCGCGTCGATCGTGCGCTGCGAGATGACGCCGCCGTGCGGCAGCAGCGTGCCGTCGAGGTCCATGACCAGCAGGCGAATCGGCTCGACGGCTTTCTCGGCGCGCATCAGCCCCCCCTGCGAATCTCGGCGACACGGGCGCGCCCCGCAAGATCATCGCGGATCGCGACACGCCAGCCGATGCCGAGCCCGTCGACGAGGCGCTCGATCGCCGTCGCCTGCCCGTCGCCGAATTCGAGCAGCGCCGCGCCGCCCGGACGCAACAGGCGCGGCAGCTCTGCCACGAGGCGACGGATCACCTCGAGCCCGTCGCTGCCGCCGTCGAGCGCCAGGCGCGGTTCGGCGGCGATCGAGATCTGCGCGAGGTTCCGCGGCGTCTTGTCGCCGGGATTGAAGGTCGCCGCCGCGCGCGCGGCGGCGACATCGGCGCTCGGAACGTAGGGGAGGTTCGCGACGAGCAGGTCCAGGTGGGGCGGGTCGCCCGGCGCGCGCGCGGCGAGGAGCGGCTCCGCGAGATCGCCGTGCAGGAGGGTGATCCGCGAGCCGACACCCGAACGCAGGGCGTTGGCGCGCGCCACGGCGAGCGCCTCGCTGGAGATGTCCGTCGCGACGAGGCGCAGCGGCGCCGGCGACTCGTCGGCGAGCGCGACGGCGATCGCGCCGCTCCCGGTGCCGATCTCGGCGGCGGTGAGCGGCTGGGGGGCACGGCCCAGCGTGCGCGCCGCCGCCACGCGGCTCTGCAGGTAGGCAAGGGCGAGTTCGACGAGCAGCTCGCTCTCCGGGCGGGGGTCGAGCACATCGGGGGTGACGAGCAGCTCGAGGGTGCGGAAGCCGCGGCGCCCGGTGAGGTGGCTCACCGGCCGGCCGCGTCCGCGCTCTGCGACGAGCGCAGCGAGTGCCGAGGCGGCGTCGCCCTCGACGATCGCGCCGCGCGCGATGCGCAGCGCCGCGGCGAGCGAGGGGTGGCGCTCCTCGAGCGGCTCGGGCTCGGGGATCTCGGGCGCGAGCGGCAACGGCAGTGGGAAGCCGGCGGCGACGGCGGTGCGCAGCGTGGCGACGCGCGTCGCGAGGAGGGCGGCGAGGAGCAGTTCGGCGTCGAGCCGCGGCGATGGACTCCCCGCCACCTCGAGGGCCGTCGTGGCGCTGCGCAGCAGCGCGGGCCCGTCGGCCTCGCGGCCGATCGCCGGGCGGCCGAGGCCGTTCACGTGCTCGCCAGGCGGGCGGCCTGGTCCGCAGCGGCGAGCGCCTCGTGGAACGGGGCGAAGTCGCCGTTCAGCACGCCGGGGACGTCGAACTTGTCGAAGCCGATGCGATGGTCGGTCACGCGGTTCTGCGGACCGTTGTAGGTGCGGATCTTCTCGCTGCGGTCGCCGCTGCCGATGAGCGCCTTGCGCGCCTTCGAGTCGGCGGCGCGCCGACGCTCCTCCTCGGCGGCGAGGAGGCGGCTGCGCAGGATCGCGAGCCCCTTCTCCTTGTTCCGCAGCTGGCTGCGCTCGTCCTGCATCTCCACGACGGTCCCCGAGGGGATGTGCGTGATGCGCACCGCGGAGTCGGTCGTGTTCACCCCCTGCCCGCCGTGCCCGGAGGCGCGCTTCACGTCGATGCGCAGGTCGCTCTCGGGGATCACGAGGTCGACCGCCTCGGCGACCGGCAGGACGACGACCGTCGCCGTGCTGGTGTGGATGCGTCCCGCGGATTCGGTCGCCGGGACGCGCTGGATGCGGTGCACCCCGGCCTCCCACTTGAACGCCGACCAGGCGCTCTCGCCGGACACCTCGAGTACCCCCTCGCGGATCCCGCCCACCCCGGTCTCCACCAGCGCGACGACCTCGGCGCGCCAGCCCCGCTGCTCGGCGTAGCGCAGGTAGGCGCGGAAGAGCTCGCCCGCGAAGATGCCCGCCTCGTCGCCACCGGCCCCCGGTCGCACCTCGATGAGCAGGTTCCGCCCGTCGTTCGGATCCGGCTCGAGGAGCAGCCCGGGGAGTGCGGCGAGCAGCTCGGCCTCGATCCGCTCCGCATCGGCGCGGTCGGCAGCCGCCAGGGCGCGCATCTCCGCGTCGGCCTCCGCATCGGCTTCGAGCGATCGGGCCTCGGCGGCCCGCCGCCGTGCCGCCGCGAGGCGGGTGCCGGCCTCGGCGAGGGGTGCGGTGCGCGCGAGCTCCCGCCCGATCCGCGCGAGGACCGTGTGGTCGGCGAGCGCCTCGGGAGTGGTGAGCTGCGCCTCGAGATCTGCGCGCGCGGCAAGCGCGGCGGCGAGGCGGGCGTCGAGTTGCTGCATGTCGCTCATCGTGGCGCCAGCGTACGCCACGCCGGCCGCTCCGATCCGGCGGGCGCGGCCGCTCCCGCCGCCTCCAACGCCGCGGTGAGTGCTGCGATCGCCACGTCGTGCATCGCATCATCGGGCGCCCGAGTGGTGATCGACTGCACGGCGATCCCCGGCGCGGCGAGCAGGCGCGCCACCGGGTTGCGCCGGTAGCGCCCCAGGAGCCGAAGGAGCTCGTAGGCCACCCCGGCCACCAGCGGGATGCCGAGCAGGCGACTGGCGATCGTGGCAATCGGATCGAGCCGCCCAACCAACGAGAACGAGACGATGCTCACGAGGATGACCACGACGAGGAACTCCGTGCCACAACGCGGGTGCGCCGTCGGCCACCGAGCGAGCGTGGCGCGGGTCAGCGGCTCGCCGTTCTCGAGGGCGTGGATCGCACGGTGCTCTGCACCGTGGTAGCGATACGTCCGGTCGATGTCGCGGCTGCGCCCGACGAGCGCGAGGTAGCCGATCAGCACGAGCACCTGCAGCGCCCCGTCGATCGCGCGCTCGACGAGCAGCGACGTGCCGCCGAGCGCCGCGGCGATCCACGATGCCGCGATGGCGGGGACGACGTTGAAGCCGACGACCGCGATCGCAAGCGTTGCGACGAGCATCAGCGTCGTCGCCACGCGAGAGCCGGTGGTGGAGGGCGCCTCGTCGCCGGAGGCGATCTCCGCGCTGCGGGTCAGCCATCGCGCACCGAGGCTGAGCGTCTCCCAGAGCACGGCGGCGCCGCGCACCACGGGAATGCGCGCGATGCGGCGACGGAGCTCACCGCTCGGCAGCGGCTCGCTGGTGACGACGATCGTCCCGTCGGCGGCGCGGAACGCCGCGCCGATGTGCGCCGGGCCGCGCATGAGGATCCCCTCGACGAGCGCCTGGCCGCCATAGGCGGCGCCCAACGGAGACTTCGCGAGGGTGGTGGCGAGCGCGGCGACGCCGTGGCGGCGCCGCACGGCGGTCAGCGCGAGCGACCGAGGCGCTTCTGGAAGCGCTCGACCTGGCCGGCCGTGTCGAGGATCATCTGCTTTCCCGTGAAGAACGGGTGGCAGTTCGAGCAGACCTCGGTCTTCAGCTCGTCCTTGCGCGTCGAACCGACGGTGAACTTCGTGTTGCATGCCAGGCAGGTGATCTGGATCTCGGCGTACTTCGGGTGGATCTCGGGCTTCATCGGCCGCTCCCTACGCCTGCGACGGAATGACGTTGACGCGCTTCTTGAGGCGCGAGGCGTGGTCGAACTTGACCGTTCCGCTGACGGTGGCGTAGATCGTGTAGTCGCTGCCGAGGCCGACGCCGGTGCCGGCGGCGAACTGCGTGCCGCGCTGGCGCACGATGATGCCGCCCGCGTTGATCGACTGGCCGTCGCCGACCTTCACGCCGAGGCGCTGACCGGCGCTGTCGCGACCGTTGCGGCTGCTGGATCCTGCCTTCTTATGTGCCATGGTCGTCGCTCCTCTATCTGTCGCTGGTTATTCGGCGCTCTCGGTGGGAGCGTCCGCCGGCTTCTTCGTTGCGGGCTTCTTCGTTGCGGGCTTCTTCGCGACCGCCTGCTTCGCCGGTGCGGGGGCGGCAACGGCGAGCTTCTCGGCGATCGCCGCGTCGGCCTTGGCCTTCTCCGTCGCGGCGGCGAGCGCGACCTTCGCCGCCTTCTCGCGTTCGGCGGCACCCGCCTCCCAGGCGGCCTTGGCGCTCACGCCGCCGACGGCGACCTCGGTGATCTTGATGCGGTGCAGCTCCTGGCGGTGCCCCTTGGTGATGCGCGAGCGTGCCTTCGGGCGGTACTTGAAGGAGATCGTCTTGGGGCCGCGGTCCTGGCCGACGACGAGGGCCGTCACCTTCGCACCGGCGACGACGGGCGTGCCGACCTCGGTCTTGTCGGGGGTGCGCACGAGGAGCACGCGGTCGAACGAGATCTCGCTGCCGGGGGTGGCGCCGGTCAGCTCGACGTGCAGCTCGGCGTTGAGCTCCACGCGATACTGCTTGCCGCCCGTTTCGATGACTGCGTACATCTGTTGTTCCTGCCTGTGCTGCACCGGGTGGTCCCGGATGGGTCGCGAACTGACGAAAGGGGTCAGGCGCGGGAGTCGGAGTCTACGGCTCGCACGGCGGCGGCGTCAACCGCGTCCGTGCACGGGCGACCCGTGCTTGAATGTTACAGCCTCGCTCAGTCGGGCGGTCCACCGTAGATGCGGTGGCTCTGGACGAGGCCGAGGCCGAAGGCCAGCGAAACGACCGACGCCCCGCCGTACGAAACGAACGGGAGCGGCAACCCCGTGATCGGCGCCACGCCGAGGTTCATCCCGATGTTGACGAGCGCCTGGAAGAGGATGATCCCCGCCATCCCCCCCGACAGGATCACCCCGAAGGCGTCTTCGCTGTTCCACGCGTGGGCGATCAGCCGCAGCACGAGGAGGGCGATCAGGGCGATGACGAGGAGGCCGCCGACGGCGCCGAAGGCGCGGACGAGGGCGGCGAAGACGAAGTCGCTCTCCTGCACCGGAAGCGGGGTGATGCTCGCGGTGCCGTCGGCGCCCGCGCCGAAGATCCCGCCGGAGGCGATCGCGTCGATCGAGCGGAGCAGCTGGTACTTCGGCCCCGCAGGGTCGGCGTTCGGATCGATGAAGGCGAGCAGCCGCTCCTTCTGGTAGTCGCGGACGATGAAGATCCAGGCGATCGGCGTGGCGGCGGCGGCGAGGCCGACGAGCCCCGCCAGCCAGCGCGACGCGACGCCCGAGAGGAGCAGCGCGAGGAAGAGCGAGAAGGCTAGGACGAGCGCGGTGCCCAAGTCGGGCTGGATCGCGACGAGCACGAAGAGCGGCCCGACGACGGCGAGCCCCACGACGATGTCGCCCGCCTCGCCGCGTGCGCGACCGGTGCGCGTCAGCGCCGATGCCACCGCGATCAACGCGACGACCTTCGAGATCTCGCTCGACTGGATCGTCACGCCGAAGAGCGCGATCGCGCGCTGGTTGCCGCCCGAGTCGACGCCGTAGACGAGCGTGACGATGAGGAGCAGGGCGTTCGCGACATAGATCGGCCAGGCGAAGGTGCGCACCCACTGCCAGTTGACCGAGGCGACGACGCAGTAGACGACGGTGGCGATGCCGACCCAGAGCGCCATGCGCACGAACAGCGAGTCGGCGGAGAGCAGCTCCTGCCCGTAGGCGCGCGCGTTGAGCCAGGCCATCAGCAGCCCGGTGACGGCCAGCAGTCCCGTCGCGACCGCCGCGGCGCGATCGATGCGCGTCAGCGGTCCGCGGTTTGCCGTGATCGGCGCAAGACCGGCCATGCTATTCCCCCACGTAATAGCCGTAGCGGATGAAGCGGGCGATCGCATAATCGCCCGGCAGGTCGAAGTACTCCTGCACGAATTTCTTGCTGACCTCAACGGCCGAGTTGCCGACGGTGTTCGCGCCGAACATGAAGGAGGCGTAGGCGAATTCCGCATCGGCTTTTGCCCAGTCGCCCGACGGCGAGATGAATCCGGCGAGCCAGTTGTGGTACGAGAGGCGGTTGTTCCTGTCGCGCAACCCGTACTCCGCCGTGCCCGTCTTGCCCGCGATGTAGATCGGCATGTTGCCCGCATAGGCGCGCATGTTCTTGTTGAGCATCACCAGGCGCGCGGCGTTTCGCATGTAGGCGTAGACGTCCTCGCGCATGCCGACATCGCCCGCCTTCACCGGCGCAATCGGCTCGACGGTCTTGCCGTCGGCGCTGCGCAGCTCGAGCACCACGCGCGGCTCCCAGAGCGTGCCGCTGTTCGCCAGCGCCGCGAACGCGCGCAGCACCTGGAGCGGCGTCACGAGATCGAACCCCTGGCCGAGCGCCGATTGCAGCACCTCGCCGTTGTAGAGACCGCGGTTGATCGTCGCGCGCGCCCACTCGTTCGACGGCACCACGCCGCCGATCTCGCCGGGGAGGTCGATCCCCGTGGGGGTGCCGAAGCCCCAGGCCTTGCCGCAGCCGACCAGGCGGTCGACCTGGATCCGGCGCGTGAGGCGATAGGTCACGACGGCCGAGCTGTACGAGAACGCAACGTCGGGGCGCATCGGTCCGTTGCGGAAGCCCTTCTTGTTCCACTCGTAGAACTTCTCGCCGTCGACCTCGAGGTACGCGGTCGTGTCGAGCTTCTCGTCGGGGCGCACCAGTCGATGCTGCAGCGCACACGAGTAGGTGACGAGCTTGTAGGTCGACCCCGGCGCGTTCTGCTCGCCCAGCGCCGCATTGATCAGCGGCGAGTACGGCGCGTTGAGATACGCGCTGTACTGCGCGTTGCTGATGCCGCCCGCGAAATCGTTGTTGTCGTACGTCGGCAGCGTGACGAGCGCGATCATCTGCCCGTTCTTCGGATTCATCGCCACGACAACCCCGTGCTTGCGCTTCGCCGGCTTGAGCCCCCACTCGAGCGCATCCGTCGCCTGGCGCTGCGCATCGAGGTCGATCGTGAGCACGACCGTCTTGCCGGGAGTCGCCGCCTTCACGACGCCGAGATCGCGCACGATGCGTCCGCGTGCATCGACCTCGAGCTGTCGCACGCCGGGCGTGCCGCGCAGCGCCGTCTCATACGACGCCTCGACGCCGGTGCGACCGATGAAGTCGGTGCTGGTGTAGCCGTCGCCGGCGAGCGCACTCGCCTCGGCGGCGTCGATGCGACCGACGTAGCCGACGACCGCCGAGATCAGGCGACCGTACGGATAGACGCGGCGTGGTTCGATGAGCGTCTCAACGCCGGGGAGCGCCGCCGCCTCCTCCGCGATCAACCGCGCCGCCGCCTCGTCGACGTTGTTGGCGACGCGCACTGGATCCCACATCGAGCCGGTGGCGCGATCGAGGATCATCGTCAGGCGCACGGGGTCGATCTGGAGGATCGCGCCAAGCTCGGCGAGCACGCCCGCGCGAATGGTGAGCGGCAGGTCGCCCGGACGAATCTGCACCGAATAGGTGGCGACGTTCTTCGCCACGACGCGCCCCGCCCGATCCACGATCAGGCCGCGGCTCGGGGCGATCTGCTGCTCGACGATGCGGTGGCCGTTCGGCAGCATCCCGACGCGCCCGCCGCCGCTCCCCCCATCGCCGAGTTGGAGCGCCACGAGACGGACGCCGAGACCACCGAAGACGAGCAGGGCGGCGAGGGCGGTCGCCACGAAGCGCGGGGGGCGCCGCAGCAGGGCGGTCGTGCGGTCGCTCATCCGCCCGGCCGGATGCCCAGCCCCGCCCGTTGGCCGCGCTCACGGAAGCCGATCCAGGCGATCAACACCAGGAGCACCGCGTCGACGACGAGGCGCCACGAGAGCAGGGGGGCGCTGCCACCGCCGAGCAGGGCGGTGACGATGGTTCGGTTGACGATCTCGAACAGCACGAGGCCGACGAGGCTCCCGACGAGGCGCCGGGGGAGCGTCGTCCCCCCTGCACCGCGAACATAGGAGGCGCCGAACAGCGCGGCGAGGAGCGGTAGGCCGCTCACGCCGAGCGGCCGGCCAAGCAGCAGGTCGAAGAGCAACCCGAGGGTGAAAGCGACGGCGAGCAGGAAGCGGCGCCGCTGGGCGGAGGCCAGCGGCAGTAACAATACAAGGGCAAGGTCCGGAGGTTGGGGGTTGCCGAAGGCATCGAAGCCCCGAACCTGCACGAAACAGGCAATTGTTACTACCCCAATCAGGAGGATCCGGCGCTGCATACCGTGAGGATAGCGCGCCTGGCGACACGGTGGGTGCGGGCGCAGCGCCAGGCACCGCCCGCGCTCGGCTCCGGCCAGGCCGTTCCACGTGGAACGGCCTGGGTCTCGGCTCGGTCGGGGCGCCCCGTCTGGTACACTTTCCACGTGGAACATGCTGTCCCCACCCCAGGCGTGAGCGTCCCCGGAACCCGCGCCCCGATCATCGTGTGTGCCAACCAGAAGGGCGGGGTGGGGAAGACCACGACCGTGGTCAACCTCGCCGCTGAACTCGCCCACGCTGGCTACCGCGTGCTCGCCGTGGACCTCGACCCGCAGCGCAACCTCACGAGCGGGATCGGCTTCACCCCAGCAGCGGGGGCTCCGACCGCGTACGACCTTTTGGTGCACCGCAAGCCGGCCGCGACGCTCGCCCAGGCAACGGCGATCCCCAACCTGAAGGTGATCCCGGGCTCCCCGGACCTTGCCGGGATCGATCTCGAGCTCGCCGCCGAGGACGAGACGGGGGATCGCCAACTCGCGATCGGCCTCCGCGACGCCGGTGACGCGCAGGTGGTCCTCGTCGACACGCCCCCATCACTCGGTCTCGTGACGATCGGGGCGCTCGCCGTCGCCGACGCGGTGCTCGTCCCAGTGCAGTGCGAGTACTACGCGCTCGAAGGGCTCTCGCAGCTCATGGCGACGATCCGCCTGGTGCGCGAGCGGCTGAACCCCGCACTGCAGATCAACGGGCTCCTGCTCACGATGCTCGATCCGCGCACCAAACTCGGTTCTGACGTGGTCAAGGAGGTCGAAGGGCACTTCGGCGCACTGGTCTACCGCGCGCGCGTCCCGCGCTCGGTGCGCCTGGCCGAGGCGCCGAGCCACGGCATCGCGATCCGCAGTTACGCGCCGGGAACCACTGGGGCAGAATCGTATGCGCAGGCGGCGGCGGAGTTCGCGGCGCGCGTCTTCCGCAGCGCAGCGTAATAAGGGGGATCGATGGCAAAGAAGGCAACCGGGCTCGGGCGCGGTCTCGGTGCGCTGATCCCCGAGGCGGCGAGCGCCGTCGGCGCGACACGCGGCGGCGCGCTGACGCTGCCGATCGACCAGATCCAGCCGAACGCCTACCAGCCGCGCGCGACGTTCAACCAGGCCGAACTCGAGCAGCTCGCTGCGAGCATCCGCCAACACGGCGTGCTGCAGCCGATCGTCGTCGAAGAGGGCCCGAACGGCTACACGCTCATCGCCGGTGAACGGCGCCTGCGCGCATCGAAGCTTGCCGGTGCAACGACGATTCCCGCAGTCGTGCGCGCCGTCGGCGATCAGTCGCGCCTCGAGCTCGCCCTCATCGAGAACGTGCAACGCAGCGACCTCTCGCCCATCGAGACGGCACGCGCCTATCGCCGCCTCGCCGACGAGTTCGGCATGACGCAGGAGCAGATCGCCGTCGTCGCCGGCAAGGCACGCACGACCGTCGCGAACACGATGCGCCTGCTCGAACTTTCGCCCGAGGTGCAGGAAGAGGTCGCGGCGGGCCGGCTGAGCGAAGGGCATGCACGCGCGCTCGTCGGCCTTCCTGCAACGGAGCAGGCGTGGCTGGCGCGCACCTTCGTGCGCGATGCGGTGACGGTGCGCGGTGCCGAGGCGGCCGCGGCGAGCGTGCGCGATGCTGCACGCGGTACCATCGGCAAGAAGCCGCGGCGCGGCGCGCCGCCGGTCGAGGAGTTGACGGCGGTGCAACGCGACCTCGAGCGCGCCCTCGGGACGCCGGTGAAGATCACGCCGACTGGAAAGGGCGGGAGGATCGTCATCGAGTACTACTCGATCGAAGAGCTCGATCGCCTCGTCGAACAGATCAAAGGGGAGTAGCTGTGGCGAAGAACGCTGAGCCGAAGCCGAAGAAGCAGCAGAGCGACTACGGCGCCGGCAGCATCCAGGTGCTCGAGGGGCTCGAGGCGGTGCGCAAGCGCCCCGGCATGTACATCGGCTCCACCGACGAGCGCGGCCTGCACCACCTCGTCTACGAGGTCGTCGACAACTCCGTCGACGAGGCGATGGCCGGCCACGCGACGCGCATCGTCGTCACGATCCACCAAGACAACTCGATCGAGGTCGCCGACGACGGGCGCGGCGTGCCGGTCGGCAAGCACGCGACGGGCAAGGATGCGCTCGAGGTGGTGCACACGGTGCTGCACGCCGGCGGCAAGTTCGGCGGCGGCGGCTACAAGGTATCCGGCGGCCTCCACGGCGTCGGCGTGTCGGTCGTCAACGCGCTGAGCATCAAGCTGCGCGTCGAATCGGCGCGCGACGGCTTCGTCTTCTCCCAGGAGTACGCGCGTGGCGTCCCGACGACGAAGGTCGTCAAGGGGGCGCCGGCCGGATCGCGCCGCGGCACGACGACGCGCTTCCTCCCCGATCCGGAGATGTTCGAGACGACGGTCTACTCGTTCGACACGCTCGCGAATCGCCTGCGCGAGTCGGCCTACCTCAACAAGGGCCTCTGGCTGACGCTCATCGACCGGCGCGACGATCGCGAGGCGACCTTCTACTTCCAGGGCGGCATCGTCTCGTTCGTGCGCCACCTCAACCGCAAGCGCAAGGTGACGCACGATCGCCCCGTCTACATCGAGGGCGTCGAGGGGACGACGTCGGTCGAGGTGGCGCTGCAGTACCAGAGCGACTCGTGGTCCGAGACGCTGCTCGCCTACGCGAACAACATCAACACCGTCGACGGCGGCACGCACGTCACCGGCTTCCGCGCGGCGCTCACCGGCGCGCTGAACGACTGGGGGCGCAAGAACGGCGCGATGAAAGAGAGCGATCCGAACCTCACCGGCGAGGATGTGCGCGAAGGCCTCACGGCGATCATCTCGGTGAAGCTCGTCGACCCGCAGTTCGAGGGCCAGACCAAGGCGAAGCTCGGCACCGCGGCGGTGAAGGGGATCGTCCAGACGCTGGTGAACAAGCGCCTCACGCAGTTCCTCGAGGAGAACCCGGCCGACGGTCGCGAGGTGATCCGCCAGGCGCTCAACGCCGCGCGCGGGCGCGAGGCGGCACGGAAGGCGAAGGAGCTCGTCATGCGCAAGGGGGCGCTCGAGGGGAGCGCCCTCCCGGGCAAGCTCGCCGACTGCCAGGAGCGCGATCCGGCCAAGTCGGAGCTCTACATCGTGGAGGGCGAGTCGGCCGGCGGTTCGGCGAAGCAGGGTCGCGACCGGCGCTTCCAGGCGATCTTCCCGCTGCGCGGCAAGCTGCTGAACGTCGAGAAGGCACGCATCGACAAGATCCTCGGCAGCGACAACATCCGCACGCTCATCACGGCGCTCGGCGCCGGGATCCAAGATGCGAGCATGGAGGACGGCAACGGCAAGTTCGACCTCGCCAAGATCCGCTACCACCGCATCATCATCATGACCGACGCCGACGTCGACGGCGCGCACATCCGGACGCTGCTGCTCACCTTCTTCTACCGCTACATGCCGGCGGTCATCGAGGCGGGCTACCTCTATATCGCCCAGCCGCCGCTCTATCGCATCAGCACCGGCAAGGAGACGAAGTACGCCGCGACGGAGCGGGAGCGCGACGAGGCGGTCGCCTCCTTCAAGACGAAGAGCGTCAGCGTCCAGCGCTTCAAGGGGCTCGGCGAGATGAACGCCGAGCAACTGTGGGAGACGGCGATGAACCCCGAAAACCGCGTCTTCCTCCAGGCGCGCATCGAGGACGCAGCCGCCGCCAACGAGATCTTCGAGATGCTGATGGGCGAGCGCGTCGAGCCGCGCCGCGACTTCATCAAGGCCGAGGCCCGCAAGGTCCAGAACCTCGACGTGTAGGCAGGAGCGACGATGAGCGAACAGCGCGAACTCGGGGTGCGATCGATCCGCATCGAGGACGAGATGCGGACGAGCTACCTGGACTATGCGATGAGCGTCATCGTCGCGCGCGCACTCCCCGACGTGCGCGACGGCCTGAAGCCGGTGCACCGCCGCATCCTCTACACGATGGGCGAGATGGGCCTCTCCGGCGGCTCCGCCTACCGCAAGTGCGCCGCGATCGTCGGCGAGGTGATGGGCAAGTACCACCCGCACGGCGACGGTGCACTCTACGACGCGCTCGTGCGCCTCGCGCAGGACTTCTCGATGCGCCATCCGCTCGTCGACGGCCAGGGGAACTTCGGCTCCGTCGACGGCGACTCGGCCGCCGCGATGCGCTACACCGAGGCGCGACTCACGGCGATCGCCGGCGAGATGCTCGCCGACATCGACCACGAGACCGTCGACTTCGCGCCGAACTACGACGGCACGCAGAAGGAGCCGAGCGTCCTCCCCGCACGCCTCCCGAACCTGCTCGTCAACGGCTCGTCGGGGATCGCCGTCGGCATGGCGACGAACATCCCGCCCCACAACCTCGGCGAGATCGCCGACGCCGCGATCGCGCTCGTCGAGAACCCCGACCTCACGACCGAAGAGCTCTGCAACTACGTCTCCGCGCCGGACTTCCCCACTGGCGGCGTGCTCTACCGCTATGACCAGGTGAAGAACCCGCTCACCGGCGCAGTCGAGCGCGTCGACGCCGTCCGCCAGATGTATGCCCACGGGCGCGGGCGCGTCGTGGTCGAGGGGTCGACCCACTTCGAGGAGGCGTCGCGCGGCGACCGCACCGCGATCATCATCACCGAGCTGCCCTACCAGGTGAACAAGGCTACCCTCGTCGAGAAGATCGCCGATCTGGTCAAGGAGGATCGCCTCGACGGCATCTCCGACCTCCGCGACGAATCCGACCGCGATGGGATGCGCATCTACATCGAGGTCAAGAAGGATGCCAACCCGCACAAGGTCCTGAACCGGCTGCTGAAGCTCACGCCGCTGCGCTCGGCGTTCAGCCTGAACATGCTGGCGCTCGTCGACGGCCAGCCGCAGACCCTCTCGCTCAAGAGCGTCATCCAGCACCACATCGAGCACCGGCGAATCATCGTGCGCCGCCGCACCGAGTTCGAGCTGAAGAAGGCGCGCGAGCGCGCCCACATCCTCGAGGGGCTCAAGATCGCCCTCGACAACCTCGATGCGGTCATCAAGACGATCCGCGCCGCCGCCGACGTCGATGTCGCACGTGCGCAGCTCATGGAGAAGTTCAAGCTCAGCGAGCTCCAGGCCCAGGCGATCCTCGACATGCGCCTCGCCCGCCTCGCGGCGCTCGAGCGCAAGAAGATCGAGGAGGAGTACCTCGAGGTCATCAAGCTCATCGCCGAGCTCGAGGACATCCTCCGCACCCCGGCGCGCATCTCGAAGATCATCGCCGCCGAGTACGCCAAGCTGAAGGAGAAGTTCGGCGACAAGCGCCGCACGCGCATCGCCAACGACGCCACGCGCGAGATGTCCGACGAGGACCTGATCGCCGACGAGGACGTGGTGATCACCATCAGCGGCCGCGGCTACATCAAGCGCCAGCCGCTCGCCACCTACCGCCAGCAGCACCGCGGCGGCAAGGGCGTGATCGGGATGACGACGCGCGAGGAGGACGCAGTGAACACGCTCCTCGTCGCCAACACCCACGACTTCGCCCTCTTTTTCACCAACAAGGGCCGCTGCTTCAGCGCCAAGGTCCACGAGATCCCCGACGCCTCGCGCCAGAACAAGGGGATGCCGATCGTCAACCTCCCCGGGGTCCAGGTCGAGTCGGGCGAGACGCCGGTCGCCACGGTCGTGCTCAGCAACTTCGACGCGGGCAGCTACCTCGCCTTCTCCACCAAGAGGGGGATCGTCAAGAAGACCGCCCTTGAGCAGTTCGAGAAGGTGCGCTCGTCGGGCATCATCGCCATCACCCTCGACAAGGGCGACGAGCTGGCGCAGGTGATCACCACCTCTGGCCAGGACGACCTGATCCTCGCCACCCGGCAGGGGCGCATCTGCCGCTTCCACGAGAAGGAGGCGCGCCCGATGGGGCGCACCGCCGGCGGCGTGATCGGCATCCGCCTCGCGCGGCAGGGCGACCTGGTCGTCGCGATGGCCGTCGCCGAGCCCGGTGCCGAGCTCCTCGTGCTCACGGAGACCGGGCACGGGAAGCGCGTGCCGACCGACGCCTTCGCCCGCAAGCACCGCGGCACCCAGGGGGTGCGCCTCATCCCGCTCGAGGGGCGCAAGACCGGCCCGGTCGTCGCGGTCCGCCAGGTGAGCGAGGCCGACGAGGAGATCATCCTCATCAGCGCCGAGGGGCAGGTCGTACGCACGAAGCTCGAGGGGGTCGCCACCCGCAAGGACGGCAGCGCCCAGGGCGTCCGCGTCATGAGCCTTCGCGAGGGCGACAAGGTCGCCGGGATCGCCGCCTTCCGCACGGGGCTGGCGAAGCGCGACGGCGCGGGAGAGAATGAGCCCCCGGTTGATCGGGCGGCCGCCCGCGCGGTCGCCGCCAAGACCTCGGCGAAGACGGCGCCGAAGCCGAAGCCGAAGCCGGCCACGGGGAAGCCCGCAACCAAGGCGGGAGCGAAGCGCCCCGCAAAACCGGCGCCGAAGCCGGCCAAGGGAAAGGCGACGGGGAAACCGCCAGCGAAGAAGCGTTCGGGTCGTTAGGGTGGCCATGCCGGCAGGGAACGGGGGGCAGCGATGAGGGACGCACTGGACATCTACTCGGGGAACGCCAACCCCGAACTCGCCGCGAAGATCGCCCGCTACCTCGGTCGCGATGTCGCCAAGGCCGAGGTCTTCGCCTTCGCCAACGAGAACACCTTCGTGAAGATCCTCGACAACGCGCGCGAGAAGGACGTCTTCATCGTCCAGCCGACGACGCGGCCGGTGAACACCTCGATCATGGAGCTGTTGATCATGATCGACGCCTTCAAGCGCGCCTCGGCCGGGCGCATCACCGCCGTGATCCCCTACTACGGTTACGGGCGCTCCGACAAGAAGGACCAGCCGCGCGTGCCGATCACCGCGCGCCTCGTCGCCGACATGCTGCAAGTCGCCGGGGCGAACCGCATCCTCACGCTCGACCTGCACCAGGGTCAGCTGCAGGGGTTCTTCAACATTCCGGTTGACGAACTCACGGCGGTGCACCTGCTTTCGAACTACATCAAGCAGCGTGGCACTGAGAACCTCGCTGTCGTCACCGACCTTGGGTTCGCAAAGCGTGCCCGCACCTTCGCCGAGATCCTCGATGCACCGCTCGCGATCGTGGAGAAGCGTCGCGAAGGGAACAATGATCACGCCGAGGTGCTCAACGTCATCGGTGACGTGAAAGGGAAGCGCGTGATCATCGTCGACGACGAGATCGACACCGCAGGAACGCTCACCGAGACG
>JBEGQU010000003.1:0-5095 GCA_041180765.1 Chloroflexota bacterium
GAAACGCTCGCGCTCAACCAGCTGGTCGGCGGCGCGATCGTGGTCGGCGGGATCGCCCTCTCGCGGCGGGCCGCGGCGGCGAGGGGGCGTTCGGCCGCGCGGGGGCGCTAGCTCGCGAAGCTGAGCAGCGCCACGGCGGTGACGATCGCCACCACGGCGTTCACCGCGAGCACCGGGCTCCGCTTGTCGCGCACGGCGACGAAGGTGACGAGCGAGTAGAGGATCTGCACCGGGAAGAGCACCGCGGCGATCTGCTCGCGGAACGGCGAGGCGAGCCCCACGACGCAGGCCGCGGCGATCGCCAGCGAGTAGCTGCCGAGCAGGCTGCGCGCCACCGACGGCGGCCCGGCCACCTCGTCGGCGAGCGGCGTGCCGCGGAGCAGCTGCCAGGCCATCCAGCCGGCGAGCCCGAGGTTGGCGCAGAAGGTGACGGTGAGCAGCAGCTCGCCGAGCGCGGCCTCAGACATTGAAGCGGAACTCGACGACGTCGCCGTCCCGCATCACGTAGTCCTTCCCCTCCATGCGCACCTTGCCGGCCGCCTTCGCCTCGGCCATGGAGCCGGCGGCGACCAGGTCGTCGAACGAGACGATCTCGGCCTTGATGAAGCCGCGCTGGAAGTCGGTGTGGATCACGCCCGCCGCCTGCGGCGCGGTCCAGCCGCGGCGGATCGTCCAGGCGCGCGTCTCCTTGGGCCCGGCGGTGAGGTAGGTCTGCAGGCCGAGCGCGCGGAAGCCGATGCGCGCCAGCTGGTCGAGCCCCGACTCGGCCTGCCCCATGGAGGCGAGCAGCTCGCGCCCCTCCTCGGGCGACAGGTCGACGAGCTCGCTCTCGATCTTGGCGTCGAGGAAGACCGCCTCGGCCGGCGCGACGAGCGCCCCGAGCGCCGCGCGCGCGGCGGGGTCGGCGAGCACCGCCTCGTCGACGTTGAACACGTAGAGCATCGGCTTCGCCGTGAGCAGGCCGAGTTCGCGGATCGGCTCCAGGTCGATCGAGGTCGACGAGAGCACCTCGCCGCGGTTGAGCGCGGCGATCGCGGCGTCGACCGCCTCGAGCGACGCGGCGTCGCGCTTCTTGCCGCGCACCTCCTTGTCGTAGCGGTCGCGCGCCCGCTCGAGCGTCTCGAGGTCGGCGAAGATCAGCTCGGTGTTGATCGTGCCGATGTCGGCGCGCGCGTCGACCTTGCCGTCGACGTGGATCACGTCGGGATCGGCGAAGCCGCGCACCACCTGCGCGATCGCGTCGGCCTCGCGGATGTGCGAGAGGAACTTGTTGCCGAGCCCCTCGCCGGTCGACGCCCCCTTGACGATGCCGGCGATGTCGACGAACGAGACCGGCGCGGGGAGGATCTTCTCGGAGCCGAAGATCTTCGCCAGCACGGCGAGGCGCTCGTCGGGCAGGTTCACCACGCCGATGTTCGGCTCGATCGTGGCGAACGGGTAGTTGGCGGCGAGCACGTTGTTGCGCGTGAGCGCGTTGAAGAGCGTCGACTTGCCGACGTTCGGCAGGCCGACGATGCCGATGGTCAGCGCCATCTCAGCGCGGTCGCAGCGTCAGCGAGACGGAGTTGATGCACCAGCGCTGGTCGGTCGGCACGTCGTAGCCCTCGCCCTCGAACACGTGGCCCAGGTGCGAGCCGCAGGCGGCGCAGCGCACCTCGGTGCGGATGCGCGGCGCGAGCGAGCGGTCCTCGACGAGCTCGACGGCGTCGCCCGCCTTCGGCTGGTAGAAGCTCGGCCAGCCGCAGCCGGAGTGGAACTTCGCCTCGCTCTCGAACAGCTCGGCGCCGCAGGCCTTGCAGGCGTACACGCCGACCGTCTCGGTGTCGGTGTACTCGCCCACGAACTTCGCCTCGGTGGCGGCGCGGCGCAGCACGGCGAACGAGAGCGGGTCGAGGCGCGTGCGCAGCTCGTCCTCGTCGATCTGCACGCGGTAGGCGCCGCCGATCGGCGTCGCCGGCCACTCGTGCGAGGGGAACGGCACGCCGGTCTGGCTGTGGCAGTCGTAGCCGTGCGGGTTCTTCTCGAGGTAGCGCTGGTGGTACTCCTCGGCGGGCCAGAAGACCATGCCCTCGGCGGAGCGCACCTCGGTGACGATCGGCCCGTGCCCGGCGGCGGCGAGCGCCGCCGCGTAGAGCTTCGTCCCCGACTCGATCGCCTCGCGCTGGTTGTCGTTGGCGTAGTAGACGGCGCTGCGGTACTGCGACCCGACGTCGCCCCCCTGGCGGTTGAGCGAGGTGGGGTCGTGCATCGTGAAGAACTCCTCGAGCAGCCGGCGGTACGAGATGCGCTCGTCGTCGAACACCACCTTGACCATCTCGGCGTGGCCGGTGGCGCCGGTGCAGACCTGCTCGTAGGTGGGCGAGGCGGCGCTGCCGCCCATGTAGCCGACCGCCGTCTCGACGACGCCGGGCAGCTGCCAGAAGCGGCGCTCGGCGCCCCAGAAGCAGCCGGTGGCGAAGTAGGCGGTCTCGATCATGGACCTATGGTGCCACGCCCGGCGCGCGGCGGCCGCCGGGGCTAGGGGCGCTCGCCCTCGCGCGCGAGGAGTCGCACCCCGGCCGCCGCGGTGAGCGCCGCAAAGAGCACGAGCGCAACGCCCCAGGGCGACGACTCGCGGCTCGTCGGGGGCAGCTCCGGCGCGACGTACGTCGGCTCGTCGAGGTAGCCGAACTCCTGCCCGTAGACGCTGCCGTCGTCGCCGATCGAGAAGAAGAGCCTGCCGCCGAGCACCGAGAGGTAGGTCGGGCCGCAGTTGTTGCACGAGTTCCAGGTGAACCAGAGCGTCGGATCGGTCGGTGCCACGACCTCGGGCGTCGAGGCGGTCGCCTCGATGCGGTAGAGCGAGCCGAGGCTGCCGTCGGACGAGGCGACGAAGTAGAGCGCATCGCCGATCACCTTCCCCCACGAGACGTAGAAAGGGTCGGACGAGTCGCTCGGGTTGATGTCGGCGACGAGGCTCGACGAGGTGCCGTCGAAGGACCAGAGCTCGTTCCCGTTCGTGCCGTCGTCGGCCTGGAAGAAGAGCCGGTCGCCGAGGGCGACGAGCCCCTGCGGGCTGCTGTTGCCGCTGGGGTTGATGTCGCTCGCGAGCTCGACGCTGGTCGGGTTCGGCGAGCGGAACAGCTCGCGCCCCGGGTTCGCCCCGGTGCTGTCGAGCGCCGAGAAGTAGAGCGCGCCGTCGAAGGCGGTCAGGTCGTTGGGGAACGACCCGGCGCTGCCGTTCAGGTCTCCGACCATGTGCGTGCCGGACTCGGTGCCGTCGGTCACCCAGAGCTCGCTGCCGTTCGTCCCATCGTTCGCGACGAAGGCGAGGAAGATGCCGATCGGCGTGAAGTACTGCGGGCTGCTCGAGGGGGCGCCCGGGTTGATGTCCTTGACCGGCTCGGTCGTCGCGCCGTTCGTGCGCCAGAGCTCGCGCCCCGCGCTGCCGCCGTCGTCGGCGCTGAAGTAGATCCAGTCGCCGAACCGCGTGAGATAGACGGGCTGCGAGTGCGAGATGGCGCCGCCGGGGCGGATGTCCATCACCAGCGTCGTCCCGGCGGCGGTGCCGTCGGTGCGCCAGAGCTCCTCGCCGATGCTGCCGTCGTTCGCGCGGAAGTAGACGTAGCCGCCGAGGGTCTCGAGTTCGGTGACGTTCGACCCGGGCGTTCCGACGCGAATGTCCTTGACCATCGTCGTGCCTGCCCCGGTGCCGTCGGTGCGCCAGAGCTCGCGCCCGTTGGCGGTGTTGCCGTTGCTCGCCGAGAAGTACAGGTAGCCGCCCATCGCGGCGAAATCCGACACCGACGAGCCCTGGCCCGCGGTGGGATTGATGTCCTTCACCATCTGCGTCGTGTCGCCGTCGGTGCGCCAGAGCTCGCTGCCGTGCGTGCCGTCGTCGGCCGCGAAGTAGAGCCAGTCGCCGAAGGCGATCGTGTCGCTCTGGTCGATGGCGAACGAGCCGTCGCTCCCGGGGTTGATCTCGACGAAGTGGATCGTGGGCGTCGTCGTGGCGCGTGCCGGCACCGCGGCGGCGAGGAGCAGGGCGAGCGCGGCGGCGAGCGGCCTGCCGGAGTGCATCGAACGGCGGTTCATGGCTGCGCGACCCCCGCGCGCCTGAAGGCGACCCCCGCGGCGGCGGTGAGCGCCGCGAGGAGGGCGAGCGGCAGCGTCCAGGGCGAGCCGCTGCCGTTGGTCGGCGGCAGCTCCGCAGTGGGCTCCGTCAGGTACGCGAACTCGTTGCCGATCGCATCGGAGTACGCGACGCTGAAGAGCGTCGCGCCCGCGGCGACCATGAAATCGCACTCGCAGTTGAGGTACTCGGCGGGATCGGCCGGGAAGGGGACCCGTTCGATGCTGGTGCCGTCGGTCCGGTAGGGGTAGTAGTAGCCGTTTGCCGCGTCGTACGCCCCGAAGTAGAGGTAGTCGCCGAGCGGCACGAGCGAGTATGGATAGGCGCTGTCCGTGCCCGGGTTGATGCCCTGGACCATCTGCGTGCCGCCCGCGGTGCCATCGCTCTTCCAGAGCTCGACGCCGTTCGTCCCGTCGTCGGCGCTGAAATAGAGCGTGCCGCCGAAGGCGGTCAGCTGCCCCGGATAGGAGCCGCCGGTGCCGAGTTGGATGTCCTTGACCATGGTCGTCCCCGCCTCAGTGCCGTCGGTGCGCCAGAGCTCTTCGTGATGGTCGTCATCGGACGCGCGGAAGTAGAGGTAGTCGCCGACCACGGCAAAGTCGAGCGGATACGAGGTGCCACTGGCGCTGATGTTCTTGACCATGGTCGTCCCTGCCTCGGTGCCGTCGGTGCGCCAGAGCTCGCGGGCATGCGTGTCGTCGTCGGCGGTGAAGTAGACCGCGCCGTCGAAGACGATGAAGTCCTGCGGGGCCGCGGTGCCTGCGGCGCTGATGTTCTTGACCATGGTCGTCCCCGCCTCGGAGCCGTCGGAGCGCCAGACCTCGATGCCGTTCGTGCCATCGTCGGCAGCGAAGTAGACCGACGACCCTAGGGCGACGAAGCCGTAGGGGTAGCTGCCGCTGCCGGCACCGTAGATGTCCTTGACCATCGCCGTCCCGGCCTCCGTGCCGTCGGTGCGCCAGAGCTCGGCGCCGTGCGTGACGT
>JBEGQU010000004.1:0-8737 GCA_041180765.1 Chloroflexota bacterium
CGCACCCCTCGCGCGCGGCGCGAGGGTGATGCGGTGCCAGCCCTCGCGCTGCGCGCGGGCGAGCGACTCGATCGACGGGGTCGCGCTAAGCAACAGCGCGGGGGCACCGGCCGACGCCGCAAGGAGAATCGCCGCGTCGCGCGCCTGGAGCCTGGGTGCCCGATCGGACTTGTAGCCGCCCTCGTGCTCCTCGTCGACGACGACCAGCCCGATCGACCCTTCGCAGGCGGCGAGGGCGGCGCGGGTGCCGACGACGAGGTGCGGCCCCTCCCCCTGCAGCCGATGGTGGGCGTCGAGCCGCTCGCCGCGACTCATGCCCGAGTGCACCAACTCGGGCTCAACCGGTGTCGCCTCGGCGAGCAGGTCCGCGGCGAGCGAGACGTGCGACGTCTCGGGCACCAGCCAGAGCACCGAGCGCCCCGAGTCGAGCACCTCGGCGGCTGCGGCAGCTGCGGCCCGGCTCTTCCCCGAGCCGGGTGCCCCGTCGACGAGCAGCACGGCGGGTCGGGATGTGCGCAGCGCCTCGAGCAACGCCAACTGCCCGGCGCTCCACGCCAGCTCCCGGTCCGCCGCGGTTGCGGGTCGCTGGCGGCGCGAGGCGTGGCGGCGCTCGATGCGCCGCACCTCGATGCGCACGAGCCCCAGCTCCGCAAGGCGGCGGGCGGTGCCTGCCCCGCCGGGGAGGGCGGTGACCGGGAGGAATGGATCGGCAAGGGGTGCGGCCGCGTCGAGGAGGTCGAGGGCCGCTGCCTGGCGTGCGCCGAGGCGCGCCGGGCGCGCGATCTCCGCGGTGCGCGCGGCCACGCGCTCCTCGATGACTCGGGCGCCCGCTGCCGCGAGGCGCCAGGAGCGCTCGATGCTGCCGAGCCCTTCCAGGCGCCGCAACTCCCGGAGCAGCGCGGGCCGTCCCGCGCCGCGCGCCCCGGGCAACCGGTCGAGCGGCTGCCACTCGCGGCCGATGCCCGTGCCCCCCGCCGCGCCGTCCGCCGCGGACGGAGCGAGTCGCACGACGCGCTCCACGCGATCGAGGAGCCCCGGCGGCAGCAGCGAGCGGATCGTCAGGGCGAGCGGCGCCGCCCAGCGGGCGGCGATCACCTCCGCGAGCTGCATGGATCTCGCGCCGAGCAGCGGGCGCTCGCCGATGCGCGCCTCGATCGCCTTCATCGCGATGCCCGGTGGCGCCTCGCCCCCGATCGCCACGACGATCCCTACGGCGCGGCGCCCCCCAAACGGCACGACCACGCCGTCGCCGATGCCGACCGCCCCCTCGAGTGGCGGAAGGTAGTCGTAGGTGCGCTCTCCCGGCGCGCCCGGCAGGTCGACGGCGACGCGGATTGCGCCGGCCGGCGCAGCCTCCGCCGTCACACGCGAATCCGGCGCTCCGGGTTCGCGGCGCGTGCCGCAAGGACGATCTTCTCGACCTGGGCGGCCGCCTCCTCCGGATAGCCGGTTTCGTTCGTGACGAGGTAGTCGTACTCTCCTGCGCGCTCCATCTCGAGGATCGCGCTCTGCGCACGGGTGACGAGCTCGGCGGCGCTCTCCGTGCCGCGGCCCGCGAGGCGCTGGGCAAGCGCCTCGGGTGACGGCGGGGCGATGAAGATCAAGAGGGCCTCCGGAATCACCGCACGGATCGCCCGTGCACCCTGCACATCGATCTTGCAGAGAGCGTCCTGTCCGCGCTCGAGCGCCTGGCGCACCTCGTTGCGCGGCGTACCGTAGGCGCGCCCGTGCACCACGGCATACTCGAGCAGCTCACCCGCCTCGTGGAGCTCGGCGAGGCGCTCGGGGGTGTGGAAGTGATAGTGCACGCCATCCATCTCGCCGGCGCGGGGCTTCCGCGTGGTGCACGTCACCACGTAGTGGAACCCCTGCCCCACCGGGCGCCGTCGCAGCTCGTTGATGATCGTGTCCTTCCCGACGCCGCTCGGTCCCGAGATGACGATGACCTGGGCACCCGGGGCCCCCTCGCGTCGCTGCGCCTCCATCACCCCTCCGTCCTGCTGGAGGCCAACCGTAGCGCATCGAGGGGGGCGCGGAGATCCGGCGGGAGCTCTGCCTCGAAGCGCATCAGGCGCCCGTCGCGCGGATGGGCGAAGGCGATGCGCCACGCGTGGAGGAAGAGGCGGGTGGTCCCCGCCGGGCCACGTCGGCTCGTCCCGTTGCCGTATGTCGGGTCGCCCGCGATCGGATGCCCGATCTCCGTCAGGTGCACGCGGATCTGGTGCGTGCGGCCGGTGACGAGGTCGAGCTCCAGCAGCGTCCAGCCCGAGAATCGCTCGCGCACGCGATAGCCGGTCGTCGCCGCACGCCCCCCGGCCACGACCGCCATCCGCCGCCGCTCCCCCGGATCTCGACCGATCGGCGCCTCGATGCGGCCGACCTCCGCCGCGACCGAACCCTGGACCAGGGCGAGGTAGGTCTTCTTCACCCGGCGCGCCTTGAGCTGGGCCATCAGGCTCGACTGCGCCAGATCGCCCTTGGCGACGACGAGGAGGCCCGAGGTGTCCTTGTCGAGGCGGTGCACCAGCCCCGGGCGGGCCACGCCGGCAATCCCGGGGAGCTCCTCCACATGGTGCAGCAGCGCGTTGACGAGCGTGCCGCTGGCGTGGCCCGGCGCAGGGTGCACGACGAGCCCCGCCGGCTTGTCGATGACGATCAGGTCGTCGTCTTCGTAGACGACGGAGAGCGGGATGTCCTCCGCCTCGAGCGATGCCTCCGCCACCGCCGGCACCTCGAGGTGCAGCACGCCGCCGGCCTGCAGGCTGGAGCTGGCACGGACGACGACACCATCGAGCGTCAGGTGCCCCCCGCTGATCAGCCGCTGCACGAAGGTGCGCGAGAGCCCCGTCCGGTCGGCGACAAAGCGATCGACGCGCTGTCGTGTCGCCTCGGGGGGGATGGGGAGGTCGATCTCCCGGCGCTCGCTCATCGGCGCGCGCCCGAGAGGCGAGCCGGGAGCAGCGCCTCGCCGACCAGCAGCAGGATGCCGAGGGAGATGCCCATGTCGGCGACGTTGAAGGTCCAGAAGCGCATGGTTCCGATACCGAGGTCGACGAAGTCGAGCACGTAGCCGAGGGTCAGCCGATCGATCAGGTTGCCGATCGCGCCGCCGATCAGGGCGGCGAAGGCGAGGGTCGCGAGCGTCGGTCGGCTGGCCCGCTCGCGCTCGTGCAGCGCGACGAGGAGCAGTACCACGCCGATGCTGAGCAGGGCGAGGACCGGCGCACTCCCCTGCAGGAGCCCGAAGAGGCCGCCGCGATTCTCGCCGCGCACGAGGCGCACGAGGCTGCCGAGGATCTCGGTCGGCGCACCCGCATCGACGTTCGAGGCGACCCACCACTTGCTCAACCGATCCAGCGCGACGAGCGCGAGCGCGCCGCCGAGGAGTGCGGCGCGCCTCATGTCCGGCGCACGACGATCAGGCGCGCGCTACCGGCCGAGAGCGCCACACTCTCGCTTTCCTCGGGTGCAGCACCGTCGAGCAGCTCGATCCGATCCGCGCCGACCGCCGTGGCGATGGCCGCAACGTGCGACTGCAGGCCCTCGCCCGCCCCCCAGAGGCGCACGCCGACGGCGTCGCCGAGCGCCAGGCCCAGCCCCTTGCGGGCCTCCTGGATCGCGCGCGTGAGCTCGCGCGCATCCCCCTCGGCGAGCAGCTCCGCCGTGAGCGTCGTATCCAGCTCCACCACGACGCCGTCGTCTTCGGCCACGTGCTGGCCGTCGCGCGGCACCGCCTGCACCTCGATCTCGTCGGGGGTGAACATGTGCCCTGCGATCAGCGCGCCGCCCCCCGGCCGGAGGTCGACCTTGCCGTCGCGCGCGGCACGGACCACGGCCTGGGTGTCGCCTCCGAGTCGCTTCGCGACCTTCGGCAGGAGCACCTTGACGCGGCGCTCGAAGAGTCCCGCGGCATCGCCGACGGGCTCGGCGACCTTGACGTTGAGCTCCTCCGCGAGGATCTCGAGCAGCGCCGCCTCGTGGTCTAGCGCGCGGCCGAGCACCACCCTTGCGCGCGCGAGGGGCTGGCGGTTGCGGATCTTCGCCGCTGCGCGCACCGATCGCCCGAGCTCGGCAGCACGGACGACGAGGGCCATCGACTCCTCGAGCGCCGGGTCGCGCCATGCGGCGCTCTCCGCAGTCGGCCACGGGAGGAGATGCACCGACGAGGGCGCGCGGCCCGCGCGGATGGCCGCGTCGAGCGGCTCGCGGAGCGCGACGGGGGGCTCGCGGTCGACGGGGGCGCCGGCGAGCGTGCGATAGAGGGCATCGGCGAGGAACGGAGCGATCGGCGCGGCCGCCCGAAGCAGGGTGAGGAGCGCGGTGTGGAGGGTCGCGAAGGCGGCATCGCGGTCGGGACCGGCGGCGGCGGAGAACCGCTCCCGGCTGCGGCGCAGGTACCAGGTCGAGAGCTCATCGATCCCCTGCTCGAGCCGGCGGACCGCCGCCTGGGCGTCGTAGTCCCGCAGGCGCGCCTCGACGCTCGAGGCCAACTCCGCCGACCGGCTGAGGATCCACCGATCGAGCAGCGGGCGGTCGGCGACCGCGGGAGCCGGGGACGCGGCGCTCCACGACGCGCTGGCCGCATAGGAGCAGAAGAAGGCATAGACGTTCCAGAGCACCAACAGGCGGCGGCGCGTCTCGTCCGCGGCCTCCCAGCCGAAGTGCACGTTCTCCTCCGGGCGCGAGCCGGCGAAGAGCCAGCGCATCACGTCGGCTCCCATGCGATCCGCCGCCTCGTCGAACTCGATCGAGTTCCCCCACGACTTGTGCATCTGGCGGCCGTCCGCGGCGAAGACGAGACCGTAGCCGAAGACCGTCTCGGTCGGCGCTCGCCCGGCCATCACGGTCGACATGGCGAGGAGCGAGTAGAACCAGTTGCGGAACTGCCCGGGGAAGCTCTCGGTGATGAGTGCCGCGGGGAACCACTTCCGCCAGTACTCCGGGTCGCTCCGATAGCGCAGCGTCGAGAAGGCGACGATCCCGGCATCTAGCCACGGGTTCCCGACGTCGGGGATGCGTTGCACCGGCCTCCCGCACGAGCGGCAGGCGATCTTGACGGCATCGACGTATGGCCGGTGCGCGGTGTGCCCGGCCAGCTGGTCGAGCCCCTCGACCGCGCGACCCTCGAGCGCCGCGCGGGATTCGAGCACCTCGACGGCCCCGCAGGGACATTCGTAGATCGGCAGCGCCAGCCCCCAGTAGCGCTTCTTCGAGATCATCCAGTCGCTCATGTTGCGCAGCCAGTCGAGCTCGCGCTCGTACCCGAACGGGGGGAGCCAGGTGATCTGGTCCACGGAGCGCATGATCTGGTAGCGCAGGCTCCCGGCGACCTGCTCCTCGGTCAGCTGCTCGCGCGGCACCTCGTAGACCGGCCCCATGCTGATGAACCATTCGTCGACGAGTCGGAAGACGAGGGGCGTCGAACAGCGCCAGCAGTGCGGATAGCGGTGCGAGATCTTCTCGCGGCGCAGCAGGCTGCCCCGCTCCTCGAGCGCGGCGAAGACCCGCTCGGTCGCGACGGTCCAATCGCCTCCCGTCAGGTCACCGAACCCCTCCACGTAGGTGCCGCTCTCGTCGATGGGCGCGATCGCCGGGAGCCCCTCGCGGACGGCGAGCGCATGATCCTCGCTGCCGCACGCGGGCGCAATGTGCACGATGCTCGTCCCCTCGTCGCCGCCCACCTCTTCCCAGGCGACCACGCGATGGGCGGCGCCGTCGTCGCCGAGCACCGCGGCGACCGCGGGGCGGTCATCGAACGGCCCGCGATAGCGCCAGCCGACGAGCTCCGACCCCTTGCGGGCCTCGATGAGGCGGGCGCGCGGCGCGCCGCCCCCGAGCGCGGCGGCCCGCCGAGCCGCCCCGACCCAGAGCCGTCGTCCGTCGAACTCGACGAGCTCGTAGTCGAGATCGGGGTGGACCGCGGCGGCGACGTTCGCGGGGATGGTCCAGGGGGTGGTGGTCCAGGCGAGCAGCTCCTCGCCGGGGCGGTCGACGAGGCTGAAGGCGAAGTAGGCGGACGGATCCTCGCGGTCCGCGTAGCCCTCGGTCATCTCGTGCTGGCTGATCCCCGTGCCGCAGCGCGCGCACCAGGGCATGCTGTCGCTCCCCTTGTAGAGCCACCCACGGCGGTGGCACTCGGCGAGGAAGCTCCAGATCAGGTCGTTGTTCTCGTCGGAGAAGGTGAAATAGGAGCCGCCCACCTCCGGGCTGCCGAGGCGCCCGACGAGGCGCTCTGCACCGTCGACCACCGGCCCCTCGACCCCGTGCAGCCGCGCGGTGGCGAGGGGGTCGGTGGCGAGCGCATCGCGGAGCGCGAGGAGCTCCTCGGGGCGATTCCAGTCCATCCACATCCCGAGACGGATCGACTGTTCGGTCTGGCGCGCGGCATAGGTGAGCACGCGCTGCTTGCAGAGCGAGATGAACGCCGCGAGCCCCTGCTCCTCGATCTGCCGCTTCGAGGTGTAGCCAAGCTCTCGCTCGACGTTCACCTCAACCCACAGGCCCTGGCAGTCGAAGCCCTGCTGCCAGCGCAGCTCGTGCCCGAGGCTTGCGCGGAAGCGCTGGAAGAGGTCCTTGTAGGTGCGCCCCCAGGCGTGGTGCACGCCCATCGGGTTGTTCGCGGTGATCGGCCCGTCGAGGAACGACCACGGCTGGCCCCCCGCTGTCTGTGCACGGAGGCGCTCGAAGGTCCCCTCGGCGCGCCAGCGCTCGAGCATCTCGTGCTCGAGTGCGACGAGGTCCGGGCGCGCAGCAACGGGGCGGAACATGCTGTTGAGCGTGCCACGCGACCCCCGCCATGGCAAACCCGCCCCGATCCGGCGTGGCAACGGCACGGCGCGGAGGCGCTATCGTGCTCGGGTGAGCACGCCGCCCAACGCCCCCCGCTCCTCCGCCTTCGCCGCAGCCGCCTTCTCTGCACTCCTCCCCGGGCTCGGGCAGGCCTACCAGCGCCGCTGGCGCGCAGCGCTGATCGCCGCCGCTCCCCTCGTGCTCGTGGCCGCGCTGGTCGGCGGCATCGTCGTCGCCGACGGGTTGACGGGGCTGCTGGGCGCGCTCATCTCGCCGCTCGGGCTGAGCGTCGCGGGGAGCCTGAACATCGCCGCCCTCGCCTGGCGCGCCGCGTGTGCCGCCGATGCCTGGCGCTTCGCCCTGCAGCGCGGCAGCGGCCTGCGCCCGACCAGCGCCTCCGCCCTCGGGGCCCTGCTCGCGGTGGCCATCGGCAGCGGGCTACACCTGCTCGCCGGCTCCTACATCGGCACCGCGTCGGCGCTCGTCGGCGGGATCTTCGGCCCATCGGGAGACGGTGGGCCGTCCCCCAGCGGCGGGCCGGTCCGCTGGGATGGCACCGAGCGGCTCAACGTGCTCCTCGTGGGGATCGACCGGCGCGGCAGCGGCGCGAACTTCAACACCGACACGATGATCGTCGCCAGCATCGATCCCGCCAAGGGGTCGGTGACGATGTTCAGCATCCCGCGCGACACGGTCGACGTCCCCGTCCCGTCGCGCGCGCGTTCGCTCTACGGAGCGACCTTCAGCGGCAAGATCAACGCCTACTACGCCTCGGCGAGGCGGCATCCCGAAACCTTCCCCGACGGTCCGATGCCCGCCCTCCGCGAGCTGCTCGGCCAGCTCTACGGCATCCAGATCGACTACTCGCTGATGGTCGACTTCGCCGGCTTCGAGAAGATCATCGACACCCTCGGCGGCGTGCGGCTGGTCGCGCGCAATCCGATCGTCGACGAGTCCTACCCGCTCGGCGGCCGCCAGGCGCGCATCCGCATCCAGGCCGGGGTGCACGGCATGGACGGTGCGCAGGCGCTCATCTTCGCGCGATCGCGCCACGGGAGCTCCGACTTCGACCGGGCGGCGCGGCAGCAGCAGGTGATCGCGGCCGTGCGCAGCCAGGCGGACATCGGCGCGATCACCGGGAACATCACCAGCCTCGCCGCAGAGCTGAAGGACGCGCTGAAGAGCGAATTCCCCCAGGACGACCTGCCCAAGCTGCTGGAGCTGATCAGCCGCGTCGATGTCGCGAGCCTGCGCACCGTCGTCTTCTCGCCGCCGTACTATCAGACCGAGGGGCGCGACGAGCGCGGCTACATCATCACGCCCGACGTGGCGAAGATCCGCGCCGGGGTGATCGCCGCGTTCGCCGCGGAGCCGACCGCCGCGGAGCTGGAGGGCGCGGCGATCGAGCGCGAGGCGGCGCGCGTCTGGGTGTTGAACGGAACGGGCCGTCCGGGCGAGGCGGGGACCTTCGCCGCCGCCCTCACCCAGAAGGGTGCGCCGGCGATCGTGCCGCAGGGCACCAGCGCCCCGGAGATCGGCCTGCTCCAGACGCGCTTCGTCGTCTACAACGGGGCGGAGACGCGTGTCCCCGCGACGCTCGCCCTGTTGGAGCGGCTGCTCGGGCGGCGGGCGGTGCGCATCGACGACCCGGCGGCGAGCGCCGATGTGCTCATCGTGACAGGGGCCGACCTGCCCACCCTCGCCCCCTAGCGCCGGACATGGCGCCCGCCGGGCGCACCGCTATACGCGGGTCAGCCAGTGCGCATACTGCGGCAGCCTGCCGCGGACGGCATCGAAATAGCGGGACTGGATCTGCCGGGTGACCGGGCCGATCCCGCCCTCGCCGATCACCCGATGGTCGACCTCCGCCACCGGGGCCACCTGCGCCCCCGTCCCGACGAGGAAGATCTCGTCGGCGACGTAGAGCTCGCTGCGGTCGATCTGGCGC
>JBEGQU010000005.1:0-26792 GCA_041180765.1 Chloroflexota bacterium
CCGCGAAGCCGTCGCAGGCCAAGCCGACGGCCAGGTCCGCACCGAAGCCGAAGCCGAAGGCGGACGAGACCGGGAAGCCGTGAGCACCCGGATCGCACGGCTCCGTGCCCGCGAGATCCTCGATTCGCGCGGCAACCCCACGATCGAGGTCGATGTCGAGTTGGCCGGTGGCGTCCGCGGCCGTGCAGCTGTCCCCTCGGGGGCGAGCACCGGGGCGCACGAGGCGGTCGAGCGTCGCGACGGCGATCGCGCCCGCTTCGGCGGCAAGGGGGTACTCGCCGCCGTGGCGGCGGTCAACGGCGAGATCGCCGATGCGATCGTCGGCAGCGATGTCGCCGACCAGCGGGCCCTCGACCTCCGCCTCACGGCGCTCGACGGGACACGGAACAAGGGGCGCCTGGGGGCCAACGCGATCCTCGGCGTCTCGCTTGCGGCGGCGCACGCGCGCGCCGCGCTCGGCGGGCGGGAGCTCTGGCAGGAGCTTGGCGGCCCGGATGCGTCGATGCTGCCCGTGCCGCTGCTCAACATCCTGAACGGCGGCAGGCACGCCGAGAACTCCACCGACTTCCAGGAGTTCATGGTCGTTCCCGTGGGTGCCGCGAGCTATGGCGAGGCGTTGCGCGCCGGCGCCGAGGTCTTCGCCGCCCTCCGTGCGCTGCTCCGCGATCGCGGCCTCGCAACCGGCCAGGGCGACGAGGGCGGTTTCGCCCCGGGCCTGCCGACGAACGAGGCGGCGATCGAACTGCTGCTGGCGGCGATCGAGTCGGCGGGCTACCGCCCCGGCGAGCAGGTCGCCATCGCCATCGACGCCGCCGCCACCGAGCTCCTCCAGCCCGACGGCCGCTACCGCCTCGCGCGCGAGGGGCGCTCGCTCGAGGGTGGCGAGCTGGTCGACCTCTGGGCCGACTGGACGGCGCGCTACCCGATCGTCAGCATCGAGGATGGCCTCGGCGAAGATGACTGGCCCTCATGGCGCGCGCTCGTCGAGCGGATCGGTGCGCGCGTCCAGGTCGTCGGCGATGATCTGCTGGTGACGAACACCGAGCGGATCGAGCGGGCGATCGGGGAGCGGGCGGCGACGGCGCTGCTCGTCAAGCCGAACCAGATCGGCACGCTCAGCGAGACGCTCGACGCGATCGCCGCCGCGCAGGGGGCGGGATGGTCGTCGATCCTCAGCCATCGCTCGGGCGAGACCGAAGATACGACGATCGCCGACATCGCCGTCGCGGTCGGCGCCGGGCAGATCAAGACCGGTGCCCCCTCGCGCTCGGAGCGCGTGGCGAAGCTCAACCGCCTGTTGCGCATCGAGGAGGCGCTCGGCGCGCGCGCGGTCTACCCGGGTCGCCGAGCCTTCGCCCAGTTCTCGGGAGGCGCACGGTGAGCCGCTTCGTCGATCGCGGCGCGACGGTTGCGGCCTATGTCGGCATCGGCATGGCGCTCACGATCGCCGTGAGCTTCCTCATGGTCATCCCGCTCGACATCGCCTACCTCGCCTTCGCGCCGCTGAGCGGCCTGCTCATCGGCTGGTACGGCAACCAGCGCGCCGAGCAGCTGCGCTCGCGGCCCGGGCGCGTCCTCGCCAACGCCGCCTGGAGCGGCACCTGGACGGCGCTCACCTTCGCGCTGCTCTTCCTCGCGGTGAAGCTCTTCTTCTTCTCGCTCGACCCGGGCTATCGCGACGAGCGGTCGGGCGGCGCCCTGTCGTGCGCCGCGGGGCCGGCGTGCGTCTATGCGCGCTACCAGGCGGCAGCGGGCGGCCCGGAGGCGCTGGATGCGGCGGGGGTCACGGACCTGGCGACGTTCACATCGTGGTACTGGGAGGGGCAGGCGGGGAGCGCGCGCCTGCTCATCGGCGCGACGCTTGTCGGCGCCGTGGTCGGTGGCCTGCTCTACCTCCCCGGCGCGCCGCGCGCACCGCGCCCGACGGCGCCGGAGAGTTCAGAGCGCTGAGCGATGCGCCGCGGGTCAGCCCGCGGCGGCGGTCTTCGCGGCGGCCTTCTTCGCTGCGGTCTTCGCGGCGGCCTTCTTCGCCGCGGGAGCCGCAGCCGTCGTGCCGGCGGCGGCCTTCGCCGCCTTCTTGGCGAGGCGCGACTTGCGTCGGGCTGCGGCGTTCTTGTGGATCGCCCCCTTCTTCGCGGCTCGGTCGAGCGAGCTCGAGGCCTCCGCGACGGCGGTCGCGGCGTTCCCCTGGGCGGTGCCGTTGATGATCTCGAGCGCCCGTGCGACCAGGCTCTTGGCGGCGCTGCGGGTCGGCTGCCGCACGGCGTTGCGGCGGGCGGAGGCGCGAACCTCCTTCAGCGACTGGGGGGTTCGCGCCCCCTTGTACTTGCGCGCGGTCTTTCCCATTGATCACTCCATGATTCGGGGCCCGTTTGAGCCGGAGGGCGATCGTACCAGAGGGGGGCGCGGACCCCACGCACGGCTGCGGCGCGGTCGTGCCATTCTTGGGGCATGAGCAGCATCCCGCAGTCGCGCCTGCGCAACTTCAGCATCATCGCGCACATCGACCACGGCAAGTCCACCCTGGCCGATCGCCTCCTCGAGGCGACGCACACCGTGGATCCGCGGCAGATGACCTCGCAGGTGCTCGACTCGATGGACCTCGAGCGCGAGAAGGGGATCACGATCAAGGCCCGTGCCGTGCGCCTCGAGTTCGCCGCCGCCGACGGGCAGACCTACGGCCTCAACCTCATCGACACCCCGGGGCACGTCGACTTCTCGTACGAGGTGTCGCGCAGCCTGCAGGCGTGCGACGGGGCGATCCTCGTCGTCGACGCGAGCCAGGGGATCGAGGCGCAGACGCTCGCCAACGTGCACCTGGCGATGAAGCTCGGCCTGGTGATCATCCCCGTGCTCAACAAGATCGACCTGCCCGCCTCGGACCCGGAGGCGGTGATGGACGAGCTCGAGGAGACGCTCGCGATCCCGCGCGAGGAGGTGTTGCTCGTCTCCGCAAAGGAGGGGACCGGCGTCCCCGCCGTGCTACAGGCGCTCGTCGACCGCATCCCGGCGCCGAGCGGGCCACTCGACGCCCCGCTCAAGGCGCTGGTGTTCGACTCGCACTACGACACCTACAAGGGGGTGGTCAGCTACGTCCGCGTGCAGGAGGGGCGACTGCGGGCCGGCGAGGCGATCAGGATGATGGGCTCGGGGGCGGAGTGCACCCCCGTGGAGATCGGCTTCTTCCGGCCGCAGCACGTTCCCGTCGACGAGCTGCTCGCCGGCGAGGTGGGCTACATCGCGACCGGCCTGAAGAACGTGCGCGAGGCGCGCGTCGGCGACACCGTGACGACGCTCACCGGCCCGGCGACCGACCCGCTCCCCGGCTATCAGGTCGCGCTGCCCCTCGTCTTCGCCGGGATCTACCCCGTGAGCGGCGAGGAGTACCCGGCGCTGCGCGAGGCGCTGGAGAAGCTCCACCTCAACGACGCGAGCTTCAGCTTCGAGCCGGAGTCGTCGGGCGCCCTCGGCTTCGGCTTTCGCTGCGGCTTCCTCGGGCTGCTGCACATGGAGATCGTGCAGGAGCGGCTGGAGCGAGAGTTCAACCTGCAGCTGATCGCCTCGGCACCCTCTTGCAAGTACCAGGTGATCCTCAACGGCGGGAAGGGCGAGGTGCTGATCGACAACCCGGCGCAGATGCCGAGCCCGAACCACATCGAGGAGATCCGCGAGCCGTGGGTCGCGGCCGCGATCGTGACGCCGAAGGACTACATCGGCACGATCATGGAGCTGAGCACCGACAAGCGCGGCATCTTCGAGTCGATGGAGTACCTCGACGAGAAGCGCGTCGTCATGCGCTTCCAGATCCCCCTCGCCGAGCTGATCGTCGATTACTTCGACCAGCTGAAGAGCCGCACCCAGGGCTACGCCTCGCTCGACTACGCCGAGGCGGGCTACCGCGCCGCGCCGCTGGTCAAGCTCGACATCCTCGTCAACGGCGAGCCGGTCGATGCCCTGAGCACGATCATCCACCGCGAACGCGCGCAGGGGGCTGGCCGCAACCTGGCGACGAAGCTCAAGGACCTGATCCCGCGCCAGATGTTCGAGGTGCCGATCCAGGCGGCGATCGGCGGGACGATCATCGCCCGCGAGACGGTGAAGGCCGTGCGCAAGAACGTGCTGGCGAAGTGCTACGGCGGCGACATCACGCGCAAGAAGAAGCTCCTCGAGAAGCAGAAGGAGGGGAAGGAGCGGATGAAGCGCGTCGGTTCCGTCGAGATCCCGCAGGAGGCCTTCCTCGCCGTCCTGCGCACCGACGGCGACTAGCGCCGCGATGACCGCCCGGGCGATGCCGCCGCGCGGCCTCTACCTCCACGTCCCCTTCTGCCGCTCGCTCTGCCCCTACTGCGACTTCGTCGTCGTCGCCGGCGCGGCGGCGTTCGGGCCGCGTTCGCGCATCGGCGGCTACCTCGATGCCGTGGAGCGCGAGATCGACCTGCGCGCCGCCGCGGCCGATGCGACGTTCGGCAGTGTCGGCGGCGAGCGGCCGCCGCTCGAGACGCTCTACCTCGGCGGCGGGACCCCGTCGCTGTTGCCCGCCGATCGACTCGCCGCGCTGATCGCCCGCGTCCGCGACCGCTTCGGCCTCGCCGATGGGGCGGAGGTGACGCTGGAGGCGAACCCCGGGCCCGACGAGCGCGGCGACCTGCGCGCCGCCGCCGAGGCCGGGGTGACGCGACTCAGCCTCGGCGCCCAGGCGATGGACGAGGCGACCCTGCGGCGCCTCGGGCGGCGGCACGGGCCCGGCGATGTCGCCGATGCGGTCGCCGCCGCCCGCGCTGCCGGGATCGGCAACCTCTCGCTTGACCTCCTCGCCGACCTCCCCGACACCCCGGTCGAGGCCTGGGCCGCATCGCTCGACGCCGCCATCGCGCTGGAGCCGGAGCACCTGAGCGTCTATGCCCTCACCCTGGCGCTCGATGGCGAGGAGGGGGGCGACGACCGGCTCGCGACGCCCGCCGGGGCGCTCGCCTGGCGGCGGCGGGCCGCAGCGGGGCAGGACGAGGAGCGCGCGGCACAGGAGCTGGAACTGCTCGACGTGCGCCTCCCCGCCGCCGGGTTCGCCTGGTACGAGATCAGCAACTGGGCGCGACCCGGCGCTGCGTCGCGCCACAACCGCCTCTACTGGGAGCGGGCGAGCGTCGCCGCGGTGGGGCCCGGCGCCCACGCCTTCGATGGCGTGAGTCGCACCTGGAACTCCGCGGACCTCGACGCCTGGGAGGGGGCACTGCGCCGCGGCGAGCTGCCCCCGGGCGGGGGTGCCGCGCCGCAGTCGCCGCGCGACGATGCGGCCGAGGGGCTCGTCCTCGCGCTCCGCACCGCCGAGGGGGTCGAGCGCGAGGTGGCGCGGCCGTTCGACGCCGCGATCGCCTGGGGCGAGGAGCACGGGCTCCTCGAGGAGCACCCGGGGCGCGCCGGCCGCGTGCGCCTGACGCTGCGCGGGCGGCTGCTCAGCAACGAGCTCTTCGCGCGAATCGCCTAAGCGCCCCCGGCGCCTACCCGCTCAGTTCGGCGCGGCGAGGTCCCGGCGCGGGAACTTGTAGAAGGCCCACACCCCCGCGGCGATGCCGACGACGGCGAAGATCGTCGCCGCCGACCAGTCGACCGTGCCGTTCAGCAGGTCGACGGGGCGGAAGTGGTTGAAGAGCGACAGGTACTGGTACGGCTCGACCACGTCCCAGAAGGAGCCGAGCACCTCGATGATGTAGTTCGCCATGATGAACGAGACGGTGATCGCCATCGCCGGGGCGGTTCGGTCGAACGAGCCGCTCGCGCTGATGCCGATCGTCGCGAACATGCCCCAGAAGAGCGTGCCGAAGAGCCAGAGCGTCGGCAGCTGCCCGAAGGCGAGCTCGCCACCGACCCCCGCGATCTGCGCGCCGAGCACGGTGCCGCCGATGTACGCGAGCGAGACGAGGGCGGCGCCGAGCAGCCCCTCGAGGAGCATCGTCGCGAGCACCGTCGCGCGGCTGATCGGCCGGCTGAGCAGCAGCTCGAGCGTCCCGCGCTGGCGCTCGCCGCTCAGCGCCCCGACGGTGAGTCCCGGGGCGAGGATGCCGAAGAGGGCGATCGAGATGGGGTGGATGAAGCCGACCGAGATCGTCCCCGCCAGCGTCGAGAAGTTGCTGCCCCCGGGCGGCACCGGTTTCCCGGCGAGCTGGTCCTGGAAGGCCTTGTAGATGACCGGGAAGAGGAGCGCCCAGACGACGACGACCGCGAGGCCGACGGCGAGGCGGATTCGATGCCCGCGCAGGAGGCGTCCGAACAGCACGAGGTTGATCATCGGGCGCCCCGTCGCTTGGTCGCCGTGCCGCGCTTCGCCGCGGGCGCGGTCGCGCGCGGCTTCGCCGCCTTCGCCCGCGGCCGTGCCGGCGCGGGGCGGCGGGCGGCCGCCCGCGCGGTGGCTGCTGTCGCCACCGCTGCGACCGGCACCGCGTCGGCGGCCTGCGTCGCCTGGCTCTCGTTGCCGTAGTACGACATGAAGGCCTCCTCGAGGGTCGCCGCCTCGACGAGCAGGTCGCGCAGCCCGGCCGCCTGCAGCCGCGCGACGACCTTCGGCACGGCCGCCGCCTCGGCATCGCAGACGATGCGGAACGCGCGCTTGCCGTCGGGCGTCGCCTTGAGCCCGCTGACGCCGGCGATGCCGGAGAGGCGGAGCGGCTTGCGCGCGACGACCGCCTCGATGTGCCGCCGCTGGAAGCGCACGAGCGAGGCGACGGTCTCGAGGGCGGCGAGCCGGCCGCCGCGGACGATCGCGACGCGGTTGCAGATGCGCTCGACCTCGCTGATCAGGTGGCTGCTGAAGAAGACCGTGCGCCCCGCGGCGACGCGCTCGATGAGCAGCTCCTGGAGCGATCGCTGCATCAGCGGGTCGAGCCCCTCGGACGGCTCGTCGAGGATCAGCAGCTCCGGATCGGTCTCGAGCGCCTGCACCACGCCAATCTTCTGGCGCATGCCGCGGCTGTAGTCGCGAACCGGCCGCCGGAGCACCGCATCGGAGAGCTCCAGGGCGTCCATCACGCGGTGACGCAGGAGCGAGGGCCGCCCGGTGAGCGAGCGCATGTGGTCCAGGTACTCCCGACCGCTCATGTAGTCGTACACGGCGAAGCCCGACGGGAGGTAGCCGACCCTCCGGCGCACCTCGACGGAGTCCTTCACGACGTCGAGGCCGAGCACGCTCGCCGAGCCGCTGGTGGGGTAGAGGAAGCCGAGGAGCGTCCGGATGGTGGTGCTCTTGCCGGCGCCGTTCGGGCCGAGGAAGCCGAAGAGCTCGCCGTGGCCGATCCGCAGGTCGAGCGCCTCGAGGGCCTTGATCTTGCCGTCGCGCCCGTAGTGCTTGGTGAGGGCGCGGGTCTCGATGGCGTACTGGGCGCTGGGCATGAACAGAATCTATCAGCACGACGGTCGGCGGGCGGGGCGCTAGACTGCTCTTGGCACTCCCACCACCGAGAGTGCCAACAACCAGGAGGTGCGACGTGCGGCGACAGCGATGGACCGGGGAGCTCGACGAGCGGGCCCGGCTCGTGCTGCGCGCCCTCGTCGAGGAGCACATCCGCACCGCCCTCCCCGTCGGTTCCGCGGCGCTCTCCGGAAGCTACGCGCTCGGCATCTCCGCCGCGACGGTTCGCGGCGTGCTCGCGGAGCTCGAGGAGCTCGGGCTCGTCATCCAGCCGCACACCTCGGCGGGGCGCGTCCCCACCGATCGCGGATACCGCACGTATGCGATGGAGATCGTCGCTCCCGACGAGGTCGATCCGGTGGATCGGCTGATGATCCGCCACCAGTTCGGACAGGCCGAGGGCGGTGCCGACCAGTGGTTCCGCATCGCGGCGACGACGCTCGCGAGCGCGACGCGCACCGCGGGGCTCGCCACGCCGCTCCGTCCGACCGTGGCACAGCTGCGCCACGTCGACCTCGTGCTCACCGCCGATCGACTCGCCACGCTCATCGCGGTGGTGAGCGACGGGAGCGTGCGCCCGATGCTCCTGCCGCTGCCACAGGGGGTCGACCAGGAGCTGCTGACGAGCGTGGCGAATCGCCTCAACGACACCGCCCTCGGCCTCGGTTCGGAGCAGGTCGCCGCCTCGGTGCGCAGCCTCCCCGAGGAGACCGCGAACCGCCCGATCGTCCGCGCGGTGCTCGAGCGCATCGCGCGGCTGCTGCGCGAGATCGACGATGCGGCGGGGGAGCAGGTCTTCAGCGACGGCCTGCTGAACGTGATGGAGGCGCCGGAGTTCGCCGACAGCGCGCGCCTGCGCGACGTCTTCACCGCCCTCGAGGGTCGCGGCTACCTCGGGACGCTCGTCAGCCAGGTCGCGGCGGGGAACGAGGTGCGCCTCTTCATCGGCAGCGAGAACGCGCCGGAGGAGATGCACGGCGTCTCGCTCGTCCTCGCCCCGTACGGGATTCCCGGCCGCGCCCTCGGCGTCGTCGGCGTCCTCGGCCCGACCCGCATGCCGTACCCCCGGGCGGTCGGCTCGGTGCGCTTCGTCGCCACCCTCCTCTCGGAACTCGTCGGCCGCTTCCACGCCGCCTAGGCCGTCGTCGCCCCCCGGCCCTCCTTGACGCCCCGGGCGACCCGCCGTATGCTCCTCCAGACGAGTTAGCACTCGACCATTGAGAGTGCTAACTTCCCCTGCTCCCACCGGCGACAACGCGGCGGGAGGGGTCTTCGAGCACGGAGGCGACGCATGACGACCGACCAGCAGGCCGAGCAGCGAGACGGGGGCGACCCGATCCCGACGCTCGAGGCGGTGCTCCTCGAGCGCGACGAGCAGATCGCCGCGCACCAGCGCACCGCCGCCGACTTCGCGAACTTCCGGCGCCGGGTCGCCGAGGAGCGCGAGCGGGAGGCCGGGCTGGCCGCCGAGGGGCTGCTGTTGAAGGTGATCGGCGTCGTCGACGACCTCGACCGCGCCCTCGACGCCCTCCCCGAGCCGCTCGCGGGCGAGCCGTGGGTCGAGGGGATCGGGGCGATCCACCGGAAGCTGCTCGCCCTGCTGGAGAGCGAGGAGGCGCGACCGTTCGAGTCGGTCGGCCACCCGTTCGATCCGCGCGAGCACGAGGCGATCGCGCAGGCGCCGGAGAGCGGGCGGCCCGCGGGCGAGGTGCTCCAGGAGCACCGCAAGGGGTGGCGGATCCGCGATCGGGTCCTGCGCCCGGCGGTGGTGACCGTGGCCGCCGAATAGCGCCGACACGAGACGACACGAGACGCGAGCAGAGCGCAGAGCGAAAGGAGCGGAGAGATGGGCAAGATCATCGGAATCGACCTCGGCACCACGAACAGCGTGGTGGCGGCCATGGTCGGCGGCGAGCCGACCGTCATCAGCTCGGCGGAGGGCGGTCGCACCGTGCCGTCGATCGTCGGGTTCGTCAAGGGCGGCGAGCGCGTCGTCGGGCAGCTCGCCAAGCGCCAGGCGGTGACCAACCCGAAGAACACCGTGTTCAGCATCAAGCGCTTCATGGGACGCCGTTTCGACGACAGCGAGGTGAGCAAGACGAAGGGCCTCGTGCCGTATGCGGTCGAGAAGGACCCGAAGTCCGACGGCGTCCGCGTGAAGCTCGACGCCGGCGACTCGTACTCCCCGCAGGAGATCTCGGCGATGATCCTGCAGAAGCTGAAGGCCGATGCCGAGGCGTTCCTCGGCGAGAAGATCACCGAGGCGGTGATCACCGTCCCGGCCTACTTCGACGACACGCAGCGCCAGGCGACGAAGGATGCCGGGCGCATCGCCGGGCTCGACGTGAAGCGCATCATCAACGAGCCGACCGCCGCGGCGCTCGCCTACGGCCTCGACAAGAAGGCCGAGGAGAAGATCGCGGTCTACGACCTGGGCGGGGGGACGTTCGACATCTCGATCCTCGAGCTCGGGGACGGCGTCTTCGAGGTGAAGTCGTCGAACGGCGACACGCACCTTGGCGGTGACGACTTCGACCAGCGGATCATCGACTGGCTCCTGGCCGAGTTCAAGCGCGACCAGGGGATCGACCTGTCGAAGGACCAGCAGGTGCTCCAGCGGCTGAAGGAGGCCGCCGAGAAGGCGAAGATCGAGCTCTCGGGCACCGGCCAGACCGAGATCAACCTCCCCTACCTGACGGCCGACGCGACCGGGCCGAAGCACCTCGTGGTGACGCTCACCCGGGCGAAGCTCGAGTCGCTCGTCGCCGACCTGATCGAGAAGACGAAGGCGCCGGTGCTCGCCGCACTCAAGGACGCGGGCCTCAAGCCCTCGGAGATCGACGAGGTGGTGCTCGTCGGCGGCATGACCCGCATGCCCGCCGTGGTCGAGGCGGTGAAGGCGCTCTTCGGCGGCAAGGAGCCGTCGAAGGGGGTCAACCCCGACGAGGTGGTGGCCATCGGCGCGGCGATCCAGGGCGGCGTCCTCGCGGGCGACGTCAAGGACGTGCTGCTGCTCGACGTGACGCCCCTCTCGCTCGGCATCGAGACGCTCGGTGGCGTGATGACGAAGCTCATCGAGCGCAACACGACGATCCCCACGTCGAAGAGCCAGACCTTCTCGACGGCGGCCGACAACCAGCCGCAGGTAGAGATCCACGTGCTGCAGGGCGAGCGGGAGTTCGCGACCGACAACAAGACGCTCGGCAAGTTCCTGCTCGACGGGATCCCCTCGGCACCCCGCGGCGTGCCGCAGATCGAGGTGACGTTCGACATCGACGCGAACGGGATCCTCGACGTGAAGGCGAAGGACCGCGCCACGGGCAAGGAGCAGCAGGTGCGCATCACCGGCAGCTCGATGCTCGGCAAGGACGACGTCGACCGCATGGTGCGCGAGGCGAAGGAGCACGAGGCGGAGGACCGCGCCCGCCGCGAGGCGGTCGACTTCCGCAACCAGACCGAGGCGCTCGCCTTCCAGGCGGAGAAGACCCTCGCCGACCTCGGCGAGAAGGTCGATGCCGCCAAGCGGACCGAGGCCGAGGGACTCATCGCCGAGGTGCGTGAGGCGCTGAAGGGCAGCGATGATGCGGCGCTCCGCGCCAAGGGCGAGGCCCTGGCGAAGGCGATGACCGAGATCGGCACCGCCGCCTACGCGCAGCAGTCGGCCGGGGCCGAGCAGTCGCCCGAGGGCAGCGCGGGCTCAGGCTCGGGCGAGCCGATCGAGGGCGACGCGCAGGAGGTCTAACCTGAGCGCCATGAGCAGTGCTGGAGCGACCCCCGAGACGCTGATCCGCGCCCGCGGCCTGACGAAGGCCTTCGGGGCGCGGACGGCGGTCGCGGGGATCGACTTCGAGGTCCGCGACGGGGAGTTCTTCGGTTTCCTCGGACCGAACGGTGCGGGGAAGACGACGACGATGCGCATGATCGCTGGCGTGTCGCCGCGCAGCGGCGGCGACCTGCAGATCCTGGGGCGCGACCCCGACCTCGACGGCGCGGCGATCCGCGCGCAGCTGGGCGTCGTCCACCAGCAGGAGACGCTCGACCAGGAGCTGAGCGTCCGCGAGAACCTGCTCGTCTTCGGGCGCTTCTTCGGCATGGACCGCGCGACGATCGCCGAGCGGGCAGACGAGCTGCTCGAGCTCTTCCAGCTGTCCGATCGCGCCGGCGACCAGGTCGAGCCGCTCTCGGGGGGCATGAAGCGCCGCCTCTCGATCGCCCGCTCGCTCATCGCCGGGCCGCGCATCCTGATGCTCGACGAACCGACGACCGGGCTCGACCCCCAGGCACGCCACCTGCTCTGGGACCTGCTGCAGCGTCTCAAGCGCACCGGCACGACGATCGTGCTCACGACCCACTACATGGACGAGGCCGAGCAGCTCTGCGACCGGCTCGTGGTGATGGATGACGCGAAGATCGTCGCCGAGGGGTCGCCGCGCGAGTTGATCGAGCGCCACGCCTCGCGCGAGGTGCTTGAGCTGCGCTTCCCCGGCGGCACCGAGCTGCTCGACGCCAACAAGCTGGCGAAGGTCGGCGACCGGTATGAGCGGCTCGCCGAGCGCGTGATCGTCGGTTGCGAGAACGGCGAGGCGGCCCACGCCCGCGCACTCGCCGCCGGCCTCTCGCCCGAGAGCTGGCTCGTGCGGCGCTCCAGCCTCGAGGACGTCTTCCTCCGCCTGACCGGGCGGAGCCTCGACGAGTGAGCGTCGCGATCGGCGCGCTGCGCGACGCCCTGCCGCATCCGACGCGCTGGCGCCACGTCGCCGGCTACATGCTCGCCGTCTATCGCCGCGAGTGGCAGGGCTCGTTCTTCAGCGCCTTCCTCGAGCCGCTCGTCGTGCTCGCCGGCCTCGGCATCGGCCTCGGCGTGCTCGTGGGCGACCGGGCGGCCGAGATCACCGGCGGCGCGAGCTACGTCGCCTACATCGCCCCGGCGCTGATGGCGGGCTCGGCGATGCAGCTGGGCGCGGGCGAGGCGACCTGGCCGGTCCTCGCGCGGATCATGTGGGTGCGCATCTACCACGCCATCGTCGCGACGCCGCTCAACCCCGCCGACGTGATGCTCGGCGCGATCGCGTTCATGGGCGGCAAGGTCGCCTTCGCCGCCGCCTTCTTCGCCGCGGTGCTCCTGGCGGCGGGGATCGCCTCGCAGCCGCTCGCCGCCCTGGCGATGGTCGGCGCGACGACGCTCACCGGGCTCGCCTTCGCCGCCCCGATCACCGCCTTCGCCGTCACCCAGAAGAGCGACCAGGGGTTCGGCTTCCTCTTCCGCCTCGTGATCACCCCGCTCGCCTTCCTCTCGGGCACCTACTTCCCCGTGGAGAACCTGCCGCCTGCCGTGCAGGGCTTTGCCTGGCTGACCCCCCTCGCCCACGGGGTGGCGCTCGACCGCGCCCTGGCCCTCGGCCTGCCGCTCGACGGTGCCTGGACGCACGTCGCCGCCCTGGCCGCCTGGAGCGTCGGCGGCACGGTCGCCGCGGCGGTCCTCTTCCGCCGCAGGATGCGCACGTGAGGGCCCCGCGATGATCGCCTCGGCTACCCCCCGCGCGCTGATGGTGCTCGAGCGCAACATCCTCTGGTCGCGACGCCAGTGGCTTGTCGTCGTCACCGGCTTCTTCGAGCCGGTCTTCTTCCTGCTCGGCATCGGCTTCGGCGTCGGGGGCGTCATCGGCACGATCCCGTATGCCGGCCGCGAGGTGCCCTATGCCGCCTTCGTCGCGCCGGCGCTGCTGGCCAGCGCGGCGATGAACGGCGCGATCTTCGACTCGACCTTCAACGTCTTCTACAAGTTGAAGTACGGCAAGGTGTACGACGCGATCCTCTCCACGCCCGTCTCGGTGGGCGATCTCGCCGTCGGCGAGCTCCTCTGGTCGAACCTGCGTGGCGTGCTGTACGCCATCGCCTTCCTTGTGGTGATGTTCGTCGCCGGCATCGTGCAGTCGCCGCTCGCCCTCATGGCGCCGCTGGCGGTGATCTTCGTCGGCTTCGCCTTCGGCGCGGCCGGCTTCGCGATCACCACCTACCTCCGCAGCTGGAAGGACTTCGACTTCCTCTTCATCATCCTCACGCCGCTCTTCCTCTTCTCGGCGACGTTCTATCCGGTCGACATCTACCCGGGGCTGCTGCGCTGGATCGTCGAGCTCTCGCCGCTCACCCGCGGCACGCACCTCGTGCGCTCGCTCTGCTTCGGCGACCTGAACGCGCTGATGCTCGTCGATATCGCCTTCCTCTCGCTCGTCGGGCTGATCGGCTACCGCGTGGCGGTGCGCCGACTCGGCAGGCTGCTGTTGAAGTAGGCCGGCCGTGGCGCGCGACCTGTACGAGGTGCTCGGTGTCGCGAGGGGGGCGAGCGCCGACGAGATCAAGAAGGCCTTCCGCAAGGCGGCACAGAAGCACCACCCCGATGTCTCCAAGGCGCCCGACGCCGCGGCAAGGTTCAAGGAGCTGAACGACGCCTACCAGGTGCTCTCCGACCCAGAGCAGCGGAGTCGCTACGACCGCTTCGGGGCGGCCGGCCTCGGCGGGCAGCCGGGCGGCCCCGGTGCGGGGGGCTTCCCCGGGGGGTTCGGCGGGTTCGAGGGGGGGTTCGGGCAGGGCGGCTTCGGCTCGGTCGAGGACCTCTTCGAGGGCTTCTTCGGCGGCGCCGCCCGCGGCACGCGCCGCGCCGGCCCGCCGCCGGGCGACGACCTGCGCTACGACCTGCGGGTCGAGTTCGGCGAATCGATCCGCGGCGGCACCCGCGACCTGGAGCTGGCGATGCGCGTCGCCTGCGACGACTGCCAGGGGAGCGGTGCGGCGAAGGGCTCTGGGACGAAGGAGTGCGACGGCTGCGGCGGCCGTGGCGAGGTGCGCACCGTGCGCCAGACGCTGCTCGGCCAGATGGCCGTCTCGGCACCGTGCGCCAAGTGCTCCGGCGAGGGGCGCATCGTCGAGAAGCCGTGCGGCGCCTGCCGCGGCGAGGGGCGCATCAAGGGGACGCGCCGCCTGCGCGTCGACATCCCGCCCGGGGTCGACGACGGGACGCAGATCCGCCTGACCGGCCAGGGCGAGCCGGGTCGGCGCGGCGGCCCGCCGGGCAACCTCTACGTCGTCATCGAGGTCAAGGAGCATCCGCAGCTCGTGCGCGACGGCATCGACCTCGTCACCGAGATCCCGCTCTCGATCTCGCAGGCGGCGCTCGGGGCGACCGTGATCATCCCGACGGCGGAGGGCGAGGAGCCGTTCGAGGTGAAGCCGGGAACGCAGCCGGGGACGGAGTTGCGGCTCAAGGGGCGGGGTGCGCCGAACGTCCGGCGCCCGAGCCAGCGCGGGGACCTTCGCATCCAGGTCGTCGTCGAGGTGCCGCGCAAGCTGACGCGCGAACAGCGCTCGGCACTCGAGGCGTTCGCCAAGGCGAGCGGCGAGGAGCGCGACTGAACGGCGCGATGCAGCCGAGCGGATGGCTCGAGCTGTCGATCGTCTGCGATGCGGAGGCTGCCGAGGCGATCAGCGAGCGATTCGGCCGGCTCGCTCCCGCCGGCACGAGTGCCGAGCCGATCGCCGCCCCGGTCGCCGACCCGCTGCCGCATGCCGCCGTCGCGCCCCCCGATGCCGGCAGCGGCCCGGTGCGCGTGCGCGCCTGGATCCCCGACACCCCCGCCTCGCGTGCCGCCGCGACCGCGCTGCGCGACGAGCTGTCGCGCTTCGCCGCGCTCGCCACGAGCGGCCTCGGGCTGCGGGCGATCGGCCCGCTGGCGGTGAGCGAGGTCGCCGACGCCGACTGGCAGACCGCCTGGCGCAGCGACTTCCCGGTGCTGCGCATCGGCCGGATCGTCGTCCGCCCCCCATGGCTGCGCGGCGAGGTCGGCGCGGGTGAGGTGCCGGTCGAGATCGATCCGGGACAGGCGTTCGGCACCGGCCTCCATCCCACGACCCGCCTCGCGCTGCAGGGGCTGGAGCGCTGGGCAGACGAGGGGCGGCTCACCGGAGCGACGCTCCTCGATGTCGGCACGGGGAGCGGCATCCTGCTCATCGCCGCCCTCCGCCTGGGCGCGGCCCACGGCCTGGCGGTCGACGTCGATCCACATGCGGTCGCGGCGGCGACCGGCAACCTCGCGCGGAACGGGCTCGCCGACCGGGCGACCGTCGTCGCCGGCTCGCTGCCGCACCCGCGCGGCGGGGCGCCGCTGGTGGTCGCGAATCTCATCGCGGCGCTGCAGGTGGAGCTGGCGCCACAGATCGCCGCCGCGGTCGCGCCGGGGGGGCGGCTGCTGGCGAGCGGCATCTTCGAGGAGCGTGCCGCGGAGGTGGTCGATGCATTCGCCGCGCGGGGGCTCGCGACCGTGGGGCGCTGGTCCGACGGCGAATGGCTCGCGCTCGAGATGCGCCACTCGGCGTAGACTTCGAGCATGGACGGCTGCCTCTTCTGTCGCATCGTCGCCGGCGAGCTGCCGAGCCGCCGACGGCACGAGTGCGATCTTGTCGTCGCCTTCGAGGACATCGCCCCGCAGGCGCCCCTCCACCTGCTGCTCGTGCCGCGGGAGCATCTCGCCTCGGCCGCCGAGCTGCGCGATACGCCCGCGCACGCCGCGCTCCTCGCCCGTATCCACGACGTTGCGCGGCGCCTCGCCGACGAGGCGGGCCACGGAGCGGGCGGCTGGCGCCTGGTGTCGAACGTCGGCCGGGACGGCGGGCAGGCGGTGGCGCACCTGCACTATCACCTCCTCGCGGGCCGCCAGATGGCCTGGCCGCCCGGATGAGCGAGGCGACGCCGCGCCGGCGCCGCGTCCGGCCGGGATCGATCGCGATCCTCGTCGGCGGATTCGCCCTCTTCACCTGGCTCTCGGGCGGGCCACCCGCCGCCGAGCCGCAGCTCCCCGCCGCCTCCGCGGCGCCGACGCCGCGGAGCTCCGCGGAGGCGGTCGAGGCCCTTGCGACCCTCGACGCGATCATCCGCGCCGCGGGCCTCGCCCCCGTCGCCAACGGGGCCGACGTGCGCCCGCCGCTCCCACCCGCCTACCTCGACCTGCCGCGCTTCGTCGTGCGGGGGGTCTCGCCGGCCGATGCGGCGGGGATGCCGCTCGTGGCCCTTGCCTTCGCGGACACGACCGCCGCGACGACCGCCGCCCCCGAGATCGCCGCCTATCTCGTCGCCCCCACCTCGCTCGTGCTCGTCCCGCCGGGCACCCGCTTCACCGTTCGCCGCATCGGCAGCCTGATCGTGCTCTTCCAGCGGACGCCGTCGGGCGACCCCGATCCGGCCGCCGCCGACCTCCTCGAGGCCACCCTCGGCGCCTTCGGCGAGGCGGTGCCGCTCCCACGCTGACCCCGGCACAGGGGCGCCCGGGTCGCCCGCGCATGCGGGATCCGCTATCCTCTCCCCCCTAGGAGGTACCAGTGGCAGAAGTCCGCATTGGCGACAACGAGAGCTTCGAGGCGGCCCTGCGCCGCTTCAACAAGAAGGTGCAGCAGGCGGGGATCCTCGCCGAGGCGCGCCGACGCGAGGCCTTCGAGAACGCCGCCGAGAAGAAGAAGCGCAAGGACGCCAAGCGCAAGAAGCCGTCGGGACCCCGCGGGGGGGAGTAGCCCCCGGCGCGCCCCGGGCGGCAGAGCCGCCGGAGAGGAGCAGCGCATGTCCCTTCGAGAGCAACTCCGCAACGACCTCGCCGCCGCGATGCGTGCCGGGGAGGCGACGCGCCGCGACACCCTCCGCATGGTGCTGAATGCGCTCGCCGCCGTCGAGAAGGAGCAGCGACGCGATGCCACCGACGACGAGACGCTGGGCGTCCTCGTGAAGGGGGTCAAGACGCGGCGCGAGTCGGTCGAGGCCTACGTCGCCGCGAACCGCGCCGACCTCGCCGCCAACGAGGAGGCGGAGATCGCCATCCTCTCGGCCTACCTGCCGGAGCAGCTCGGCGACGCCGAGGTCGATGCCCTCGTCGCCGAGGCGATCGCCGCCACCGGCGCCGCCTCGCCGAAGGAGATGGGGAAGGTCATGGGCTGGCTCGGACCGAAGACCAAGGGGCGCGTCGACGGCAAGGTCCTCTCCGGGAAGGTCACCGCGGCCCTCGCCGCCCGCGGATGAGCCGCGTGCGCGGCCCGCGCGTGCGCGTCGTGCGCCGCCGGACCGGCGGCGTCCGCATCGCCGCCGCCGAACTGCAGCTGCTCGTCGCCCGCGCACTGCGCGCCTGCGGTGCGCCGGCCACGGGCGAGGCGATCGTCACCCTCGTCGACGATCGCGAGATGGCGAGGCTCAATGCCGCCCAGATGGCGAAGGAGGGGCCGACCGACGTGCTGAGCTTCCCGCTGCTCGAGCCGACCGCCTACGCGCCGCGCGCCGGGGTGCGCCGCCGCGCCGCGCACCGCGCGGTGCCCGCCGCACCGGCCGTCGGGGCGGTGCTGCCGCTCGGCGACATCGTCATCAGCGTCGATCGCGCGATTGCCCAGGCGCGCGAGGGGCGCGGCGGCATCGACGGACGGACCGCCGGGGCTCCGGCCGACGAGCTGCGCCTCCTTGCGGTGCACGGGGCACTGCACCTCTGCGGCTGGGACCATCGAACCCCCGCCTCGCGCGCGGCGATGTTCGCCGAGCAGGCGAAGATCCTCCGCGCCCATGCCCGCGCGGTCGCGCGAGGGGCGCGCAGCGGAGCGCGCGGATGAGCGCCGACCGTCGCGTCGTCGTCGGCCTCGGCAATCCGGGCGCCAGGTACCGCATGACGCGGCACAACATCGCCTGGCTGGCGCTCGACGCCTTCGCCGAGCGCGTCGGCTGGCGCGGTGGCGGGAAGGAGCGCGATGCTGCGACGGTGCACGCGGGGCGCGTGCTCGGCCTCGACCTCGTGGTGGCGAAGCCGAACACCTTCATGAACGAGTCCGGCATCGCGGTGCGCAAGCTGCTGGCGAGCGAGCGAGCGGCCCTGGCGCAGCTCCTCGTCGTCGTCGACGACTTCAGCCTCCCGTTCGGCGCGCTGCGCTTCCGCGAGGGCGGGACGGCGGGGGGGCACAACGGCCTCGCCTCGATCATCGCCGAGCTCGGCACCGAGCGCTTCCCGCGCTTGCGCGTGGGCATCGGCGACCCGGGGGAGAGCGGCGGCGCGCAGCGTCACGTGCTCGGCGAGTTCACCGCCGCCGAGCGGGCGCGACTTCCCGAGATCGAGCGCGCCGTCGGCGAGGCGATCGAGCTCTGGGCCCGCGACGGGCTGAACCGTGCGGCGACCGCATACAACGGCTGGAGGCTCCCCGTGCCGGAGCCGGGGAGCGCCGCGGACCCCGCGACGCTGCCGCAGGCGGGAGAGATCGACGGTCCTGCCGGACCCGACGGCGTCCGTCGCACCGCGCGCGGCTGGCGGAAGGTGCTCGGGCGCGGAGGCTCCAAGCCCGACGGCGGGCGATGAGCGACGCGCCCGACGCCGCCCGCGGCGGACGCCGCACGGCACCCTCGCTCGCGCCGCTCCTCGCGCGACTCTCGCGCAGCGCCGAGTTCGGCGAGCTCCGCAACGCGCTGCAGCGCGACCGTCGCGCGGCGCTCGTCCACGTGCCGCACCCGGCGAAGGGCGAACTCGTCGCCGCGCTGGCCGCGGGCACCCGCGTCGCCTGGATCGCGCGCGACCCCGAGGTGGCCGAGCGCGTTGCCGACGCCGCGCGCGCCTGGTGCGCCGATCCGGATGACGTGGTGCTGCTCGAGCCGCGCAGCGCCCTCCCGTTCGAGCGCGGCGAGATGGTCGTCGACGAGTCCGCCGGCCGCGTCGCCGCGCTCGCCGCCTGGGCGGGCGGCCGGCCGCGCATCCTCGTCGCCTCGCTGCTGGCGGTGCTGCAGCCGACGATCGCCGCCGCCGATCTTGCCGAGGGGGCGCTCGTCCTGCACACCGGCGATCGGATCCCGCTCGGCGAGGTGACCGACCGCGCGATGGCTCTCGGCTACGAGCCGGTCGCCCTCGTGGGGGCGCGGGGCGAGTTCGCCCGCCGCGGCGGGATCGTCGACCTCTTCCCGGCCGGGGCGACCGGGCCGATGCGCGTGGAGTGGTTCGGCGACGAGATCGAGTCGATCCGCGCCATCGACCCGGCCGATCAGCGCAGTCGCGGCGCACTCGGCGAGGCACGGCTGCTGCCGGCGAGCGAGTTCCCCCTCGACGCCGAGCGGGTCGCCGCACTCCGTGCCGCCGCCGGACGGCTCGCCGCCGCCGATGGCGCCCCGCTCCCGGCGCGCCTCGCGGAGGACCTGGCGCTCTGGGAGGGCTCACTCGGGCGCGGCACCCCGGAGCGCGGCGACGGGCTCGAACTCTGGGCGCCGCTGCTCGGCGGCGAGCGGGCGATCGACCAGATCGGCGAGGCCCTCGTGGTGCTCGACGAGCCGGGCGAGCTTCGTGCCGCCGCCGCGGCGCTCGCACGCCAGGCGGCCGAGCGCCGCGATGCGCTGCGCACGATGCACCTGCTCCCCGCGGGCTGGCCGTCGCCGATTCCCGAGGCGGAGCGCGCGCTGGCGTCGCTCGCGGCGGCGGGCACCGCCCGGCTCGAGTTCACCTGGAGCTCCGACGCGGGGCGGATCGTCGGCGCGACCGCGACCGATCCGTTCGGCTGGCACGATCCGATCGTCCCGGCCGAGCGTTCCCGTGCGCTCGGCGAGGGGCTCGAGAGCTGGCGTCGCGATGGCGCGCGCGTCGTCGTCGTCTCCGAGCAGGCCGGCCGCCTCGCCGAGCTGTTCGCGCTCGCCGGCGAGCGGGTCACCGTCGCCGAGCGGCTCGACGCCGATCCGAAGCGCGGCTCGCTCACGCTCCTCGCCGGCGGGCTCGACGGGGGCTTCCAGGGAGGCGTCGATGGCCTGACCGTGATCACCGATCGAGAGCTCTTCGGCGCGACGCGCGTCCGCCGCCCGGCGGTCCACCGGCGCGGCATCACCCGCGAGGCGGCCGAGCGGCTGGTTCCCGGCGATCACCTGGTGCACGTCGACCACGGCGTCGGGATCTTCGTCCAGATGCTGCGCCGCGGCGGCGAGGGCGACGAGCGCGACTACCTCGAGGTCGAGTTCGGCGGGGGAGACCGTGTCTACGTGCCGGTCGAGCAGCTCTCGCGGATCGCCAGGTACGCCGGGTCCGACCACCCGCGCCTCAGCCGCCTCGGGGGCGGGGAGTGGCGCCGTGCACGCGAGCGGGCCGGACGCGCCGCCGAGGATCTCGCCGCCGAGTTGCTCGAGATCCATGCCGCCCGCGAGATGGCGACCCGACCGGCGATCCCCGGCGAGAGCCCGTGGCTTGCGGAGTTCGAGGCGGCGTTCCCGTACCGCGAGACGGCAGACCAGCTCGCGGCGATCGATGCGGTGAAGCGCGACATGCTCCGCGCGCGGCCCATGGATCGCGTCGTGGTGGGCGATGTCGGCTACGGCAAGACCGAGGTGGCGCTGCGGGCGGCTTTCGCCGCGCTCGAGGCGGGGCGCCAGGTCGCCGTGCTCGTGCCGACGACGGTGCTCGCGCTCCAGCACATCGAGACCTTCCGCCGTCGCCTTGCCGCGTACCCGTTCCGGCTCGAGCTCCTCTCGCGCAGCGTCCCGGCGGCGCGCCAGGCCGAGATCGTCGCGGGACTCGCGCGCGGAGAGGTCGACCTCGTGGTCGCCACGCACCGACTCCTGTCGAAGGACGTGGCGTTCCGCCACCTCGGGCTGCTCGTGGTCGACGAGGAGCACCGCTTCGGCGTCGCGGCGAAGGAGCGGCTCAAGCGCCTGCGCTCCGAGCTCGACGTCATCACCCTCACCGCGACGCCGATCCCGCGCACCCTCAACCTTGCCCTCTCCGGGGTCCGCGACCTCTCCACGATCGAGACGCCTCCCGAAGATCGCCACCCGATCGCGACGCGCGTGGCCGAGGCGAGCCTCGAGCTCGTGCGCGATGCCCTGTTGCGCGAGCTCGAGCGTGGCGGCCAGGCGTACTACGTGCACAACCGCGTCGAGTCGATCGAGGCGGCGGCCGAGCAGGTGCGCGGCCTCGTGCCGGAGGCGCGCGTCGTCGTGGCGCACGGCCAGATGGAGGAGCGCGCGATGGAGCGCGCGATGGGGGAGTTCGTGCGCGGCGAGGCGCAGGTGCTCGTCTGCACCACGATCATCGAGTCGGGCCTCGACATCCCGAACGCCAACACGATCATCGTGGATCGCGCCGACAAGCTCGGGCTGGCGCAGCTCTACCAGCTCCGCGGTCGTGTCGGACGCAGCAGCCGGCGTGCCTGGTGCTACCTGCTCTATCGCCGGGAGGAGGCGCTCACCGACGTCGCGCGCAAGCGGCTGAAGGCGATCTTCGATGCATCGCACCTCGGTGCCGGCTTCCAGCTGGCGCTCGCCGACCTCGAGATCCGCGGTGCGGGCGACCTGCTCGGCGGCGACCAGTCGGGGCACATCGCCGCCATCGGCTTCGAGCTCTACTCGCAGCTGCTGGCCGAGGCGGTGGCGCGCCGCCGTGCCGAACGCGAGGGGCGCCCCGCGCCGAAGCCGCGCCGCATCGCGGTGATCGACCTGCCGGTGACGGCGCACCTTGACGAGTCGTACGTCGAGGACGAGGGGCAGCGACTCGACATCTACCGCCGCCTCGGCGTCGCCGCCGACGAGGCGACGATCTCCGGCATCGGCGACGAGCTCCGAGATCGCTTCGGCGAGCTGCCCCCGGAGGCGGAGCGGCTGCTCGAGGTGGCGCGCCTGCGGGTGGGGGCCAGCGAGGTCGGCCTCGCCTCCCTCCTGCTCGAGGAGCGCCGCCTGGCGATCCGCCTGGGCGACGTCGACCGGGCGGCCGCCCGCCGCCTCGTCGGCGAGCTCCCTGGGCACCCCCTCGACCTAGAGGGGAACCTCCTCCGTTCGAGGGCGGCGCTCCCCCCGGCCCGCGCATGGGATCTCGCCGTCGCGGTGGTGCGCGCCCTCGCCGCCCCCCTCGCGTAAACTCGCCACGTGACTCCTGAGCAGCTCGCCGCAACGATCCGCGTCGTCCCGGACTTCCCCAAGCCCGGGGTCGTCTTCCGCGACATCACGACGCTGCTGCGCGATCCGGAGGCCTATGCGGCCGCGATCGACGCCATGACCGCCGCCGTGCGCCCCTGGAAGCCCGACATCGTCGTCGGCATCGAGTCGCGCGGCTTCATCTTCGGCGCGCCGATCGCGCGCGACCTGGGGGTCGGGTTCGTGCCGATCCGCAAGCTCGGCAAGCTCCCCGCCGACACGATCACCATCGAGTACGACCTCGAGTACGGCAAGAACGTCCTCGAGATCCACCGGGACGCGCTCGCCGCCGGCGCGCGCGTCGCGATCGTCGACGACGTGCTGGCCACGGGCGGCACCGTTGCCGGCGCGACGAAGCTCGTCGAGCAGCTCGGCGCGAAGGTCGTCGGACTCTGCTTCCTCGCCGAGCTGCCCGCGCTCGGCGGTCGCGCGCGCCTCCCCGACGGGATCGTCTCGGCGATCATCCCCTTCTAGCCGGATGGGGAGCGAGCGCCCCGCCGGCGATCGCCGCGACTTCCTCCGCAGCATCGCCCGCGACGGGATCCAGTCGGCGACGCAGCTGATCGGCGCCGTCGGCCTGATCCGCGACGAGGCGGGCTCGGTCGCCGGGGCCCTTCGCGACACGGCGGGCGGTGAACCTGGCGGCGGCGTGCAGCCGCCGCGCCGCCGCGCCGCCGAAGCGTCGCTCGACCTGCCCGCCGATGCCGGCCTGGTCGCCGCCGGCGCGCCGCGCCACGACGCCGCCTTCGCCTCGCCGCTGCGCGACGACGAACACGGGGTGATCGCCCTGGACGTGCGCGCACTCCCCGCGACGATCCTCGAGCGGCGTGCCGACTCGGCGGCGGCGATCGCCGCCCTGCTCGCCGTCGATGCCATCGCCCCCGGCCCGATCCGCGCCCTCGCCGCGCGCCTGGCGCTCGAGCTCGCCGGGGCGGGTGGCGAGGGGGGGCGCTCCGCCCGCCTCGCGGCGGCGTCGGCGGCGCTGCGCAACGCCGACCCGCTCAGCGATGCGCTCGAGGCGGCGCTCTCGGGCGTCGATCTCCCGCCGCATGGGGATCTCGCCGCCCGCCTTGCCGCGACACTGGAGCGCGTGCCGGCCGGCGCGCCGATCGCCACCACGGCGGGCCTCGGGGCGACGAGCTGGGGCGACCTCGCGCCCGTGCACGAGGCACTCCGCCGCCGCGGTGCGGCCGTCCTGATCGCCGCCGGTCCCACGGTCGACCCCTCGGGGGTGACGCGCCTCGGCGGCATCGACGCCGCCGACGCGCTCCGCGCCGGGCTCGATGCGACCCTGCTCGACGAGGCGGCGCTCGGCGCCCGCATCCTCGCGGGCGAGGTAGGCGGCCTGGTGCTCTGCGCGATCGCGCGCGCGGCAGACGGCACGCTCCTCTCGCCTTCCGGGAGCGCCGTGCTGGTCGCCCTCGCCCGTGTCGCGAAGATCCCCGTGGTCGCCGTGGCCCCGCCGATGCGCGCTGCCCCGCCTGCCGACGCCGCGGCGCTCGCGGCGCGTATCGCGGAGCGCCGTGCGCGCGACGCGGCGCCGCTCCTTGCGCGCGGCGCCGCGGCCGGGGTCCTCGTGGACGCTCCGCGCTACGACGTTGTCGGCGCGCGCGGCATCGCGATCGTCGACTGACCGTGGAGCCCCTGCCGATCGAGGTCGAGGCGACCCGCGATCGCGACCTGGTGCGCAGCCTGATCGCCGGCGAGCGCCCGCTCGTCGCGCACGCGCTCGCCGACCTCGACGACGCGGAGTTCCAGCGCACGAGGGCCCTGGTCGCCCGTCGCGGCAGGGAGCACATCGCCCTCGGCATGGAGTACTCGGGCTGGGCGCCGCAACCGCTCCACCTCTTCGGCGAGCCGGCGGGGATCGGCGCGATCCTCGCGCAGGGGCTGAAGCCGCGTGCCGCATGGGTGCCGACGCCGCCCGGCGGCGATCCGGTGCTCGACCTGCAGTACGAGAGCGAGAAGGTCAACCCGATGCTGCGCATGGCGGTGCGTCGCGCGACGTTCCGCCGCTACCAGGGGGACGCGGCGTCGCTCATCGTGCCGTTGATCCCGGCCGACGCGTCCGACCTGAACCGGCTCTACCAGCTCGGCTTCGCCGCCTGGCTGCCGCCGCTCGCCGTCGCGGAGGGCGTCTACCGCGGGATCCGCCGCAACGGCCGGCTCGTGGCGGCGGCGGGGACGCACGTCATCGGCCGCCGCGAGCGGATCGCGGTCGTCGGCAACGTCCTCACCGCCTCGGGGTTCCGCGGCGCCGGCTACGCCCGGGCCACGACGTCGGCGGTCACGGAGGAGTTGCTCGGCTACTGCGACGACGTGGTGCTGAACGTCCGGGCCGACAATCCCGTGGCCGTCCGCGCCTATGCCTCGCTCGGATACGAGGTCCAGGCCGAGTTCGAGGAGCGGCTCGTCGTGCGTCGCTCGGGGAACGCCCTGCCGCGCCTCCTCCGCCGCCTCTTCGGCGGAGCCTGACGGTACGATCGCCCGATGAGCAGTCGACCCTATGCGGTCATCCTCGCCGGCGGCGGGGGGACGCGCCTCTGGCCCCTCAGCACCCCGGGGCGACCGAAGCCCTTCCTCCCGCTGCTCGCCGGCAGGTCGCCGATCCAGGCCACGGTCGAGCGGCTCCTGCCGCTCATCCCGCTGGAGGATCTCTATGTCGTCGTCTCCGCTGACCAGGTGGCGCTCGTGCACGACGCGCTGCCGTCGCTCGACCCGGGGCACGTGATCCCCGAGGCGGTGGGGCGCAACACCGGTCCCGCCGTCGCCCTGGCGATGCGCTCGATCGACCGCCCGGGGAGCGCGGTGATGCTCGTCCTCCCCGCCGACCACGCGGTGCGCGATGCGGCGGCCTGGCGCACCGCCCTCGGTGCGGCGATTGCCGCCGCCGAAGGGGAGCCGACGGCGCTCGTGACGCTCGGCGTCATCCCGACGCGGCCGGCGACCGGCTACGGCTACATCGTCGCGCCCGACGGGCGGCACGTGGTGCGCTTCACCGAGAAGCCCGACGCCGCTACCGCGGCGGCGCTCATCGCCGACGGCGCGCGCTGGAACGCCGGGATCTTCGCCTGGCGCCGCGATGCCATCCGCGCGGCGCTCGAGCGGCACGCCGCCCCGACGCTCGCCGCCCTCGGCAGCGCGGCGACGCCGCCCGCCGTGCCGATCGACCGGCTCGTCCTCGAACCCGCCGCCGCGGAGGGCGCCGTGCGCACGCTGCCGCTGGACTGCGGCTGGAGCGACATCGGCACCTGGTCGGAGCTGCGCGAGCACCTGCGGGCCGACGACCCCACCGCCGCTGAGATTCGCATCGCGGCCCCCGGCGGGCGTACCATCGTCATCGACGAGGCTGGCGTGTTCGCGCTGGCCGCCGACGGCACGTCGCTGGATCTCGGCGCCATGGGCGACGACGAGTTGCGCGCGGCGGCGAAGGGGGAGGGTCGATGAGCGGGGGAGAGCCGACGAAGATCCTCTTCGGCACCGACGGCTGGCGCGCGAAGATCGGCGACGAGTACACCTACGAGAACGTGCGCCGCCTGGCCGAGGGGGTCGCCCGCGTCGTCGACGAGGACGGGACCGCGGCGAAGTCCGTCGTCATCGCCTACGACCGCCGCTTCGGCTCCGAGGACTTCGCGGTCGCCGCCGCCGAGGTGCTGCTCGCGCACGGGATCCCCGTCGCCTACGCCGTGACGGCGGTCCCGACGCAGATGGCCTCGTTCGAGGTGGTCGCGCGCGGCGCCGCGATGGGCGTGGTGATCACCGCCAGCCACAACCCCTGGATGGACAACGGCTTCAAGGTGAAGGCCCCGAGCGGGGCGGCCGCCGGGCCGGAGCTGCTCAAGCGGATCGAGGGGCACGTGGCGGCCACCCGCGGCCCCGAGATCGCGCGCCGCCCCTTCGCCGACGCCGAGGCGGCCGGGCTCGTCGAGCGCTACGACCCGTTCCCCGGCTACCGCAACTACGTATCGCGCAACCTCGACCTCGAGGCGCTCGCGCGCGAGCGCCTGCGCCTGCTCGTCGACCCGGTCTACGGGGCCGGCGCAGGCTGGATCGGGCGGCTGCTCGCCGGTGGGGCGATCCGCGTCGACGAGATGCGGAGCGAGCGCAACCCCTGGTTCGGCGGCGTGAATCCGGAGCCGATCCGGCCGCACATCGACCCGGTGCTCGCGCGGATGCGCGGCGGCGACTACGACCTGGGGCTGCTCCTCGACGGCGATGCCGACCGTGCCGGGGCGGTCGACGAGCGCGGCGAGTTCCTGCACCAGCTGCAGGTGTTCGGCCTACTCGCCTACTACCTCCTCGAGCACCGGAAGGACCTGCGCCCGATCGTGAAGACGGTCAACGAGAGCGCGATGGCCGAGCGGCTCGGCGCCGCCTACGGGGTCGCGATCCACGAGACGCCCGTCGGCTTCAAGTACGTGGGCCCGAAGATGATCGAGACGGGCGCATCGA
>JBEGQU010000006.1:0-3445 GCA_041180765.1 Chloroflexota bacterium
GCACTCCGCCGCGTCAAGGTCGCCGGTCGCTGGGCCGAGCTCCCGCAGTGGGTGCTCGACCTCCCCTTCGAGGTGCGGCCGATGCGGGGCTTCCGACCGGCGGCATGGCGCCGCTGGCGGCCGACACTGGAGATGCTCGCCCTCGTCGCCGCACGGAAGCGGCGACGGCTGCGCTGGGTGCGCGTCCACGAGCACCTCGGGGCGCGGCGCGAACCGGCGCACCCGTTCGGCTGGGTGGTGACCGAGAGCGGCGAGATGTTCCTCTGTAGCTACGACAAGGAGACGGCGCTCCATGAGTTCGCCCACCTGGTCACGGGCGATTCCCACGGCGACGCCTGGGCGCGCGCCTGCTTCGAGCTGCATCGCGGTTTCCTGGCGCCCGGCGCCGTGCGCGCCGCCGACCTCGAGGTGACGCGCTATCTCGCCGGGCGGCGCGAGTGGCGGCGCCGCTTCGGCGAGCGGCCCGAGCCGCAGCCGCCGCCGCGGAACGCGTGGGTCAGCGGGGCCCGGCAGACACGGCGCTGAGCGCCGCGAGCCGGGCCGCATAGGCGGCGCCCGCCGCCTCCCAGCTGAGCCCGCCGCGCACCGCTGCGAGGCCGGCGGCGATCCGCGCGGCACGCTCCGCCGGATCGGCGTCGAGGCGGCGCAACACGGCGGCAGCACCCCGCGCATCGCCCGAGGCGTAGCGGGCCGCCGCGGTCTCGGGCACCAGATCGTCGAGCGTCTTCAGGCGCGTCGCCAGCACGAGGGTGCCGATGGCCATCGCCTCGAAGACCTTGTTCGACACGGAGAGGTCCGTGAACTCGTCGAGTCGCGTCGGCGCGAGGGCCACGTCGGCGCCGCGCAGCAGCTCGGGCACCTGCTCGAAGGGAATGCGCCCCAGGAACTCGACGGCATCGCCGATCCCGAGCTCGGCGGCGAGTGCGCGCAGCGCCGGCTCGCTGTCGCCGCGCCCCGCGACGACGAGGCGCGCGTCGATCGGCGGCTCGCCACCGGGGCCGGCGGCACGGAGCAGGGCGATGGCGCGGATGATCACGTCGACCTCGTAGATCGGCGTCAGTGCCCCGGCGTAGGCGATGCGCAGCGGGCCGTCGGCGCGCCAGGTGCGCGGCGCGGTGGCGGGGGCGAAGCGCGCCGTCTCCGGGACGTTGAGCAGGACCTCGGAACGCTCCCTGTGCCGCGGCGCGATCGCGTGCAGGCGATCGAGCAGGCGTGGTGCCGTGACGAAGACCCAGTCGGCGAAGGCGATGGAGCGGCGCTCCGCGAACGCGACCGCCGCGACGAAGAGGCGGGCGGCAAGGCGCGTGGCGCGCGATCGCGCCGAACGGCCGAAGCGCATCCGGAAGAGCTCGGGCGAGGCCTCGTGCAGGTCGAGGACCACGCCGACGCGGTGTCGGCGGCGCAGCGGCCAGGCGGCGAAGACCAGCCAGTCCGGGACGCTGTTGGCATGCACCACGTCGATGCGCGCAGCGCGGTCGATGCGCAGCAGCTCGCGGGCGGCGAGGAGGGCGAACCGCCCGTATTCCAGCACGTAGGTCGAGATGCCGGCCCCCTGTCGGCGCTGCACGGGGAGGCGGTGGACGGTGGCGCCGTCGAGCTCGCCGCGCGGATCGTCGCCATCGCGGCGGAGGGCGACGATCGACACCCGCCAGCCGGCGCCGACCGCGGCGCGGGCGGCCCGGCGGACGCGCGGATCCTCGTCGACGTAGGAGTGGACGATGAGCGCCAGATGGGGCAAGGGTCGGCCTCCACGTGAGGTTTCGGTGCGCCGATCGTAGCAGGGGGCGCGCGCCGCTAGACTCGTCGCCATGGAACGCCGACAGATCCTGCTCGATGCCGACGTGGGGATCGACGACGCCATCGCGATGCTCTTCCTCGCCGGGCGTGCCGACGCGCAGATCGTCGGCGTGGGGAGCGTGCACGGGAACATCCCGTCCGACCTTGCGGCGGCGAACGCCCGCCGGCTGCTCGAGCTGTGCGGCCTCGACGACACCCCCGTGGCGATCGGTGCGCGACGGCCCATGGCGCAGCCCCTCGCGACCGCAGAGTGGGTGCACGGCGCCGACGGCCTCGGCAACACCGATCGGCCGGCGCCGAAGCGCGGACCCGTCGCGGAGGACGCGGTCGCCCAGATGCTGCGCATCACCCGCGAGCGCCCCGGAGAGATCGACATCGTCGCCGTGGGGCCGCTCACGAACCTCGGGCTCGCGCTCTGCCTCGACCCGGACCTGGCACAGCGCGTCCGCTCGGTCGTGGTGATGGGCGGCGCGATCCTCCACGAGGGGAACGCCTCGGCCACCGCGGAGGCGAACATCTGGCACGACCCAGAGGCGGCGCAGCTCGTCTTCTCGGCGCCGTGGCCGGTGACGATGGTCGGTCTCGACGTCACGCAGGTGACCCGCCTCCGCGCCGCCGAGCTCGCGGCGATCGAGGCGATCGGCAGCGTGCGCTCTCGCTTCGCGCTCGAGATCCTCGACCACTACCTCGGCGTCTACTCGCGGACGATGGGGGCCCGCGAGTGCCCGCTGCACGACCCGCTCGCGGCGGGGATCGCCCTCGACCCGAGCTACGTGGTCGAGGCGCTGCGCCTCTCCGTCGAGGTGGGCACCTCGGGCGCGGCGCGCGGCGCGACGATCGTCGACCGCCGGACCTGGATGGCGCCGGCCGTCGCCGAGGCCGAGCGCCGCGAGCGGGCGGGCGGCAACGTCGGCAAGCCGAACGATCCGGCGCAGCAGCGGCCGCTCGTCACCATCCCGATGCGCGTCGACGGACCCCGCTTCGTGCACGACCTGATCGCCACCCTGCGCTGAACGGGGGCGAGCGGGTGTCAGGCTGCTGGCACGCCCGGCTGCAAGGATCTCCCGCATGACCCGTCGCCGATCCCTCGTCGCGCTCCTCCTCGCGCTCCTCCTCGGCGTGAGCATCGCCGCACCGAGGGTGCTTGCCACGACGCTCGGCGAGCCGCTCCCCGGTGCTCCGGGCGAGATGGCCGACGACGGAGGGGACGCGGAGACCGATGCCCCGGCGAGCGACGAGGCGGCGCCCGACGAGCCCCTGCCCGAGCCCGGTGCGGAGCCGACGGACGACGCTACCGGCGATAGTGACCCCACCGACGAGGCCACCGACGAGGCCCCCGACGACACGCCGCCGTCTGAACCGTCATCCGAGCCCTCGTCCAGACCATCCCCCGCCGCGACGGCCCCGGCGATCACCCTTGGCGACCTCCTCGGCGCGTCCAGCCAGGGCTCGCCATTCGATGCGGCGCTCGCCCTCGAGATCATCCGCGGCGACGCCCCGGCGGGGGCACGGGCGATCGAGGTCTCCGAGGGTGATCGCCGGGGCCGTCGCGGCGGGGGATGGTCCGGATGAGGGCTCGGATGATGGTTCGGACGGCGGCGTGTCGTCGGGGACCTCATCGCTACCACCACCACCGGTAGCGTCGTCC
>JBEGQU010000007.1:0-2707 GCA_041180765.1 Chloroflexota bacterium
GCCGCCAGCGGCGCCATGCCGCCGGTCGGAAGCCCCGCATCGGCCGCACCTCGAAGGGGAGGTCGAGCACCCACTGCGGGAGCTCGGCCCAGCGACCGGCGACCTTGACGCGGCGGAGTGCCCCCATGGGGCGATCCTATGGCACGCCGAGTAGGTTCTCCGTACCGCCGCCCCCGCGGCCGAACTCAGCCCCAGCGGGCGAGCTCGGCCTCGAGGTCGAGCGGCAGCACCACCGCGTGCTCGCGGTAGTCGCCCCACGCCTCCTCCGGGACGCGCCACATGATCTCGAACTCGTTGCCGTCGGGATCCGCGCCGTAGAGGCTCTTGCTCACGCCGTGATCGCTCGAGCCGCCGAGCGCCCCCAACTCGCCGAGGGACTGTGCCGCCGCCGCAAGGTCGCGGATCGTCGGCACCTCCCAGGCGAGGTGGTAGAGCCCGGTGCTGCCGCGCGGCGCCGGCTGCGCCTGTGGCCCGACCTCGAAGAGTCCGAGGTCGTGATGGTTGCTCGTCTCGGCGGCGCGCATGAAGATCGCCCGACCGCCGAACTCCTCGCCCGCGACCACGAAGCCGAAGGCGCGCTCGTAGAACGCGGCTGCGGCCTTCGCGTTGCGCACGTACAGGACGGCGTGGTTGAGCCGCGAGACCTTCGCCGCCATCAGAAGCCCAGCTCCTCGGCGACGATCACCACGTCGATGCGGCCCGGGAACTCGCCGTGCAGCACGAGTGTCTTGTTGATCGCGCTGTTCACCCCGTACGCCGCCTTGGCGCGCACGTCCTCGAGGGGCAGGGTGTAGGTCTCCAGGCGCTCGTGGGCCTCGGCGAGGTCCTTCACGATCTTCTGCGCGCCGACGACGAACACCACGTGCCCGGCGCCGTAGGCGTAGGCGGGGAGCTGCGAGCCGGTCGCCGAGGCGATCAGCAGCTTGCCGTCCTCGGTGATCGCATGGACGCTGCCCACGGCATACGCCGGCGCGGCGCCGATGGCCCGCATCTCGGCGCCCTGCGTGTTGCGGTCGAGCGCATACATCTTGTCGCGCAGGCTCTTGTACGGCGCGGCATTGAGCGCCTCGCTCGCGCCGATCGTGTCGAGGGTCGCCGACGTGAACGTGAACACCTCGCTGCCCGCCGGGACCAGCCCGAGCACCGCGGCCTTCGCCGCCGCGCCGTCGGCCACCACCGTCGCCTTGAAGCCCTTGGCGTTGAGGGCCGCCGCCGCCCGCTCGATGCGGGCGCTGTCCGCCACCTGCTTGAATCGCTGTGCGCTCATCGTCGCTCTCCTCTTCCTTCCTCGTGCCCCGCTCGCCCGCGGTGCGGGGAGTTCGTTGCAGGTGCAACTATACCCCTTGACCGCACTGCTTGCAAGTGCAACTATTGCCCCATGGCGACGAGCGGCAAGGTGGCGGGCACGGGCGCACTGGACCCCATCTCGCGCGCGCTCGGGCGCGACGCCGGGGAGCTGCTGGGGCCCGAGGTGGCCCGCGGCTGGCTCGCCCTGCTGACCGCCTACGGGCGCCTCACCCGGGCCCTGTCGGGCGAACTCATGGACGCCTCGGGGATGAGCCTTGCCGACTTCGACGTGCTCGCCCAGCTCGCCCAGGCCGAGGAGCACCGCCTGCGGATGAGCGACCTCGCCGACGCGGTGTTGATCTCCAAGAGCGGCCTCACCCGGCGCATCGACCGCCTCGCGGTGAACGGCTGGGTGCTGCGCCAGCGCTGCAACACCGACGGTCGCTCCTACTGGGCGACCCTGACGCCGGGCGGGCTGAAGGCCTTCCGATCCGTCGCACCGCGGCACCTCGCCGCGGTCGCCGAGCGCTTCGGCGGGGCGATCCCCGCCGCCGACATGGAGCGCCTCACCCGCGACCTGTTGAAGATCGCGGCGAAGAACGCCGACCGCACCCGCGACGAAGCGCGCTAGCCCGTCGCCCGGCGGTAGGTGCCGCCGGACCGCCCGAGGATGCGAAACTCCACGAGGTGCCTCCGCAGCGAGGCGACATCCTCGGCGTAGTAGGCGCTCAGGATCCCGTTGAGTTCCGCCTCGCTCCACGTCCCCCCGGCGGGAAGCGCACGATCGGCGATCTCCTCGAGGACCACGCGCTTGTCCCCTTGGCGCGCGGGGATGCGCGCCAATTCGACATCGCCCCAGAACCTGGTCGATCCACCATCGCGTTCCGCTCGCCGTATCGGGCGGAAGAAGGCGCGCAACACCTTGGCGCGGTCGCGGTCGGGCATCAGGATGCGGCGCGCACCTGGCGCTGGATGCGCCCGAGCAGCGCCGTCGCGCCGCGCATGCGCAGCGGCGAGACCAGGTCGGTGATCCCGAGCTGCAGCGGCGCAGACGGTGACACGGCGAGCACCTCGGCGGGGGAGAGCCCGTCGAGCCCGAGTTGCATGATCGCCGCGAACGCGCGCGTCGTCGGCGCCTCCTGCGGCGCCGTGGCGACGACCTGCACCGCCCCGTCGCGCACGAGCGCCGCCACGAAGAGCGGCGACTGGCACTCCTCGACGCGCTCGAGCAGGTCGGGGGCGGAGGCGTACGGCTCGGGGAGCGGCCTCAGCCGGTCCGCGTACTCGAGCAGCAGCTCGAGGCGCATCTCGCGGGGCGTGTCGGCGAAGTCGTCGACGACCGCCTGCAGCCCGGGCGGGAGCGCCGTCGCGTCGCCCACCGCTGCGGCGGCCCGCTACTCGGCGCCGACGGCGATCGGCA
>JBEGQU010000008.1:0-9249 GCA_041180765.1 Chloroflexota bacterium
GGCGTCGGCGTCGGCGCGATCGAGGGGGGCGGCGTCCCCCCCAGCAGGGCGGCGACGGCGGCGCGCGCCTTGTTGATCGTGGCGGTGGTGAACCACGAGGGGTAGCCGCTGTCGGGGTCGAGGCTCAACTGCTTCACGGATGCGTCCTTGGCGCGCCCGAACAGCTCGACGAGCGCCGGGAGCGACTCGCGCGGCAGGTCGGTCCAGACGAAGCCCTTCGCCGCGGCGACGAGGTTCGGCGCGTTGAGGATCGTCTCGGCACCGATCTGGTTGCGGATCGCCAGGAGGAAGGTGCGCTGGCGTCGCATCCGTCCGTAGTCCGAGCCGCCGGTGCCGTGGCGGATGCGCGCGTACGCGAGCGCCATCCGACCGTCGAAGTGTTGCAGCCCCTTCCTGATCGTGAGGGGGATCGTCCCCCGCACGGGGTCCGGGTAGCGCGGATCGTAGATGTCGGCGGCGACGTTCACGTCGATCCCGCCGAGCGCATCGACCACCTTGATCACGCCCCAGAGGTCGGCGACGAGCACCGCGTCGATCGGTCGCTTGATCAGCTCCGAGACGGTCGACCGCACTGCGCCGATCCCGGAGACAATCCCGGTCCCCGGCCAGAGGTTCGGCTGGCGGGAGGTAGCCTCGACGTAGATCTCGTTGAGCAGGCGCGGATAGCGGCCGTTGGCGTAGAGCGCGCGCGCCGGCACGGCAGGAAGCGGCACGTACTGCTTGTTGCGGGGGATGCCGACCATCGCGATCTTCCCCGTGGCGACATCGACCTCCACGTAGAGCATCACGTCCATGCGCCGGCTCCAGCGATCCCTCCCCGCGTCGGAGCCGAGGAGCAGGATGCTGAAGCGCCCGTCGTCGCCCCACGGGGTCGCCCCCGGGGGCGTCCAGGGCACGGCGGCACCCAGGTTCGGCAGGGTGCCACTGCCGCTGCCGCGGCTCTCGCCCGTCGTCGCGCCGCTGGGCGTCGGGCGGGGCGAGCCTGTGGCGGGCGTCGGCGAGGCGAGGGGCTCCTCGGAGGGGCTCGGCTCTTCGCCGGGGGAGGGTGTTGAGCCGCTGGCGGGCGAGGGGCTCGCCCCGGCGAAGATCCCCGAGAGGAGCTCGTCGGCGGCGGCGATGGCGCGCCCCGCCACGAGGTGCGGTGCGCCGATGAGCAGCGCGGCCGCGAGGGCGATGGCGATGCGCTGGCTGCGGGTGGTCTCGCTCCTGCGCGCGAGGTGCGCCACCGCGGCGCCGCGCCAGCCGGCGACGAAGAGGTTCAGCGTGCCGATCAGCGCGAGTGCCCCCGGGCCCACGGCGAAGGCGAGCAGCCCGATGCCCCCATCCGCGAGGTACCAGGCGGCGATGGCCGCGATCGACAGGAGCGCGGGGAGGGCGAACAGCAGCCCCGCGCGGCGCTCGCCGCGCAGGAGGTGGCCGAGGCCCGGGAAGAGGATCCCCGCGAGATGCGTGGCGGCGTCCCGCACCGATCGACCGCGTGGCGCCCGCGGGGGTCGCTGCGTCCAGGGGGTCCGGCGGGAGCCTACGTGTGGCGGCACGCGTTCAGTATGGTCTACGCGGGGTGTTCCGTGGCGCCCTCGGTTTCGGGCGCCACGGGGCAGCTACTCGGCGACGGGGAGGCTCCGACCCGCCGCCTTGGCGGCCGCCGCGCGTTCGGCCCAGGCGCCCAGCACCTCGTCCTTGTGCGGGCGGATCGGGCAGTGCCCGTCACGGTTCCCCGCCTCGTCGCAGTAGCCGAGCGGCACGCACTTGGGGGCGAGGAAGCTCCCCAGGAACGGGCTCACGGCGAACACCTCGTGGCGGATCAGTTGGAAGAGGCGGCGGATCTCCCACTGCGCCATCGTGCAGAGGCGCAGGCCAGACATGTGGATCAGCGCGCGGAGGTTCACCGTCATCACGAGGTTCGTGCGCGTCGCGTTCGGGAAGACGAAGCGCGCATCCTCCGCCGGGATCCCCGCCTCGACCAGGTCGCCGTAGAGCTCGAGCGCCCCCTCGGTCGCCGCCTCGAAGCGCTCCCGTACCGCCCCATCGGCCTCGGCGACGGAGCCCGGGAGCATCGTCGCGGCCTTCTTGAAGGTCACGTAGCGCTGCGACTGCTGGTCGAAGGCGACCCCCGCCCGGTGTCGGACCAGCTGGTGGCTGAGGGTCCGCGTGACGCCGGTGATGGCGAAGGTGAAGACGATGTGCTCGATGGTGCTGCCATGGCCCGATTCGATGACGCGGTTCACCAGCTCGCGCTGCTTCGCCGGATCGATCTCGCCCGCGACCGCCCGCCGGTAGATCTCCTCGGGGGGCAGTTCCGAGTAGCAGGTGCGGCAGGCCGTGTAGATGATCGGCACGTACGACCGTTCGACGATCTCGCGATCCGGGAAGAGCAGCGTGACGCTCATCCCCAGGTCGTGTCGCCCCGGGTTCTTGGGGATGCCCGTGCGCGCCTCTCCTGCCATGTCGTTTCGCCTCGTACTAGTAGTAGTCCGAGCAGGAGAGGAAGTAGCCACAGGAGCAGATCAGCTTGCACTTGCGGTCGACCATCTGCGCGCCGCAGTTGGCGCAGGAGGTCATGACGAGGCCCGGATCGACCAGATCGGCGGGCGCGGCGCTCGTCGTCGCCGGCGCCTCCGCTGCTCCCCGTGCGGTCGAGTCATGCTGGATCTCGGCGTGCGGCATGGGCGAATCCTAGCGCCAGCCGGCCGCGTCGCTGCGGGGCGCAGCGAGCGCCTCGCGCGCCGCGGCGACGATCGCCTCCGGGGCGGGCTCGCCCGGGAGGAGCCGCAGCAGGGCGAGGTCGGCGTCGCTGACGACGAATCGGCGGCGGAGCAGCTCGAGCAGCTCGGACCAGTGGTCGCCGACGAGGAGCAGCGGCCGCCCCCCGGGGCCGATCTGGAGCATGTTCCAGGCGAGGGAGGCCTCGAGGAGGGTCCCGACCCCGCCGTCGATCGCGATCGCGAGGTCGACCTGCGAGAAGCGGCGCAGCCGCTCGAAGAGGTCGCTGCTGTCGACCTGCAGCCCGACCCAGCGGTTGGCGGCGAGCCCATCCCAGCCGCTGATCGTCAGGCCGAGCGGCCGCCCACCCGCCTCGGTCACGCCGCGGGAGATCGCCTCCATCAGGCCCGTGTTGCCGCCGGTGGCGACGCGCAGGCCGGCGCGGCTCAGCGAGGCACCGAGCTCCTGGGCCCGGGCGTAGCGCGGGTCACCCGCCTCGATGCGCGAGGAGCAGTAGACCGCGACGAGCGGCGCGTCGGCGTTGCCTGCGGGGAGGCTCACTTGCAGCGCGTCCCCTCGGCCGGCAGGGTGCCGTCGACAAGGAAGTCCACCGCCGCCGCGTCGATGCAGGTGCTCTTCCCGCCGACGCCCGTATGTCCCTCGCCCTCGTAGGTCAGCAGGCGCCCCCGCTCGAGGGCATCCGCCAGTCGGACGCTCCACTCGTAGGGGGTCGCCGGATCGCCGGTGGTACCGACGACGAGGATCGCGGGCGCCCCCGCCCCGTCGACGACCGCGGGGAGCGGGTCGGCGTTGCGCAGCGTGAAGGCGCCGCAGAGGAGCCCGCCCGCCGCCTGCCCCGAGGCGAAATCGGGGGCGCGCTTGGCGAAGCGGGCGTAGATCGACCGGAACGTCGCGACGGAGCCATCGGTCGGGTGGTCCATGCAGCTGATCACGGGGAACGATTCCATGATGTTCGAGCGGTAGCTCCCGCTGGCGTTGCGGTCGACGTAGATGTCTGCGAGCGTCGCCAGGAGGCTGCCGTCGCCGTCGTTGGCCGCGCCGCCGAGCGCCTGCACGGCGTAGTCCCAGTAGTCGCGGTTGTAGAGCGTGAGCACGACGCCGGTCCAGATCATCCCCGGGGTAAGGCTGCGGCCGTCGTCGAGCTTCAGGGGCTGCTTCGCCGCGTCGGCGAGCAGCGCGTCGAAGGCCCTGCGGGCGGACCCGTCGCCGAAGCCGCAGTCGGTGTTCGCATCGCACCACGAGAAGAGACGGTCGAGGGCCCCCTGGATCGAGACCCCCTGCTCGCCGTACTCGGAGTCCAGGGTCGGCGCGGGATCGGTGGCGCCGTCGAGCAGCAGGTGCCCGGTCGACACAGGGAAGAGGGTCGCGTACACGGCGCCGAGCGAGGTGCCGTAGCTGAAGCCGAGGTAGTCGAGCTTGGCGACGCCGAGCGCGGCGCGGATCGACTCCATGTCGCGCGCCGAGGCGGTCGTGCCGATGTAGGGGATCAGATCGCCGCTTCGCTCCTCGCACTTGCCGGCGAACCACTGGGCATCGCTCGCGGCGGCAGACCAGTCGGCGGCGGTCGGCTTCGCGGGGATCCCGTCGGTGTAGATCCAGTCGTCGAGCTCCGCGTCGGTGAGGCAGTCGATCGGGGCGCTCCGGCCGGTGCCGCGCGGATCCCAGGTGACGAGGTCAAAGCGGCTGGCGATCGCGGCGGGCACCACGCCCCGCCCGCTCTCGGCGAGGATGTCGATCCCCGAGGCGCCCGGTCCACCGAAGTTCAGCAGCAGGGGGCCGACGCGCCGCCCTGGATCGGTGGCGGGGAGCAGCGCGAGGTGGAGGTCGATCGTCGGGCCGTCGGGTGCGGCATAGTCCCGCGGGACGCGCAGCGTCGCGCACCGCAGCTCCGCGTTGCCGCCGGCGGTCGGGTCGCTCGCCGGGCATGCCGCCCAGGTGATCGAGCCCATCTGCGTGGCGGTCGGTGAGGGGCTCGGCGAGTTGCTGGAGCTCGCGCCGGGCTCGCACGCCGCGACGAGGGGGAGCAGCACCAGGAGAAGGGCCAGGAGGCTCGGGGCTCGCTTCACGAAAGAACCTCCTCGGTGCGGGGTCGGAAACGACCGCACCCCGGCGACCGCTCGGCCGCCGGGGTGCAGGTCACCTGCCTCAATGGGTTGGGTTCAGCTGCAGCCGCTCGTCGTGCCGCAGGTCATGCACTTGTAGCAGGCGGCGTTGCGGACCATGATCGCCCCGCACTCCGGGCAGCTCGGTGCATCGGACTGGTTCTGGAAGCCGAGCCCCGCGGTCGCCAGCACGCCGCCCGTCGCCGGTGCGGCCGCTGCCGGCGCCGCGCTCGCGGCCGGGGCCGGAGCCGGGGCCGCAGCGAGGGTGATCGGCGCGGCGCCCTTGCCGCAGGTGCAGTTCGGGCCGCACGAGTCGGCGTCGCTCACGCGCACCGTCTCCGGCAGCGCGCCGAGCACCGGTCCGCCGTCGCCCCGCTCCTGCAGGCCGAGCGCCGCGCGGTCGGCCTCCGGCAGGAAGCGGCTCCCGAGGTACCGGAACACGTAGTCGACGATCGACTTCGCGATCGGGATCTCCGGGTTGCCGGTGAAGCCGCTCGGCTCGAACCGGACGTGCGCGAACTTGTTCACCAGGTCACGGAGCGGCACGCCGTACTGCAGCGCGACGCTCACCGTGGTGGCGAACGTGTCGACGAGGCCGCTGACGGTCGAGCCCTCCTTGGCCATCTTCAGGAAGATCTCGCCCGGCTGGCCGTCCTCGTAGAGCCCGACGGTGAGGTAGCCCTCCTGCCCGCCGATGTCGAAGCGGTGCGTGATCGCCGTGCGCTCCACCGGCAGGCGGCGGCGCTTCGCCCCCGTCCCGGCGAGCGGGCCGGCGGCAGCCACCGGCGCGGCGGCCTTCTCGTCGCTCTTCTTGCTCGTGTTGAGCGGCTGCGAGCGCTTCGAGCCGTCGCGGTAGATCGCGATGGCCTTCAGGCCGAGCTTCCACCCCTCGAGGTAGACGCTCTCGATGTCCTCGGCGGTCGCCGCCTCGGGCATGTTGACCGTCTTCGAGATCGCGCCCGAGAGGAACGGCTGCGTCGCGGCCATCATGCGCACGTGGCCCATGTAGTGGATCGAGCGGGTGCCGTTCTTCGCCTTGAACGCGCAGTCGAAGACTGGGAGGTGCTCCTCCTTGAGGCCCGGGGCCCCCTCGATCGTCTCCTGCTCGTCGATGTGCTTGAGGATCGCGGCGACCTGCTCGGCCGTGTAGCCGAGGTGCTCGAGCGCCTCCGGGACCGTCTGGTTGACGATCTTGAGGAACCCCTCGCCGACGAGCTTCTTGTACTTGATGAGCGCGATATCCGGCTCGATGCCGGTCGTGTCGCAGTCCATCATGAAGGCGATCGTCCCCGTCGGGGCGAGCACGCTGACCTGCGCGTTGCGGTAGCCGTGCTGCTTGCCGAGCTCCAGGGCGCGATCCCAGGCGTCCGTCGCCGCCTTCGCCAGGTCCTTCGGCAGGGTCGTCGTCGGGATCTGGTACGAGGCGTCGCGGTGCTTGCCGATCACGCGGAGGAAGGGCTGCTCGTTCTTCTTGTACTCGATGAACGGGCCGCCGTGGGCAGCGGCCGTCTCGGCCGACTGGGCGTAGGCCTCGCCGGTCATGATCGAGGTGATCGCCGCCGCGTAGGCGCGCCCCTCGTCCGAGTCGTACGCCAGGCCGCGGCTCATCAGGAGCGCGCCGAGGTTGGCGTAGCCCAGGCCGAGCGGGCGGAAGCGGTGGCTGTTCTCGTCGATCTTCGGCGTCGGGTACGACGAGTTGTCGACGAGGATCTCCTGCGCGAGCAGGGTCAGCCGGGCGGCGTACTTGAACGACTCGACGTCGAACTCGCCGTCCTCGCGCACGAACGTCATGAGGTTCAGCGAGGCCAGGTTGCAGGCCGTGTCGTTGAGGAACATGTACTCCGAGCACGGGTTCGACGCGTAGATGCGGTCCGTGTTCGACGACGTGTGCCAGTCGTTGATCGCCGTGTCGTACTGGATCCCGGGGTCGCCGCAGACCCATGCCGCCTCGGCCATCTTGCGGAACACCTCGCGGGCGCGCAGCGTCTCGACGGGCTTCCCGTCGACGACCGCCTTCGTCTGCCAGGTGCCGTCGCTCTCGACGGCCTTCATGAACTCGTCGGTGACGCGCACCGAGTGGTTTCCGTTCTGGAAGAAGATCGAGCCGTAGGCCTCGCCGGTGAAGCTGGCGTCGTAGCCGGCCTCGATGAGCGCCCAGGCCTTCTTCTCCTCGTTCACCTTGCTGTCGATGAACTCGACGATGTCCGGGTGGGCGACGTCGAGGATCACCATCTTCGCCGCGCGGCGCGTCTTGCCGCCCGACTTCACGACACCGGCGAAGGCGTCGAAGCCCTTCATGAAGGAGACCGGGCCGGAGGCCGTGCCTCCGCCGCTCATCTTCTCCTTGGCGCTGCGGATCGGGGAGAGGTTCGAGCCCGCGCCGGAGCCGTACTTGAAGAGCATCGCCTCGGTCTTGGCGAGGTCCATGATCGAGGACATCGAGTCCTGGACGCCGTTGATGAAGCAGGCGGAGCACTGCGGCCGCGCCTCGACCCCGACGTTGAACCAGACCGGCGAGTTGAAGGCCATCTTCTGGTTGACGAGCAGGTGGGTGAGCTCGGCGACGAAGGCGGCGCGATCATCGGCGGACTTGAAGTAGTGCTGCTGCTCGGCCCAGGCGTCGATCTGGTTCACGACGCGGCCGATGAGCTGGCGGACGCTCGTCTCGCGCTCGGGGCTGCCGACGTGGCCGCGGAAGTACTTGGAGACGACGACGTTCGTGGCGAGCTGCGACCAGGAGGCGGGCACCTCGACGTCCTTCTGCTCGAACACGCTCTTGCCGCTCTCGTTGCCGATCGACGCGGTGCGCGTCTCCCAGGCGATCTCGTCGAACGGGTGGATGCCGGCGGTGGTCCAGCGACGCGGCCAGGCGAGCCCCTTGACCCCCTTGCCATCGAAGCTCAGCGGGGGGAGTGGCTGCGCGGTCGCCTTCGGCGCCGCCGCCTTTGCCGTTGCCTTCGTTGCGTCTACCAAGCCCGCCATCGACGTCTCCCTTATTCCGGTCCGATCGGACCGCCTCACCTGTGCCGCCGACCGACGGTCGGGCGTGCACCCCCGCCTCCGTGCGGCGCGGGGGAGCAGATCCTAAGGGCGACGCGGGGCGCGCGTCAAGGGCAAAAACACAACATATGGCGTGTTACTTCGATCGTTACCCCCTACATCTTGTGTTACGGGGGCGCGAGCGGGAATCGTTACATTCTGCCGTTGTTACAGCCCAGAGTAGGTGTGCAGCCCGCTGAACCAGAGGTTCCCCGAGTACGTGAGCAGGACGGCGACGAAGCCGATGACGAGGAGGAGGGCGGCGGGGCGGCCACGCCACCCCCGCTGGCTGCGGGCATGCAGGTAGACCGCATAGATCAGCCAAGTGGCGAGGGCGGCGGTCTCCTTCGGATCCCAGCCCCAGTAGCGGCTCCAGGCGATCGAGGCCCAGACCGAGCCGAGGATCAGCATTCCGGCGAAGAGGGGGAAGGCGATGGTGACGGCCCGGAACGCGATCGCGTCGAGGCGCTTCGCCGGGGGGAGCCAGGCGAAGCGGTCGCCCTCGCCCTGGACGAGGTAGGCCACGCCGGCGGCGAAGGCGAAGGCGAAGATCCCGTAGCTGAGCATCGCCAGGCCGACGTGCACGGTGAGCAGCAGCGGATGCTGGAGTGCCGGCACGAGCGCGACGATCTCGTTCGGCAGGGTGGCGGCGTAGGCGAGCAGGCCGAGGGCGATGCCGTAGGAGATGGTGCTGAGCGCGCGGTAGCGCCCGCGCCGGTCGAGGAGGAGGGTCGCGGCGGCGATGCCGAAGGCGAAGGCGACGCTGAATTCGTAGAGGTTCCCCCACGGACCGCGTGCGACGACGATCGCGCGCGCGACGAGCGCCGCCCCGAGGAGCGCCGTGGCCGCCGCCGCGAATGCGCCCCCCGCCTCGCCGGCACCCGTCCGCGGCACGTCGCCCGCGCCGTCGTCGACCAGGGTGCCGAGCGGCCCGCTGATCGTGGGACCGCCGGCGCCGACCGCGGCGGCCACGGGGCCCCGGACCCGCGCGGCGCCGGAGACCAGCGCGAGGTGCGCGACATGCAGCGCGAAGGCGGCGAGGAGCGCGAGCCCGCCGACGACCACGAGATAGAACGAGAGCGTCGCCATCGTCGCCTAGGCGTTCGCCGAGCCGCCCGGGGGCGGGCCGGCCGGGCGCTCGAGTCGGACGACCGATCGCTGGCGGATCTCCATGCCGCAGCCGGCGCAGCGCGCGAGTTCGGCGAGGCGTACCGCGCCGCACCCGGGGCAGGCGAGCGAGAGCGGGGTGCCATCGGGTGCCCGATGCTGTCCCGCCGGGTAGATCAGCGCATGCCGGGCATCGAACGGCCGGCCCGGGGCGTAGTGCGGCTGACCGTCGCCGCCGCGCGGGGCGGCGATCGGCGCCTCGTCGCGGGGTGCGATG
>JBEGQU010000009.1:0-3959 GCA_041180765.1 Chloroflexota bacterium
CACGGGACTCAGGACCGCCCTGATCGACCTCGATGCCGTCGACCGCGACAACGACTGAGCGCATGCCCGGGGCGCCGATCCTCATCGCCGCAGCCCTCCCCGCGGAGCGGGCCGCACTCGAGGCTCTCGCCTCCGGGGTGCACCCGATCGAGCTACCCGGCCTCGCGCCGGGTGCCCTCCTCGCGGGCGAGATCGACGGGCACGCGGTCGCCCTGCTCGGCTGCGGCGTCGGGAAGGTCGCCGCAGCGGTCGCCACCGGTGCCGCCCTCGCCCTCCTGCCGCGCCTGGTGGTCTCGGTCGGCTCTGCCGCGGCACTGCGCCCCGGCTTCTCCGTCGGCGATGTGGTGCTCTCCGGCGAGGTGTTGCAGCACGATTTCGCCGTCGCCGAGCCGCAGGGGTTCCGGCTCTTCGGCTATGGCGCGGCGCTGCCATCGCAGGGCGATCCGCTGTTGCGCAGTCCCGAGGGGATCGTTGCCGCGGCGGTCGGTGCGGCAAAGGAGGCCGCGGTCGGTCTCGGGGTTCGCGTCTCGCGCGGCAGGATCGCGACGGGCGACTGGTTCGTCAGCGATGCGGCGACGCGCGATGCGATCGCCGCCAGGACCGGCGCAGACCTGGTCGAGATGGAAGGGGCGGCGATCGCCTACGCGGCCTCGCGGCACGGCATCCCCTGGCTGGTGATCCGCAGCGTGAGCGATGCCGGCGATGCCGGCGCGGCACAGTCCTTCGACGCCTACCTCGACCTGGCCGCGCGGAACGCGGCGGCGATCGTCCGCGCGATCCTGCCGACCACCCCCGAACGCTAGCCGCCGCTCGGCCCGCCCCCGCCCGGAGCGGTGGCGAGTCCGTAGCGCTCGACGCGCCCTCCCGCCCCCTCACCGAAGAGGCGATCGGCGAGCGGGCCGACCGCCGCCGGGTCGCCGGTGGTCAGCAGGCGGTGCGCGGCCTCCACGGCCGTGCGCTCGGGGGCCTCGTGGCCGGCACGACCCGCGTCGGCGGCGGTGCCGCGCGTCGATCCGGGCGCCTCGAGGTGGTTGACGGCGATCACCTCGCGAAGGGTTCCCGCGGCGGCCGCCGAGGAATCGACGATCGCGATCGTGTCGCCGAGCACCGCGGCGAACGCCGCGCGAATGAGCGGGAAGTGCGTGCAGCCGAGGAGCAGCGTGTCGATCCGCTCTTGCGGCGGTGCGACGAGCAGCGGTGCCAGGGCCTCCTCCACCGCGGCGAGAAGGCGCGGAGAGCCGAGCTCCCCCGCCTCGATGAGCGGCACGAGCGACGATGCGACGACCTGCTGGATCGAGAGCGCCGGGTTCTGGTCCTTCAGCGCCGCGAAATAGGCTCCCGACCGCACCGTCGCCTCGGTCGCGATCACGCCGATCCGCCCGGTGCGCGTGGCGAGTGCCGCCGCGGCGGCCCCCGGCCGGACGACCCCGATGATCGGGACCGACGGGTGGCGTGCCCGCAGCGGCGCGAGGGCGACCGCCGTCGCGGTGTTGCAGGCCACCATCACCGCCTTGACCCCCTCGCCGACGAGCGCGTCCGCGAGCTCCTCCGAGAAGCGGAGCACCTCGGCATCGCTGCGCGTGCCGTAGGGGTGCCGCGCGGAGTCGCCGAGGTAGATCGTCGACTCACCGGGCAGCCGCCGCTGCGCCTCGCGCAGCACGGTGAGCCCGCCGACGCCGGAGTCGAAGAAGCCGATCGGTCGGGGGTCAGGCATCTGCAGAACGTAGCAGCCAGCGGAATCGATCGGCGCCGCCGCGCGCGGCGATGGAGAGGCCCGCGCCCGAGACCGCCGCCTCGAGCGCCCCGAGCGACCAGGCCCTGATCGCCACGGGGGGCCGGGAGATCGTCTCGGCGCCGCCGGGTCCGCTGATGCGATGGCGCACCTCGAGCAGCGCGACCCCGGGCCGCCGCGCAGGATCGGCGAGAAGCCGGCTCTCGCGCCGCACGAGGGTGCCCTCGACACCGTGCCACGAGACATCGTGCGACCAGTCGGCATCGCCCACCGCTTCGGCGAACGCGGCGCCGTCGATTCGCGTGGCGTCGAGCGCGATCGCTCCGTCGGGGGCGCACGATGTTGCCGCGGTGGCGAACAGCGCGGTGAGATCCTGCTCCTCGAGGAGCAGGGGGAGCAGGTCCCCGCCCACGATCACGAGGCCCGCCGGCGCCGGCGGGTGCCAGGTGCGCAGGTCGGCGACGACGAGGGTCGCCGTGGGGAGCCGGCCGGCGGCGATGCCGAGGGCGACCGCGTCGCGGTCGACGCCGACGAGCGGGCGGCCGGGGTGCTGCGCCGCGACGGCCGCAAGGAGCCGTCCGGAGCCGCAGCCAAGCTCGACGATCGGTCCGCGGGTTGCGGCGGCGGCGGCGGCGAAGAAGTCCACGTCGCGCTCGGCACCCGCATCGAGGTCGCCCTCGTCGAGGAGGGCGAGCCGGCGGCGAAACGCCTCGCTCAGCGCGGCTCCCAGCGGATCGTCTCGCCCGCCGCCTTGCGCTTGGCGAGCGAGCTGACGACCTCGAGGACGGCGCGGTTCGCGACCATCGCCGTCGACTCAGCCCAGTCGTACGGGGGCGACACCTCGACGACGTCCATCCCGGCGATCGGTACCCGCTCCGCCACCTGGCGCAGCGCGCGGAGCAGCTCGCGCGAGGTCAGCCCGCCGGGCTCCGGGGTCCCCGTCCCGGGCGCCAGTCCGGGGTCGACGACGTCGATGTCGAGGCTGATCCAGACCGCATCGGGGCCGTCGAGCGCCTCGGCGATCGCGTCGGCGACCACCGCCTCCGCGCCGCGCTCCTCGATCTCGGTCATGAAGTGGCTGCGCATCCCCTGCTCGCGCATCCAGGCCAGTGTCGGACCGTCTGGGAAGTAGCCGCGCAGGCCAACCTGGACGAAGTTCTTGCCGAGCACCGCGCCGGACTCGATGAGTCGTCGCATCGGCGTGCCGTGGCTGGCCAGCGACCCATAGTTGTCGGCCGAGGTGTCGGCGTGCGCGTCGAAGTGCACGATGCCGATGCGCTGCGGCCAGCGCAGCTCGGCGACCGCCGTGGCGTTCGGCCAGGTGATCGAGTGGTCGCCGCCGAGGACGATCGGGATCGCACCGGTCGCCGCCACCTCGCGTACCTTGCGGTAGATGTCCCCATGCCCCTGCTGCAGGCGGGCGGGTACGACGGCCGCGTCGCCGGCATCGACGGCGACCAGGTGCTCGAACGGCGCCACGCCGACCTGGAGGGAGTGGAGCAGCCCCGTCTGGTACTGCGCCTCGCGGATCGCCCGGGGGCCGAAGCGCGTCCCCGGTCGGTGGGTCGTGGCGTCGTCAAACGGGGCACCGACGATCGCGATGTCGGCCTGGCGACGGCGGATCTCGGCGGCATCCTCGACCCAGGGGAGCTGGGCGAAGGAGACGGGGCCCACGTACGAGGGTCGATCGAGCGGATCTCGCTGCTCGGGGACGTCGTGCCAGCCGAGCGCGGCCGCGTCACGCGAGAAGGGGGGTGTTGCCTGGCTCATGCTCTCACCGGTGCTTCGTGCGCCGCCGGTTCGAGCCGACGTCCAGCGGGGCGCATGCCGAGTCTAGGGGGTCGACTACACCGCGTCTACATCGGCCCTGGTGAGCGCCACCTCGACGACCAGCGCGAGGAGCGTCGCCACCGCGAGGCCGGTTGGCCCGCCGATCCCGGCGATCCGCAGCGCAGCGTAGCCACCGACGAGCAGGCCGACGATCCCGCCGCGCCGCAGGGCGCGGCGGCGACGGACGCGGCGCATCCCCGGCTGCCGACGATAGGACTCCACGAGCAGGAGCGGGGCGAGGGCGCAGGCGACGGTCGCGCCGAGCAGCAGTGCGACGACGAGGCCTGCGAGGCGGTCGCGCTGTGGGTCCACGGTGAGCAGGCCCGCTGCGAGCCCGATCAGCGCGACGGCGGCGAGCAGGACGAGCACGCGCACCAGGCGCTGCTCCTCGACGGGG
>JBEGQU010000010.1:0-8733 GCA_041180765.1 Chloroflexota bacterium
CAGCTCGAGGCCGAGGCGCAGGTCGGCGTCGCCGCGTCCGGCTTCGACGCGGCGAAGGGCGTGGGCAAACCGCAGCAGCTCCTCGCGCGATCGCCCGGCGAGTGCGAGCGTCGCGCCCCGATCACCGAGCTCGACGCCGGCGGGCAGGCGCTGCGCGTCGGCGGGCACGCTCCCGCCGCCGGCGAGCGCGGCATGGAGCGCACGGCGCACGAGGTCGGTGAGGCGGTCGGCCACGAGCCGCGGGTCGCGGCCGCGCAGCTCGAAATCGGCGAGGACCGCCAGCCCCGTGGGCGCGTCGGCATCGAGGATCGCGGTCGCGAGTCGCTCGATGCTGTCGGCACCCGGCAGGCCGAGCAGCTCCTCGACATCGGCGGCGCGCAGCGGTTCGACGCCCGAGGAGAGCAGCTGGTCGAGCATCGACTCCGCGTCGCGCATGCCGCCGTCGGCCAGTCGCGCGAGCAGCTCGACGGCGGGCGGCTCGGCGGTCCGCCCCTCGCTGGCGAGGATCGCGGTGAGCTTCGCCGCGATCTCCTCGCGCGCGATCGGCCGGAAGTCGAAGCGCTGCAGCCGCGAGAGGATCGCGGGGCGGATCTTGGACGGATCGGTCGTGCAGAAGATGAAGACGATCCCCGGGGGTGGCTCCTCGAGCCACTTCAGCAGCGCGTCCCAGGCGTCGTTGGTGAAGCGATGGACCTCGTCGAGGATGAGCACCTTCCGCCGCAGGTCGGTGGGCGGGTTGGTGATGAGCGGGATCAGGTCCTCGCGCACGTCGTCGATGCGGTTCGAGGTGGCGGCGTTCGACTCGACGACGTCGAAGGTCGAGCCTTCGGCGATGGCGACGCAGGCGCGGCAGGTGCCGCAGGGCTCGCCCTCCACCGGCGAGAGGCAGTTCAGCGCCTTCGCCACGATGCGGGCGGTCGAGGTCTTCCCGGTGCCGCGCGGGCCGACGAAGAGCAGCCCGTGGCCGAGGCGCCCGTCGGCGACAGCGCGGCGGAGGGTCTTGGCGATCGGGTCCTGGCCGCGGAGCTCGCCGAAGGTGCCGGCGCGATAGCGGCGATAGATGGCCAGCTGTTCGCCCACGACCCCTCCCCTCCTCGCCCGCGATCAGTGCCGCCGGCCGAGCCGCCCGCTGCGCCCGCCGCGATCCGCTTAGCGCTGCTTCCTTCCGGACCTGACGCGGTTCACGAAACGGCGTCGCGCGGAGTCCGACCGACGGCAGGGCGATCATAGACGACGGCGGGCGCCGCCCGAGATCCGCAACGCCCCCCCCGGAGTCGCCTGGCGGGCGTCAGGATCCGTGCCACGGAGCCGTCAGGCGCCGTACAGGCAGAGCGGAGGTGCGCACCATGGCCCATATCGTCGATCTCCACGCCTACGGCGTGACCGCCGAGCGCGGCTTCCTGCCGATCGCCGACCCGAATCCGGGGATCCCCCTCGCCAATGCCGAATGGCACCAGGCGGCACGCGACCTGCCGGCGCTCCTCCCCTCCGGGCGCATCCGCACGATCATCGAGGCGCTCCCGGAGTTCCGCACGGAGCTCCTCTCGGGCGAGGAGGATCTCGAGGCGGCGATGCGCACGCTCAGCTACCTCGGCCAGGCCTACGTCTGGGGCGAGCCGGAGGCGCCGACGGCGCTGCCCGCGCGACTCGCCGTGCCGTGGCACCAGGTGGCGAGCGCGCTCGGCCGGGAGCCGATCCTCTCCTACGCCAGCTACGCCCTCTGGAACTGGCGGCGAATCGACGAGGATGGGCCGATCGCCCTCGGCAACATCGCCCTGCTCCAGCACTTCCTCGGCGGACTCGACGAGGCCTGGTTCATCCTGATCCACGTCGACATCGAGCGCCGCGCCGGTGCCGCCCTCGATGCGGGGGCGCGCGCGCAGGCCGCCGTCTCGACGGGCGACGACGCCGCCGCCACGGCGGCGCTCACCGAGCTGGGCGACGCCCTCGACGGGATCCTGGCGACGATGCAGCGCATGCCCGAAGCGTGCGACCCGTACGTCTACTACCACCGCGTCCGCCCGTACATCTTCGGCTGGCGGAACAACCCCTCCCTGCCGAAGGGGCTGGTGTACGAGGGGGTGACCGCCTACGCCGGCGTCGGGCAGACGTTCCGCGGCGAGACCGGGGCGCAGAGCACGATCGTCCCCTGCCTCGACGCGATCCTCGGCGTCGACCACGCCCCCGACGAGCTGCGCGACTACCTGATGGAGATGCGCCGCTACATGTCGCGCAAGCACGTGGCACTGCTCGAGGCGTTCGAGGCCGGCCCCACGGCGGCCAGCCGCATCGCGACGCTCGGCGCCGCGGCGCCGGCGGGGCTCGTCGCGGCGCGCGACCGCGCGGTCGAGACGCTGCGCGCCTTCCGTGCGCTGCACCTCGAGTACGCCGCCTCGTACATCAACCGCCAGGCGGCGGCGGCCACGGGCAACCCGACCGACGTGGGGACGGGCGGCACGCCGTTCATGAAGTACCTGAAGAAGCACCGCGACGAGACCGAGGCATCGAAGACGGGGCGCTGATCCGCGCTCAGCGGGCGATCAGGCTCCTCAGCACGAAGCGCAGGTTGGCGGGACGCTCCGCCATGCGTCGCAGCGCGTACGGCCACCAGTCCCGACCGTACGGCGTGTAGATGCGCACGCGCCAGCCCTCGGCGCGCAGCCGCTCGGCGAGGTCGCTGCGCACGCCGTAGAGCAGCTGCGCCTCGGCGCTGCCGCGGGCCCGCGGCGCGAGGTCGTCGAGGATCGAGTCGTCGTGGGTGGCCAGGGCGAGCGGGATGCCGCTGTCGAGCAGCGACGCGGCGAGCGCAAGGTAGGCACGGTCGACCGCGGCGGCATCGCCGACACCCTCGCTGCCGGGGTCGTAGGCACCCTTGACCAGGCGCAGCGGCACCCCTGCGGCCACGAGGCGCGCGGCATCGGCACCGGAGCGGCGCATGTTCGCCTGGAGCACCGTGCCGACGGGGTGCCCCGCGGCCCGCGCGGCGAGCACGATCGCGTGGAGGTCGTCGAGGCTCTCGGCGTGCTCGGCGTCGACGCGGACGAAGCCGTGCACCCCGCCGGCGGCGGCCAGCACCCGCTCGAGGCGAGACGCGGCGGCGGCACGTCCTTCGGCGAGCCCCATCGCGGTCAGCTTCACGCTGACGTTCGGCTCCAGTCCGGCTGCCGCCTGTGCGCGGAGCAGCTCCACGGCGTCGGCGGCGTACTCGTCGGCGCGTGCACCGGTCGACGCCTCGCCGAGCCGGTCGAGGGTGACGAGGAGGCCGCGATCCCGCAGCTGGACGGCGGCCGCGACGGCGGCGGCGATCGTGTCGCCGGCGACGAAGCGCTGCACCGACCGTCGGCCCCAGGCGGTGCGCTCGACGAGCCCGCCGATGCGGCCGGCGCGACTCAGCCGCAGCAGCACGGCGCGGCTGGCGGCGAAGAGCGGGTTCACCGCGCGGCGGGCCGGCGGCGCTTCAAGACGGCGGCGATCGCCTCGTCGGCGCTCCAGGCGATCTCGCCGACCGACTTGATCGCCCCCGAGACGAAGAGGTTGATCCCGTCGCCGGGAGCGGTGCCGCGGCGGCGCACCATGCGCAGGTCGGTGCAGAGGCCGACGATCCCCCAGTGCTTGGCGGGATCTTGGGCGCAGAGCTGGGTGAAGATGCCGATCTCGACCGCGGTGCCGTCGTCGACCTGCGTGCCGTCGAGCCAGGCGAGGACCAGGTTCGCGGAGCGGACCCCCTCGACGTCGACCTTGTAGACGCCGACATCGTCGAGCGCCTCGAGCTCGACGAACTGCTCGTGCGGGACGAAGACCTCGACCCCCTCCGCGCGGAGCCGCGCGGCGATCTTGGAGAGCTCGCCGCGCTCGCCGTCGTTGAAGAGCGGGCCCGCGAGGTAGACCTTCATGGGCGGGATGATAGCCGAGCCGCCGCCGCGCTACGCTCTGCCCAGCGCGGGGCGTTCCCGCCGCAACCAGGGAGGCCGGCCATGGCAGAGAAGGTAACGATCACCGTTCGCGACAACGGCTCGCTCCGGGTCAGCGGGGACTTCGAGATCCTCGACGCTGAGGGGCACCCGATCCCCCACGAGGGCGATAGCGTCGGCCTCTGCCGCTGCGGCCACTCGGCGAACAAGCCGTTCTGCGACGGCTCGCACAAGGAGCGCTTCGAGAGCGTTGTCCGCGGCCCCGCGCAGGGGTAGGGACTCGGCCCAGCGACGCGGCGGCGCTAGGGCGCGCGACCCCGCAGCAGGGCGGCGAGCGGCACGAGCATCACGGCGGCACCGAGCAGCCCGAGCGCGGTGTAGCCGGCGACGGCGACCACGATCCCCGAGCCGAGCGCGGCACCCGCCGCGGCGCTCCAGATGAGCGCATCGGTGAGCCCCTGCAGGCGGAGCCGCTCCGCGGGGAGCAGCCCGTCGGTGAGGTGCGCCGAGCCGGCGACGAAGCCGAAGTTCCAGCCGAGGCCGAGCAGGAAGAGGGCGACGAAGAGGAGCGTGCCGCCGTCGGGTGGCGCCACCGCGGCGAGCGTCGCCGAGAAGGCCGAGACGGCGATCCCCGCGGCGATCATCGTCGGCGCACCGAGGCGGCCGGTGAGGCGCCCCGAGAGCGGCGAGAAGGCGAACATCCCGAGCGTGTGGCCGCTGATCACCAGCCCGACCGCCTCGAGCCCGTGGCCGTGCTCGGTCATGTGCAGCGGCGTCATGGTCATCACCAGCACCATCACCACCTGGCCGACGACCAGGGCGACGATCGCCGCCTGCACGCGGCGACGCCGCAACAGCGCCCCGAGCGAGGCTCCCGCATCGCGCGCCGCAGCGCCCGCACCGTGGACGACCGTCGACGGATCGGGGCGCAGTCCGACGAGGGTGAGCAGCGCCGCCGCGCCGACGAAGAGGATCGTGATGCCATAGATCCCGGCCAGGCGCGGCAGGTCGAGCCCCTCGGCGAGGCCACCGGCGAACGTCACGAGGTTCGGGCCGACGACGGCACCGAAGGTCGACCCCCAGACGACGAGCCCGATCGCCGAGGCGCGGCGGGGGCCCTCGTACATGTCGGCGGCGGCGTAGCGCGAGAGCTGGTTCGCCGAGTTGGCGAAACCCATCGCGACGGTCGCGGCGAGGAAGAGCGGGAACGAGGCGAGGACCACGGCCGCGCCGGCGAGGAGCGCCCCTGCGGTGCCGATACCGTAGCCGAGCGCCAGGCCGCCGCGGCGCCCGCTGCGCGCCATGCGGCGCGAGAGGAGCTGCGAGCCGGCGGCGGAGCCGAGCACGATCGCCGCCCCGGGAAGCCCGGCCAGCGCCGTGCCGCCGGAGAGCTGCTTGGCGACGATCGTCGCCACGGTGATCGCCGCGATGTAGCCGGTGCTGCCGAGGCCGACGCCGGCGACCAGGTTCGCGTGCAGCCGGCGGCGGACCGCGGTGTCGCTCACGCCCCCGCCGCGCCGGCCGCGACCGCGCGGTAGATCAACTCGAAGATCTCCGCCGCCTTCGGCTCGTAGGCGACGAGCGCGTTCGGCTCGCCCTTCTTCGAGGCGACGATCGGGCGCTCGTCGACGGCAGTCATGCCGCGCGTGAACTCGCCGTGCAGCTCGATCTCGACGCGCTTCGGGCGCAGGTCGAACAGCTCCGGGTGGGTGATCGCGAAGATGGCGCACGGGTCGTGCAGCGGCCCCCCGTAGGTGCCGAGCTGCTCGCCGTAGGTGGTGCTGAAGAAGTCGAGGAGCTCGGCGGCGAAGGCCGCGCTGCGCGTGCCGAGCGCCGCGACGCGCTGCACGAACTCGCGGGTGATCACCACCTGGTGCGTGGCGTTCAGCCCGACCATCTTCAGCGGCCCGCCGTAGTTGAAGACGACCGAGGCCGCCTCGGGGTCGGCCCAGATGTTGAACTCGGCGTGCGGGGCGCGGTTCCCGTGCAGCGTGCCGCCCCCCATGAGCGAGATGCCCGCGATGCGCCGGCCGAGGTCGGGGGCGGCGCGCAGCGCCAGCGCGATGTTCGTCAACGGCCCGAGCGGCGCCAGCCAGACCCCCTCTCCCTCGTGGGCGCGGACGAGCTCGACGATCGCCTCCACCGCACCCGTCTTCTCGTGGGCACGGTGGGTCGCAGGGAGCTCCGGCCCGCCGAGCCCGGACTCGCCATGGATGTGGGGCGCGTTGCGCGGCGGGGCGACGAGCGGGCGGTCGGCGCCGGAGAAGACGGGAGCGTCGATCCCGAACACGTCGCAGGCGATGAGCGCGTTCGGCAGGGTGCGCGAGAGCGGCGCATTGCCGTGCACCACGGTCACGCCGAGCAGCCGCGCGTAGTGCGCCGCCACGACCATTGCGAAGACGTCGTCGTGCCCCGGGTCGCAGTCGACGATCAGGGCCGGGCGCTGCTCCATGGGGCGATCCTACGCGCTGCGCTGCCCGCCGGCGGCCGGGTAGCGCGTCGCCAGGTAGGCGCCGGCGACCGCCGCGTCGATCGCGGGCGGAACGGGGACGACGCAGCTCTCCGCGCCCACCGCGCCGGTCGCGACCGCCTCGAGGCAGCGCGCCTGCAGGGCGAAGCCCAGGTCCATCGCCTCGATCGAGTTGCCGATGGGGCGCGGCCCGGCGAGGTTGAACATGTGCCCGCGGGAGATGATCGTGACCGTCTTGCCGCCCGGCAGCTCGAGGCTGAGCAGCTCGTCGGCGTACTCGGCGGCGACGCGCACCCCGGGGGCCGCCACGAGCCCGGCGACATCGATCTCCTCGGGGAAGTGGCCGGCATTGGCGAGGATCGCCCCGTCGCGCAGGTGCGGCAGGTCGGCGGCGGTGAGCACCCCCTGGGCACCGGTCACGGTGATCACCAGGTCGGCCGAGGCGAGCGCCTCCTCGCGGGCGGGGGTGGCGAAGCCGTCGAGGTGCGCCCGGAGCCGGAGCACGGGATCGCGCTCGACCACCGAGACGCGGGCATAGGCGCCGCGGAAGTTCGCCGCCACGCCGCGACCGACCGACCCGTAGCCGAACACCGTGACGCACTCGCCGTTCGCCGTCTTGTTCGTGATCCGCATGTACGACTCGAGGGCGCTCTGCCCCACCGCATGCTCGTTCTCGGCGAACTGCTTGATCGGGCTGTCGTTGATCACCAGGATCGGCACCCCGAGCCGCTCGCGCAGCGGCACGAGGCGCATGCGGCCGGATGTCGTCTCCTCGGTGCCGCCGCGCAGGCCGGCGTAGGGGGCGGCCAGGTAATGCGCGTACAGGTCGCCCCCGTTGTCGAGGATCAGGTCGGGCTTCGCCGCCACGACCTCGGCGAGGTAGCCGGCGTGCACCGCCGCATCCTTCGTCGCCTCGCCGACCACCCGCACGCCATGGGTGCGCAGCCGCGCGACCGCATCGGCCTGCGTGGTGTTCAGGTTCCCGGTCGACACGAGCTCGGCGCCACCCGCCTGCAGGGTGAGCAGCAGCGCGACGGTCTTCGCCTCCAGGTGGATCCCGGTGCCGATGGTCAGGCCGGCGAAGGGGCGCGTCTCGCGGAACTCCTCGGCGATGCCGTGGAGCAGCCGCGACTGCCGCGCCACCCAGTCGATGCGCGCCTGCTCGGCCACGGGGCCGCTAGGCCGAGTAGGGCGTGCGGGAGGCGCGACCGCCCCCGCGGAGCCGCTCGATCCCCAGGTAGACGAGCGCCACGACCCACCCGGCGACGATCACCTCGGCCATCAGCGTGAGCACCGCCGGGTAGCCGTGCTCCACGACGTTGAAGAAGCCGTACGGATACACGGCGTCGACCGCGCCGCGGGCGAGCGTGTAGGCGAGGTAGGCGATCGGGATGATGAAGACGCGGAACGTGTCGCCGAACGCGTACCGGCCGCGCGGCCCGACCCAGACCCACACGGCGATCGTCAGGATCGGCGTGAGGTAGTGCTCGAAGAGGTTCGTCACCACGTGCCAGCTCTCCGGGTGCGCATAGGGGGCGAGGAGGATGTGGTACAGCACCATCGTCATGGTGATCATCAGCAGGCCACTGTTGCGCACCAGGTCGAAGATCCGCCCGGCGCGCCGCGGGTCCAGGAAGAGGAGCGTCAGCGTGATCGCCACGACCAGGTTGCTCCAGTGGGTGAAGTAGCTGAACATGTCGAAGACCCGGCCGAGCGCCCCGGGCCAGCCCGGGGCGCTGTGCCCGACGAGGTGCGCATAGTCCGGGTTGTTCAGCTCCTTGTTCGGCACCAGGTCGAAGATGTTGATGACCAGGCTGCCGCCCCAGCCGATCCACGCGGCGAGCGCATTCAGCCCGAACAGGGCGCGCGCGAGCTTCGTCGTTGCCATACTCCCCTCCCTACGACCCGTGTCGAGTCGCCCCGAGTATAGGGGCGCCGATCGGGTGCGCAGCGGGTCGCCGCCCCAGGGCGGGCAAAGAGCAGGGGCCCCGCCCTTCGGCGGAGCCCCTGCATCCGTGTCGCGTGCCTCCCCCGGGGAGGCGTTCGGCTTACTGCTCGATCGAGTCGAACCCGAAGCGGTACGACAGCTTGCCCGTGGCATAGGCTGCCGCGCCGAGGCCGGCGATCGTGATGACCACGAAGAGCCAGCCCGCATCGGTGTTCGTCGACGGCAGCGTCGTGACCACCCTGATCACGTAGCGGCTCGTCGTCTCGCCGAAGAGCGGCTTCACGCCGGCTGCGACGAACGTGCCCGAGTGCGACATGCCGTAGAGCGCAAGGTGCGAACCGCGAAGGTCCGCCGCGATGCGGCTGGCGGCGGAGCCGCCGAGGCAGGTCACGGTCGTGAGGTCG
>JBEGQU010000011.1:0-14451 GCA_041180765.1 Chloroflexota bacterium
ACCGGGGGCGATACGAGCGCGACGAGATCTACCCCATCGTCGACGCGGCGCTCACCTGCACCGTCTCCTACCTGATCGACGGGCGACCGCATGCGACGCCGACGGCGCACTGGCGCGATGGCGATCGGCTCTATTGGCACGGTTCGGCCGCCAGCCGGTTCCTGCGCCAGGTGGTCGGCCGCGAGGCCTGCCTCTCCGTGCACCTGACCGACGGCATCGTCCTCGCCCGAAGCGGGTTCGACAGCTCGTTCAACTACCGCTCTGCGACCCTGTTCGGCACCTGCGAGGAGGTGATCGGAGCGGAGAAGGAGCACCAACTCGACCTATTCGTCGACAAGCTCGTGCCCGGCAGGTCGCGCGAGCTGCGCCGCGCCCACGAGCGCGAGCTCCGCGCGACGACGGTGCTGGCGATGGAGATCGCCGAGGCGTCGGCGAAGGTGCGCGAGGGCGGTGTCCACGGGCAAGCGGAGGATGATGCGGCACCCGTCTGGGCCGGCGTGCTGGGCATCGAGACCCGTTTCACGTCGCTGAGCCCCGACGCGGAGGTGTCGGTCGTCGCCGAGCCGAGCGGCGCGCTGCGCGCGCTCCTCGGCCGACGGATCTGATGTCCGCAGCGCAGACCCGCCGGGCCCGGCGCATCGACCGCCTGGCGCTGCTCGCGCTCGCCGCGCTGGTCGTTGGCTACTCGGCGCTCTCGGGCGACGAGGTCTCGGCGTCGGCGGGACCGGCGTGGATCGGCGTCGGCGCTATCGCGCTCTCGGCGAACCTTGCGCGGTTGCGCCTCGGCATCAACCCGTCGAGCGCCGGGCTCGCGGTGGGCGTCGCGGCGCTGCTGCTCGGCCTGCTGCGCACGATCGGCGTCGTCGCCGAGGTGACGCTGCCGATCGCGATCGCCACGGTGGCGCTCCCCGCGCTCGTGGCGCGGCTGCTCGACCGCTAGGCGGTCGCCGCAGTCTCAGCCCCCGGCGACCTGCTCGCCGCCGTCGATGGTGATGGTGTTGCCCGTCACCCACGACATCCCCGCCGCCGAGAGGGCGATGATCGCGGCGCCGACGTCGTCGGGCGTGGTGAGGCGCTTCCCCGGGTGCTTCTTGAGGACGACGTCGATCCAGTCCTGGCTGCCGGGGATCTTGCGCAGCGCCGGCGTGTCGACGACGCCGGGGCGCAGCGCGGTGACCGTGGCTCCCGGCACGAGGCGGGCGAGCTCCAGCGCGAGCTGGCGGCAGTGCGCCTCGACCGCCGCCTTCGCGGCGCTGACCGCGCCGTACATCGGCACCGCCTTCGCGGCGCCCTCCGACGAGGTGGCGAAGATCCTGGTCGTGCCGCCGATCAGGCCCGCGGCGTAGAGGTCCTGTACCCAGTAGACAAGGGAGTGCGCCATCACGTCTGAGGTCATCTCCATCTGCTTTCGCGTGATCAGCGGCACGTCGCCGTCGGGGAGGAACGGCTGGAGGCTGCCGAAGGCGAGCGAGTGCACGACGATGCCGAGCTGCGGCTCCTGGCCGGCGGCCCTCGCCGCGGCGAAGCGCTCGCGCAGCTGTGCGACGACCTCGGCGCGCTTCTCGTCGTCGGCGGCGTTACCGCGGACGTAGAGCGCCTCCACGCCGGTCGCCTTGACCGCGGCGATCGCCGCATCGAGCTTCTCGCCGCGCGAGCGGCCAAGGTAGACGCCGCAGACGTTGTAGCCGGCCAGCGCGGCGTGGCGCGCGGTGGCCTCGCCGATCCCGCTCGAGGCGCCGAGGATGAGGGCCCAGCGCTGCACCTTCGATTCGCTCCCGGCCATTTCGCCTCCCCTGCGCTCGCCGCCCATTGCGGCGCCGGCCCATAGGGTACCCGACGAGCCCTCCGCTCACCGCTAGGATGCAGCCATGGATGATCGCGGCAGGCTCCTGCTGATGGCGGTGCATGCGCACCCCGACGACGAGACGATCACGATGGGCGGCACGCTCGCCGCCTACGCCGCGGCACGCGGCGCCGGCACGGATGTCGTGGTCGTGACCGGCACGCGCGGCGAACTGGGCGAGATCGTCATCCCGGAGCGCGACACCCCCGAGGAGCACGCCCGGCTCGGCGAGACGCGCATGGGCGAGCTTGCGGCGGCCATGGCGGCGCTCGGCGTGACCCGCTTCGAGAATCTCGGCTACCGCGACTCGGGGATGGTCGGCACCGAGGGGAACGCCGATCCGCGCTGCTACCACCAGGCCGTCGAGCGGGGGATCGACGAGCCGGTGGAGCGCCTCGTGCGCATCATCCGGGCGACGCGGCCCGACGTGATCGCCACCTACGACGACTTCGGTGGCTACGGGCACCCCGACCACATCGCCGCGGCCCGCGTGGCGCGACGCGCCTGGGAGGTCGCGGGGGACCCTGCCTGGCGCCCCGGGGCGGGCCCCGCCTGGACCCCGCAAAAGCTCTACGAGGTGCGCACCCCCGATTCACAGCGCGACGCGATGCAGGCGTTGCTCGAGGCGCGCGGCGAGCGCTCGTGGTGGAGCGAGCCGGAAGAGGCGACGCCCGAGGAGCTCGAGGAGTGGCGCACCTGGCGCGCGAGGATGGCCTGCCCCGACGAGCTGATCACCACCCGCATCGACATCCGCGAGCACCTCGCCGCCAAGCGTCGTGCGATCCAGGCCCACGCGACGCAGATCCGCCCAGAGAGCCCGATGCTCGTCCTCGGCGACGACGACTGGATCAGGCTCGGTGCGGTGGAGAGCTATCGGCTCGTGGAGCACCGCCTCGCGGCAGCCCCGGCGCTGCCCGAGTCCGACCTGTTCGCCGGGCTCCGCTAGGTCGCGCCTCAGCCGCGGCGCAGCGCGCGGACCCGCACCGTCGCGAGCGCCACCCCGAAGAGCATCGTCTCGATCAGTACGATCGCCGCACCCGAGGCGATGTCGAGGGCGTAGCTGGCGTAGAGCCCGACGATCGACGCGACGATGCCGCAGAGCGCGGCGAGCGCGATCATGTGCGTGAAGCGGCGCACCAGCAGCTGTGCCGTGGCCGCCGGCGTGGTGATCATCGCGACGACGAGGACGATCCCCACGGCCTGGAGGCTGATGACGATCGTGACGGCGATCATGATCAGCAGCAGGTCGTCGAGCCGGCGGACCGGCAGTCCCGCCGCGGCCGCCCCGAGCGGATCGAAGGTCGCGAAGAGCAGCTCCTTCCAGAGCGCCCAGACGACGAGCAGCAGCGCCGCCACGAGTGCGCCGAGCGCCAGCAGGTCGCCGACCGAGATTCCGAGCACGTCGCCGAAGAGGACATGGAACAGGTCGCCGACGTAGTTCGGGATCGCGGAGAAGAGCGCCACGCCGAGCGCGAACATGCCGGCGAAGAGCACGCCGATGATGGCATCGGCGCGGAGCGCGGAGCGCCGCGAGAGCACGCCGATGCCGAGTGCGGTGGCGATCGCCGCAACCGCCCCGCCGAGCACGATCGGCAGCCCGAGCAGGTAGGCGGCGACGATCCCGGGGAAGGCCGCGTGGCTGACCGCGTCGCCGATGAAGCTCATCCCCTTCGAGACGACGAAGGCGCCGACGACCGCGCAGGCGACGCCGACGAGGGCGCTCGCCAGCAGCGCGCGGACGAAGAAGTCGTAGGCGAGGGGCGCGAGCAGCAGGTCGACGAGGCTCATCGGTGTCCCTCGTGCGCGCCGTGCTCGTGGTGTGGGTCGTCGAGCAGCATCACGCCGCCGCCCGCGAGGGGGACCAGGTGCCCGCCGTAGGTCTGCTCGAGCACCGCACGATCGAGGACGAGTTCGGCCGGGCCGTGCGCGACTACCCGCCCCGCGAGCGCGACAACGTCGTGGAAGCGCTGCGCGGCGCAGGCGAGGTCGTGCGTCGTCGCGACCACCGTGCGGCCGTGTGCCGCCTCGTGCTCCAGGATGTCCATGATCTTCGCCTGTGTCACCGGGTCCACGCCGGTCACCGGCTCGTCCAGCAGGTAGAGGTCCGGCTCGCTGGCGAGCGCGCGCGCGATGAACACCCGTCGGCGCTGCCCACCGGAGAGGGCGCCGATCTGGCGGTCGGCGAGATCGGCCATGTCGACGCGCTCGAGCGCCGCGGCGACCGCCTCGCGATCGGCGCGGCCCGGTCGCCTGAACGCACCGATCGACGGCGTTCGGCCCATCGCGACCACCTCGCCCACGGAGATCGGGAAGGCCCAGTCGACCTGCTCGGCCTGCGGCACGTAGGCGATTCGCTTCGCAGCGCGACCTGCGCCCGTGCCGAGCGCCTCGACGCTGCCGCTCCACGGGCGCATCAGCCCGGCGATGCACTTGATGAGCGTCGACTTGCCGCCGCCGTTCGGGCCGAAGACCGCCGTGAGCGATCCCGCCGCGATCTCGAGGTCGACGTCGGTGAGCGCGGCGCGCTCCCCGTAGCCCGCGGTGAGGCCGCGGATCGCGATCGCCGGGTGCGCCGGAACTGCCGCCCGGTTGCTCACGGCAGCGACCCTCCGAGTGCGCCGAGGATCAGCGAGGCGTTCTCGCGCATGGCACCGACGTAGGTATCCGCCGGGGGGCGCCCGAGGGAGTCGGAGTGCAGGTTCGCGATGACCGTGGCCCCCGTCTCGTCGGCGATGCGCTCGACGAGGGCGGTCGGAAACTGCTCCTCGCTGAAGATCGTCGTCACTCCCGCCGCCCGGATCGCCTCGATCAGCGCCGCGGTCTCGCGGGCGCTCGGTTCCTGCCCGGGCGCATCGACGGCGACCCCGACGACCTCGATGCCGTAGGCACGGGCGTAGTAGGGGAACGCGTCATGGAAGGTGACGATGCGCTTCACCGCGACCCGATCGAACGCCGCGCGCACGCCTACGTCGAGCTTCGCGATCTCGGCGATCGCGGCCCCGCTCGTCGCAGCGATCTCCTCGGCCCGATCCGGCATCGCCGCCGCCGCCCGCTCGGCGATGCGGCGAACGTAGAGCGTCGCCCCGGCCGGATCCAGCCAGACGTGTGGGTTCTCCCCCTGGCCCGCTGCGATGTATGTCCAGCCGAGCGGCTCGAGCCCCTCGCCGAGGGCAACCACCCTTGTCGCGTCGACGCGCGATGCCTCGACGAGCGGCGCCATCCAGCCGTCGAGCCCGAGGCCGTTCACCAGCACCAGATCCGCTCCCGCGAGTCGCTGTGCATCGCGGGGCGACGGCTCGAAAGTGTGCACGTCGACTCCCGCGGGGGCGATCGAGTCGACGTTCGCCGCCGTTCCCAGCGCCATGCGCGCCAGGTCGGCGAACATGCTCGTGCTCGCGACCACCCTGTAGGCGGCCGACGGGAAGCTGCTCGGCGCGCTCCCCGAGCAGGCGCCAGCAAGGAGCGCGGCGGCCAAGAGCGCACCGGCGGCGCGCATCAACGGTGCCCCCTGCAATCGGGGCAGCGACCGAAGAGCTCCAGCCGGTGCGCATCGATGGCGTAGCCGGTTCGGCGTGCCGCCTCGGCGGCGACGGCGGCAATCCCGCAGTCGGCGACCTCGGTGACGCTGCCGCAGTCGGTGCAGACAACATGGTGATGGTGCGTCGCCTCGCAGGGGACGTAGGCGTGCCGCCCGTCGGGGAGGTCGACACGCTCCACGAGGCCGCGCTCGACGAGCAGGTCGAGGAGGCGGAAGATCGTCGCCCGCCCGACCACGAGCCGCCGCCGCGCCGCCGCGGCAACCAGGTCGGCGGCCGTGAAGTGGCCCCCGCCGCGCCGAGCGATGAGCGTCGCGACGGCACGCCGGGGTCCCGTCAGGCGGACCCCCGAGCGGTCGAGGGCCTCGAGCATCGGCAGCGTTTCGGTCATGGGGGGAGCCTAGCACGAGTGAGACTTAGTCTCACTCGTGCTCCTCGGGTGCTGATCGCGGCCCCTCCTGCCGCCCGGCTGCGCCCCCCTCCTTCGCGCCGATCCGCAGCAGCTCGGGCGGCGGCTCGAGGTCCATCTCGCCGAGAAGGGCGACCGCCCGCCGTGCCGCTCGTCGGGCGCTTGCCAGCGAGCCGCTCTCGTCGAGCAGCAGGGCGAGCCGTTCGAAGAGCGCGCCGTCCTCGGGATCGATGCGCGAGGCGCGCAGCGCGAGGTCGACGGCGCGATCGAGATCGCCAGCCTCGTGCGCGGCCAGCACCGACCGTTCGACTAGCGCCAGGAGCCCGACCTCGAGCGTGCTGCGGTGCTGTTCGACCCACGGCTCGAACGGCATCTCCACCCCGAAGGGCCCGTGGTAGGCGGCGAGCAGTGCGTCCAGGTCTTCCGGACGCGGCGTGCGCCTGATCCGATCGAGGCCCGCGAGCACCGCGGCGGAGTCGAAGCGGACGAATTCCGGGTGGAGCGACACGACCTCGCCCTCGTGGCGCACGTAGGGCGTCGCACCGCCGTGCGCTGCCGCGGCCTCGTACCCAGGGTCGATCGTTCGGCGCAGGTGGAAGATCGCCTGGTTGAGGCTATTCAGGCCTGCCGCCTCGTCGGCCTCGGGCCAGAGCGCATCGATCACCTCGTCGCGGGTCGCCGCGTGTCGCGGCCTTGTCGCCAGGTAGAGGAGCAGGGCAAGCGACCGTGGCCGGATCCCCGTGCCGTCGATCGTGCGCCCCTCCACGTCGATGCCCAGCGGGCCGAGGTCATGGACGATGGCGACGCGCCGATCGGGCGGCATCGGACGCACCGTCCGATGCGCCGCGCGGGGCGTCGCTCTTACGGCAACCTGTGGCGCAACGCCGAGGACGCGGGCGATCGACTCGGGGATGCGCCAGCCCTCCGTCCCGAGTTCATCGCTCTCCGCAGGAGCGACCAACAGGCCCTCCGACCAGAGCGACCGGAGCAGCGTTTCGCTGGGTTCGCCGTCCTGCCCGGCGGCGAGCCGCGCGAGGAGCGCGGCGCTCTGGCCGACCACGTCGCGGCGGACGAAATCGTCGAGGTCGTCGACTGCGCCGCCGCCGACTTGCGCGCTCACCCATGCGGCGAAGATCCCGCCGTTCCCCGCCGCCTCGCGCCGGGCGATCTCCAGGGTCCCGGCCCCTCCGTCCCAGCTGCGGGTCTCGGCGATCTGCCGTGCCTGGAGCGGCGAGAGTCGGAGGTCGGGGGCGCCGATCTCGACGATGGCGCGCTTGCTCCGCGCCACCGCCATCCTGAGCGCGGCGACGTGCCTGCCGACGAGGATCGCCCGTGCGCCGTCGGGTTCGCGCTCCGCCAGCTGGCAGAGGAAGGCGAGCCCCTCGCGCGCGTTCGCAAGCGCATCGACATCGTCGACGACGAGCGTGATCTCGGCGTGCGGTGCGGCGAGGTCGGCGAGGAGCGCGGCAACCTGCGCACGGATGGGCTGGTCGCGCCTGACTGCGCGGCACAGGCGCGGGAGGCGCGTTCCGTCATCGCCGTCGGCAGCGAGGATGAGCGCTCCCGCAAGTCCGTCCCGCGCCCGCAGCCAGCGCATCGCCCCGTCGCCGCGGCCGCCCCAGGCCGCGACGGCGCTGCTCTTCCCGTACCCCGCGCGCCCGGAGACCAGGGCGATGCCACCCGGCGGCAGTCCGTCGAGCCGCGCCTCGAGGCGCGGGCGTTCGGCCTGGACCCGGATATCCCTCACACGGTTCATGCCCATCCTCCCTTGCCGCCGTGGCAGCCGTTGGCGGTCGGCGTGCGGGGGGATGGTGAGCGGGCGTCGCGTACCGCGGGCGTAGCGGCGCCGCGCCGCGCTCTACACTCTGCCCATGGCCGGGCGACACAAGCTGATCATCGACTGCGACACGGGGACCGACGACGCGGTCGCCCTGATGCTCGCCGCCCTGCACCCCCAGGTCGACCTGATCGGCGTCACCACCGTGTTCGGCAACGCGCCGCTGACCGCGACGACGACCAACTCGCTCTCCGTGCTCGAGCTGATCGGCCGCCCGGAGATCCCCGTGCACGCCGGGTTCCCCCGGCCGATCGTGCGCAAGGCGATGCCCGCGGAGCGCTTCTTCAAGGCCGACACGGTGCAGGATCCGCACGGGACCTACCTCGACATCCCGCGCAGCACGCGCGAGCCGGCTTCCCGCGATGCCGTCGACTACCTGATCGAGACCTATCGCAACGCCACCGATCCGATCACCCTCATGCCGATCGGCCCCCTCACCAACATCGCCGTCGCCGTGGCCAAGGAGCCGCGCTTCGCCGAATGGGTCCCGCGACTCATCATCATGGGCGGCGGGCACGAGGTGCCGAACATGACCGCCTCGGCGGAGTTCAACATCTGGGCCGATCCCGATGCAGCGGCGAGCGTCTTCGAGGCGGGCTTCCGCGACGTGCTGATGGTGCCGCTCGACGCCACGCACCGTGCGCTCGTCACCGCCAGGCAGTGCGCGGCGCTCGGCGCGCTCGGCACGCCGGCCGGCAGGGCGACGGAGACCTTCGTCACGCGCCGCATCAACAGCTACGAGAGCAGCCAGAAGATGGACATCCCCGAGTCGGCTCCGGTCCACGATGCGCTCTGCGTCGCGGCACTCGTCGAGCCCGACATCATCACCACCAAGCGCTGCCACGTGGCGGTCGAGACGTCGGGCGCGCTGACCCTCGGCAGGACGGTCGTCGACACGCACCACCGCGGGGGCAAGGAGCCGAACGCAGCGGTCGCCTTCGATGCCAACGCCGACCGCTTCGTGGCGATGATGATGGAGACCTTCGGCCGGAGATGAGCCGACCGGCGAGCGAGAATCGCCTCGACGCCGCCGGCGAGCTCGCCCTCGATCGCGCCCTGCGCCGGGCCTGGATGCCCGTCTGCATCGCCGACGAGCTGCGCGACCGCCCGCTCCCCGTGCGCCTCTCGGGCGAGGCGCTCGTGGTGGTGCGCCTCGGGGGGCGTGTCGCCGCCTTCCCCGACCTCTGCGTCCACCGGGGCACCGCCCTCTCGCTCGGCTGGGTCGACGACGGCAGCGCCCCCGCGCCCGACGGGTCCCCCGCGACCGGCGAGGCCTGCCTCGTCTGCCCGTACCACGGCTGGTCGTACGATCAGGCGGGCACGGTGCGCCGCATCCCCGCCGTGCACGGCCGCTCGATCCCGCGCCGTGCGCGCATCGAACGCTACGCGGCCGTCGAGCGCGCCGGCCTCGTCTGGGTGCTGCTCGATCCCGGCCCGGGTGGCTGGGAGCGCCCCGAGGCGCTCTATCCGCTTCCCGAGGTTCCCTGGTGGGGTGATCCGAAGCTGCGTACGATCCCGATCAGCACGTACGACTGGGCCTGCAGTCCCGCGCGGCGGATCGAGAACTTCATCGACTTCAGCCACTTCCCCTGGGTCCACGAAGGGGTCCTCGGCGACCGCGCGAAGCCGGTCAGCCCGGAGCATGTCGTGCAGTCGCTCGGCGACACGATCAGCTTCCAGATCGCCCTCGAGGAGCCGCAGACGAGCGTCAAGGGCGATGCCGCCCCGGGGACGAAGGTGCAGCGCGATCCGACGACCTACACCGTGCACCTGCCGTACGCCGTGACGCTCGACCAGCAGCTCCCCGAGGGGCATCGGTTCATCCTCTTCATCGCCGCGTCACCGCTCTCGGCGAAGGAGACGCGCACCTTCACCTGGAACGCCCGCAGCTACAACCTCGACCCGGCAGCCGACGCCGAACTCGCCGACTTCCAGCGGCTGATCCTCGACCAGGACCGTCCGATCACCGAGTCGCAGCGCCCGGAGCAGTTGCCCGTCGATCTCTCGGAGGAGCTGCACATCGCGGGGCCGGACCAGGCGTCGATCGAGTATCGCCGCGCGCTGGGGGCGATCGCCGACGCGGAGCGCGGAGCGGTCTAGGCGCCGGCGCGCCCCGTGTCCAGCACGCGCAGCGCCATCGGGATCGACGCGAAGAGCACGAGGGCCGAGAGGGCGAAGAGCGGCAGGGCGCCGAGCTCGCCGTAGATGATCCCGCCGACGATCGAGGCGATGGCGATCGCCAGGCCGTACGAGACGCCCTGGAAGAGCGCCTGTCCCGTCGCCTGCAGGTGCAACGGCACGATCGTGCGCACGCTGAGCACGCTGCCGAGCAGGGTGCAGGCGAAGCCGATGCCGATGAGCGAGCGGAGCACCGCGAGCCCGAGCGGATCGGCCACCACGGCGTAGGCGAGGCTCGCGGCGCCGATCGCGGCGCAGCCGATCGAGTAGACGCGGTGCAGGCCGATGCGCGCGGCGATCGCACCGCCCGCGAGGAAGAAGGGGATCTCGACGGCGGCGGAGATCGCGCCGCCGAGGGCGACGGTCGAGGCGTCCCCGCCGACCTCCTGGATGCGGATCGATCCGAAGGCGTAGAAGAGCCCGGCGCCGAGGTTCGCGAGCAGGCTGAGCCCGAGGAAGGCGCCGAGCCGCGGCGACTGGGCGAAGGCGGCGCTTGCCGTGCCGAAGCGGTCGCGCCAGTCGCCGGCGATGGCGATCTCGGCGTTCCCGCCGGCCGGCTCCTCGCGCTCCATCGCCTCTTCGGCGGCGGTGTGCGCCTCGCCCGCCGCGAGCCGCAGTCCGATCGTGGCGACGACGACGACGAGCGCCCCCAGTGCGTAGGAGGGGCCGATGATTACCGCGCCGATCGTCGCCACGAAGCCGCCGCCGACGATGCACATCGCGGAGTAGCTGGCGCTCGTGAGCGCCCGCAGCGAGCCCCACTCGCCGCCGATCCGCGCGAGCCGCTCCATGCCGATCGTGTCGAGGAGCGGCACGATCCCCGCGCCGGCGAAGGCGGCGAGGGCGGTGCCCGGGATCCCGGCGAACGGCCCTGCCGCGAAGAGGAGCACCCCCGTGGCGGTGGCGAAGAGGGCGAGCCGGAAGGTCGCCACCCGGCCGAGCGTCGCATCGCCGAGGTGCCCCCAGAGCGGACCGGCCGCCAGCGCGAGGAACGAGTTCACGGCCGTCACCAGGCCGATCGCCTCGAGCGAGACGCCGCGCTGGTGCAGCACGATCCCCGAGTAGGGCATGTAGCAGGCCTGCATCAGGCCGACGACGACGTAGAGGAGGGTCGGCCGGCGCATGCCGGGCCGCAGCAGGAGGGCCATCGCCCTACTGTAGCGATTCCGCGACGGGCTCCTGCTCCTCCTTGCGCACGAGGTTGACGAAGCGCGTCTGGTCCTTGAGGAACCAGAGCTGGCCCTTTCCCGTCGGGCCGTTGCGGTGCTTGGCGACGGTGAAGTTGATCGTCTCGCCGCGCTGCGTGTCGTCCTGCTCCGCCTCGCGGTGGAGGAAGAGCACGACGTCGGCATCCTGCTCGATCGCGCCCGACTCGCGCAGGTCGGAGAGGCGGGGGACCTGCTTCTCGCGGTCGCGGCTCTCGACCTGGCGCGAGAGCTGGGAGAGCGCGATCACCGGGATCTGCAGCTCGCGCGCGAGCGCCTTCAGGCCGCGCGAGATGTCGGAGACCTCCTGCACGCGGTTCCCGTCGCCGCGCGACTCCCCGGGCTGCATCAGCTGCAGGTAGTCGACGATCACCAGGTCGAGGCCGCTCTCCATCTTCAGGCGCCGTGCCTTGGTGCGCAGCTCCATGACCGAGATGCTCGCCGTGTCGTCGATGAAGATCTTCGCCTGCTCGAGCCTGCCCATCGCGTCGGCGATCTTGGGGAAGTCCATGTCGGTCAGGTAGCCGCTGCGCAGGCGGTACGAGTCGATGCCGGTGACGCTCGAGAGCAGGCGCAGCACCAGCTGCTCCTTCGACATCTCGAGCGAGAAGACGCCGACGCTCTTCCCCTCGCGCATGGCGATGTTCTCGGCCATGTTCAGCGCGAGCGACGTCTTCCCGACGGAGGGGCGCGCGGCGAGGACGATGAAGTCGGAGACCTGCAGCCCCTGCATGATGCTGTCGATGTCGGAGAACCCGGTGCGCAGGCCCATCAGCTGGCCGCGGTGCTGGTGCAGGAAGTCGAGGCGATCGTAGGCCTCGGTGAGCAGCTTGCCGAGCGGGGCGAAGCCGGTCGCGGCGCGCTTCTGCGAGACCTGGAAGAGCTCGGACTCGGCGCGGTCGATCGCCTCGGCGACGTCGGCCGCATCCTCGTAGCCGATCGAGGCGATCCTGCCGGCGGCGCCGATGAGGCCGCGCAGCATCGCCTTGCGCTCGACGATGCGCGCGTATTGCACGGCGTGCACCGCCGTCGGCGTGCGGTCGCACAGGTCGGCGAGCGCCGCCCGCCCGCCGATCTCCTCGATCTGCCCGCGGCGCTCCAGCTCCTCTGAGACGGTGAGGATGTCGACCGGCTCCCCCTTGTCGTGGAGCGTCTTGATCGCCCCGTAGACCTTGGCGTTCGCCGGCTTGTAGAAGTCTCCGGCGCCCAGGATCGAGGCGACCTCGACGATGGCGCTCGAGTCGATGAGCAGCGCGCCGAGGACCGACTCCTCGGCCTCGGAAGATTGCGGCGGAAGCTGGCTGGTCATGTCACGATCCTCGCAAACCGGCGACGTGCGCCGCTAGGGGTTTCCCCACGATGCTCCCCCGAATCTCTCCACGAAGGCGGCCCGGCCGGCGCGGGCTGTGGATAACTCCCTGCGTGCGCTCAGTGGACGCGGCGCAGGACGCCGATCAGCACCCCCTGGATGCGGACCTCGGGGTAGTACATCGGCGGGTAGGCCCGGTTCGCCGGCTGCAGGCGGACCCGGCCGGCCTCGCGGAAGAGCTGCTTGAGGGTGACCGCGTTCTCCTCGACCTGGGCGACGACGATGTCGCCGTCGCTCGCCACGCTGCCGGGCTTGATCACGACGTAGTCGCCGTCGGCGATCTGCGCCTCGATCATCGAGTCGCCGCGGATCTTCAGCAGGTAGGAGTCGGCGGTCGACATGAACTCGGGGACGGCGACCGTCTCGGCGCGCTCTTCGTAGGCCTCGATCGGCCCGCCCGCGGCGATCTGCCCCACGACCACCAGGTCGCGGGCGCGCGCCGGCAGGCTCGCCGGCTCGACCTCGTCGATCTCGAGGAGGGCGTGGGCCCGCGGGGTGAGGCGAAGGGCGCGGGAGAGCCCGGCGCCGCGCTCGATCAGCCCCTCGCGCTCGAGCGCCTCGAGGTGGTGGTGCACCGCCGAGGGGGCGGCGAGCCCGACGTAGTCGGCGATTTCGCGCACCGTGGGCGGGGTGCCGTTGCGGCGGATCCCCTCGGCGATCGCCTGGAGGATGCGCCCCTTGCGGTCTTGCTCGTGCTTTGTCATGGGAGCATTAGAACACCTGTTCTGAACTGCGTCAAGGGGCTCGCCGGCGAGGGCGCTAGTCCTCGAGGAGCCGCGCGCGGGTGACGGCGTCATCGCCGTACTTGCGCCGCATCTTGTCGGCGGCGGCGGTGATCGCCCGTTCGCGCTCCGTGCGGCGCCCGTCGAAGAGCCCGAGCTGCTCGTCCTCGCCGAGCTCCGAGAGCGATACGCCGATCAGGCGGTACGCGGTGCCGCGGGCGCTCTGGGCGAGGAGCCCACGCGCCGCCTCGAAGATCGGCCCCGCCAGGTCGCTCGGCCGGGCGAGGCGCACCTGGCGGGTGATCGACTGGAACTCGGTGTCCTTCAGCTTGAGCGAGACGACGCGCCCGAGCAGGCCCTCGCCGCGCAGCGAGTAGGCGACCGTCTCGACGAGCGAGAGGAGGAGCGTCTCGAGGATCCTCGGGTCCGAGACATCGACCTCGAGCGTCATCTCGCGGCCGAGCGACTTGCGCTGCCGCTCATCGCTGACGGCCGCCCGGTCGATGCCGCGCGCCCAGTCCCGCAGTTCCGGTCCATGCGCGCCGAAGCGGCGGATGAGGTGGTCGTCGGGAGCGACGGCGAGATCGCCGCAGGTGATGATCTCGAGCTCGCGGAGCGTTTCGCGCGCGACGGGGCCGATCCCCGGGATGACACCGACCTTGCGCGGCGCGAGCCAGGCCGCCTCGCTCCCGGGCGGCACGATGAGCGCCCCGTCGGGCTTCGCCGCGTCGGAGGCGACCTTCGCCACCACCTTGCTCGTCGCGCCGCCGACGCTGATCGCCAGCCCCGTCTCCGTGCGCACCGCGCGACGCAGCCCGCGCGCGGCATCCTCGAGCGAGCCGAGCAGCCGCTCCGTGCCGGCGAGGTCGAGGTACGCCTCGTCGGGACTCGTCTGCTCGATCACGGGCGCCCATGCGCCGAGTACCTGCATCACCTCGCGCGACACCTCGGCGTAGCGCTCGTGCCGTGGCGGCACGAGGATCAGCTGCGGGCAGCGCGCAAGGGCGCTGCGCGTCGTGGTCGCGGCGCGCACGTCGAACCGGCGCGCTTCGTACGAGGCGGCGCAGATGATGCCGCGCTGCCCCTCGCCGTAGCCGACGGCCACCGGCTTGCCGGCGAGCGACGGGTTGTCGCGCACCTCGACCGACGCGAAGAACGCGTCGAGGTCGACGTGCAAGATGCGCGGGGTCGCCGCCGGCGCCTCCGTGGCTAGGCCTTCGCCTCGACGGTGACCGTCACCTCGGCGACGAGGTGGGCCGCGACGCGCACCTGGACGCGGTACGTGCCGAGCTGCTTGAGCGGTTCGTCGAGCTGCACCTGGTGCTTGTCGATCTGGATCCCGTGGCGGCCGA
>JBEGQU010000012.1:0-4992 GCA_041180765.1 Chloroflexota bacterium
GCGGCGAGGTCGGTGGCGGGGGCGGCGACGGGGTCTACGAGATTGCGCCGGGCTTCGCCCTCGACGAGGCGCGCCACGCGCTCAAGGCGGGCGAGGCGGTGATCGACCTGTCGGCGCGCGAGTACGCGCTGCTCGCCTACCTGCTGCGCAACCGCGGCGTGGCGCTGACGCGGCAGCAGATCCTCGACGAGGTGTGGGGCTCGGAGCCCGACGTCTACTCGAACGTCGTCGACCTGTACATCCACTACCTGCGCAAGAAGTTCGAGGAGTCGGGCCACGACGACCTGATCAAGACGGTGCGCGGCGTCGGCTACCGGCTCGTCGAGGCGAAGGCGGCGAAGGGGGCCGCGCGGCGATGAGCGACCGACGGCCGATCGCCGGCGAGGGGATCGAGGCGCTGCTCGTGCGCACGCGCACGCAGATCACGCGCTTCGTACTGCTCGCCACGGTCGCGGTCGTCGCCGTCGTCGGCGTGGGCGGGGCGCTCGCCGGGAGCCGCGCGCTCGACGCCGGGCTCGACACCGCGCTCCTCGACCGCGCCGCGCGCATCGTCCACGAGGTGCAGGAGCGGCTGCCCCCGATCGACCTCGTCGCCCCGAGCGCGTCGCCGTCGCCGAGCGACGACGGCGGCGACGACGGTTCCGACGACGACGCCGACAACCAGCCCGACGCGAGCCCCGACGCAAGCCCCGAGCTGAGCCCGCCGGAGGGGAGTCCCGACGGCGACGGCGACGACGAGGGCGAGTCGGGCCACGCCCCGCGCCCGGCGGTCGCCCTCGTGCGGTTCGCCCTCCCGGCGCGCCCCGCGCCGCTAGCGCCCCCCTCGATCCCCCCCGACGCGCACACCGACGAGTTCGGCGCTGGCGGGCCGTGGGCGATCCTCGGCGTCGACGGCTCGGTCGTCGCCTCGTCCGAGTCGGCGGGGCGGGGTTTCCCCGTCGTGGCGCTGCTCGACGGCGCAAAGGCCACCCCGTCGCTCACCACGGTCGTCATCGGCGGCGCCGAGTTCCGCGTCGTGACGGCGCCGATCTTCCACCCCGACGACCCGAGCGGGCCGGTCGGCTACGTGCAGGTCGCGGGCCGGCTCGACGTGCGCGCCGCGCAGCAGCAGAGCCTGCAGGGCTCGCTGATCCTCGTCGCCCTCCTCGCGATGGGCGGCGGCCTCCTGGTGGCGCTGCTCATCACCCGGCGCGCCCTGGCGCCGATCGCCGCCGCCGCGGCCCGCGAGCGCGCGATGGTCGCCAGCGCCTCGCACGAGCTGCGCACCCCCGCCTCGGTCATCTTGTCGAGCGCCGAGATCCTCGAGCGCGAGGGGCTCGTCAAGCCGGCCGGGCGCGACCTGGTGCGCGGCATCATCGCCGAGTCCGACCGGCTCGGCCGCCTCAGCGCCGACCTGCTCACCCTCGCCAGCCGCGAGGCGGCCGCCGCGAGCGGCGGGGCCGCCGTGCACCTCGAGCCGCTCGACGCGGCCGCCGTGGCGCGCGACGCCGCCGACCGCGCCGCCGCGATCGCCGGCCGCGCGGGCGCGGTGCTCGTCACCGACATCGCGAAGCGCCCGCTGCGCGTCGAGGGCGACGCCGATCGGCTCGTGCAGCTGCTCCTTGGGCTCGTCGAGAACGCCCTGCGCCACGGCCCGCGCGGCGGCACCGTGACGATCGGCGCGGCGCGCGACGGCGACCAGGCCGCACTCTGGGTCGACGACGAGGGGCCGGGGATCGCCCTCGGCGATCGCGAGCGCGTCTTCGAGCCGTTCTACCGCGGCAGCGGCACCGCGCGCACCGACGGCGGTGCGGGGCTCGGCCTGGCAATCGCCCGCGAGATCGCCGTGTCGCACCGCGGCACGATCGTCGTCGAGAGCGCGCCGGGCGGCGGCGCGCGGCTCATCGTGCGCATCCCGCTCGCCAAGGGGGCATAGCGTGGCGTCGACCCCGGCGGGGCTCGAGCTTGAGCGGCTCGGCCTCCCGTACGAGGAGATCCGCTACCAGATCGAGCCGCTCTCGGGGCCGGAGCTGCACCGCGGCCAGCAGATCGCCTACGCGCGCGCCGCCGCGCAGGCGCTCGGCGCCGACCCCGAGCAGATCTACAAGACGCTCGTCGTCGCCCTCGAGGGGGCGCCCGATGCCGAGCCGGCGCTCGCTCTCGCCGTGGTGGCGAGCAACGCCGAGCTGTCGGAGAAGCGCGTCGCCGCCGAGCTCGGCGCCAAGCGCGCCCGCCTCGCCGACGTGGCGACCGCCGAGCGCGCCACCGGCTACGTGGTGGGCGGCATCAGCCCCCTCGGCACCCGCCGCCGGCTGCCGGTGCTGCTCGACGCCACCGCCCTGCGCCAAGAGCACATCTACGTCTCGGCGGGCGCGCGCGGCCGCTCGGTCGGCCTCGCCCCGACGACCCTGCTCCAGGCGACCGGCGGCACGGTCGGCGACATCGCCGTGCCGATCTCCGAGCGGAAGATTTGACGGCGCACAAGACGCGGCCCGGCGACGCGGCGACCCTCTCCGCATGACGACCGCACAGCGCACCAGGGGACCCCGGCCCGGCGCGGCGACGGCGCCGCCCCTGCCGCGCCGCTGGGCGATCACCGGCGCCGACCTGCAGTGGATCACCATCGGCCTCGGCCTGCTGCTCGCGGGCATGTGGCTGCGCCACGGCATCGACCACCGCTTCGGCTCGATCGCCGAGATCGCCGCATCGGTCGGGCAGCTCACCGCGATCTACGGCACGCTGCTCGCCCTGGTCGGCATCGCGCTGCTCTCGCGTGCGCCGTGGATCGACCAGGTGGTGGGGAGCGACGAGGCGGCGCGCCTGCACCGGCTCGCCGGCTTCGCGAGCGTCTGGCTGCTCGCGGTGCACGTCGTGGCCTCCTCGATGGCCTGGGCGCCGACCGAGCCGATCACCTCGCCCGCGGTGATCGTCGCCTCGATCATCGACTTCACCCTGCAGCAGCCCGGCGGCCTCGGCGCGACGATCGCCTTCGCCCTCTTCGTGGTCGTGGCCGTCGTCTCCATTCGCGCCGCCCGCGCCCGCCTGCCGTACGAGACCTGGTACGGCATCCACCTGTACGTCTACCTCGCGGTGGTGCTCGGCTTCCTGCACCAGATCAAGATCGGCAGCGACTTCGCCGCCGACCCCGTCGCCCTCTGGACCTGGATCGCGCTCTACGCCATCGCGCTCGCGCCGCTCCTCGTCTTCCGCGTGCTCGAGCCGATCGCGCGCAACCTGCGTCACCGCTTCTACGTGGAGCGGGTCACCGAGGAGCGCCCGGGGGTCGTCTCGATCACCATCGCCGGCCGGGCGATGGAGAAGCTCCCCGTGCGCGCCGGGCAGTGGTTCGGCATCCGCGTGCTGAACGGCGACGGCTGGTGGCGCTCGCACCCCTACTCGCTCTCGGCGGGGCCCGACGGGCGCACCCTGCGCTTCACGGTGGAGGCGCTCGGCGACCGCTCCCGCGAGCTGCAGCGCCTCAAGGTCGGTACCCGCATCTTCCTCGAGGGGCCCTACGGCGTGCTGACCGGCGTGGTGCGTACCAAGGAGCGGGTGCTGCTGATCGCCGGCGGGATCGGCATCACGCCGCTGCGTGCGCTGCTCGAGGTGCTGCCGGCCCGCCGCGGCGACATCGCCCTGCTCTACCGCTCGCCGAGCAAGAACGCCCTCGTGCTCAACCGCGAGATCGATCGCATCTCCGAGCTGCGCGGCATCCGCGTCGACTACGTCATCGGCAGCCGCGAGTCATTCCGCTTCGAGGACGACCCGCTCTCCGCGGCGGGCCTGCTCGCGCTCTACCCCGACATCCGCGAGCGCGACGTGTACCTGTGCGGCTCGCCGAACATGATGGAGCGCGTCGAGAAGAGCCTGCGCGAGCTGCGCGTCCCGCGCCGGCAGGTGCACCTCGAGCGGTTCGCCTGGTGATCCCGCGCAAGGCGCTCCTGGCGCTCTTCCTCACGGTCGCCGCCAGCGTGGCGATCGTGCGGTACGACCCGACCGGGTCGACCGGCGGCCCCGACGCGTCGGCGACGCCCGAGGGGAAGTACGCGCACGACGGCAGCTGGACCTCCGACGCGATCAGCGCCCGCTACGGCACGCTGACGGTGACGATCGACATCAGCGGCCAGAAGATCACGAAGGTCGCCCTCAGCGGCTCGTGGGACAACAACTTCGGCTGGCGCAGCGGCTGCTCCGTCGAGGAGTACCAGAACGCGGTGCTCGGCCTCACCTCGATGGGCGAGGTGCAGCAGAAAGTGAACGTGAGCTTCTGCTCCGGGGCCACCGTGAGCCGCACGACCTACTTGAAGGCGCTGCAGTCGGCGCTCGACAAGGCGACCTACTGATGCGCCGCACGCTCACCACCCTGATCCTCGTCGTCGCCGGGGTGCGCCTGGTGCTCGCCTACGCCCCGCCCGCGGGCGACGTCGGCACGATCGACGGCTCGCCGAGCCCCTCGCCCGACGGTTCCCCCGCGCCCGACGCGAGCGCCAGCGCCGCGCCCACCGCCACCCCTGCTGCCAGCGCGGGCGCGTCGGCGACCCCGAAGCCCACCGCCACCCCGACCCCGGCGAGCGGCGGCACGGCGACGCTCCACAACGGTACCTTCACATCGGCGACGATCAACGCCCGATACGGGTCGATCTCCAGCACCGTGGTGTTCAGCGGCGGTGCGATCACTAGCGTCACCTTGAACGGTAACTGGGATAACGCCTTCGGCTGGCGAAGCGGCTGCACGATCGCCGAGTACGAGAACGCGGCGATCGGTCTCTCCAGCAAGGCCGCGATCGGCGACGTGTTCTCAGCGAGCTTTTGTTCGGGGGCCACGGTCACGCGCCAGACGTACGTGAAGACACTCCAGTCGGCGTTCGACAAGGCGACCTATTGACGCCCCTCGGGATCGATGAGCCGTTCGAGCAGCCGGTGCGCCGCGTCGTGCGCCCGGTCTTCGGATCGGTCGCGTCGATCGGGATCGTCGGCGAGGTGCCCGGGGCGGGGATCGAGGGGTGCTTTGCG
>JBEGQU010000013.1:0-19273 GCA_041180765.1 Chloroflexota bacterium
ACGGGCTCCACCCGGAGAACTCCCCCGCGGCGTTCGCCGCCCTGCCCGGGAGCGGCCTCGATGGGGCGGAGTTCGATGTGCGCCTCGCGGCAGATGGGACGCCCGTGGTGATCCACGACGCGACGCTCGAGCGCACCCATGGCGATCCCCGTGCCGTGGCGAGCCTGACGGCGGCGCAGCTGGAGCCGCTCGGCGTCCCCACCCTGGCCGCCGTGCTCGCGCTCCTGCCGCCCCCGCTGCTCCTCGACGTCGAGCTCAAGGTCGAGCCGAACGAGCGGTTCTGCGCCGTGGTGCGGGCCGCGCGCGGGAGCGATGCCGACGGCGCGGTCTTCTCGTCGTTCGAGCCGGCGCACCTGGCCCGCCTGGCGGCACTGGAGCCCTCTTGGCCGACCTGGCTGAACGCTGCGGTCGGGGAGCCGCTGCACGCCGCGCGCGCGAGCGGCTACGCCGGGGTCGCAGTCGAGCGCGGGATGCTCGGCGCGACGCTCCGTGCCGCACGGGGCGAAGAGGTCGCGACCTGGACCCTGGGGCGCGCGGAGCAGGTGGAGCTGCTGGAGGCGCCGGGACTCGTCGCGGCCTGCCTCGAGGGGGCGGCGGTGGCCGCGGCGCTAGGGCGGTTCGGCGCCTAGCGTTCGCCCTTTGGCGACCGGAAGAGCGAGGGCGGCGCCACCCAGGCGAGGGTGCCGCCGCCTGCCGCGAGGGGTCGCGGCAGGTCGATGCGCACCATCGTTCCCTTCGGCACGGGGATCCCTGCGATGCCGGTGAGCTCGCCGGCGAGGGCCGAGAGGTGCGGTTCGTGGCCGACGAGCGCGACGCAAGACGATCCGTCGTCGACGATGCGACGCAGCTCGGCGAGGCGCGGTCCGTCCGCGAGGGCCTGCTCGACGGAGACCTCGAGGCCGAGCACCTCGCCGAGGATCGCCGCCGTCTCGCCGCAGCGCCGCGCTGGCGAGGCGATCAGGCGGTCGATCGACGCTCCCGATGCATGGAGCGCCGCTGCGAGGCGCGCAGCCTGCTTGATGCCCCGCTCGGAGAGCGGTCGTTCCGCATCCGGTCCGGTCCACTCCGCCGGGTCGCCGGCATCGGCGTGGCGGATGAGCAAGAGCCGCAGGTGCTCGTCGCCAGATCGTGCCATGGCGGGAGCGTAGCGCAGGTTCGGCGCACCGTGCGTAAGATGCACCCATGACCGGCCGCCAACCCAGCTCCAAGGGCGCCGAACGACCGCGGGAGCCCCGGGTGTACGCGGTCGCCGATATCGGCTCCAACTCCACCCACCTCTTGGTGGCGGTCAGCGACGGGGTCCGTCAGGAGACGGTGATCGACGAGTCGGCGGGTTCGGACCTCGGCCACCTCGTCGAGCGCCGGGGCGTGATCGGCGGCCGTGCCACGCGCGAGACGATCGCGGTGCTCCGACAGTTCAAGGAGCGTGCAGGGCGCCTCGGCGCGGAGCAGTTCTGCGTCGTGGCGACCGAGCCGCTCCGCCGCGCCGCCGACCGTCGGACGGTGCAGCGGGAGATCGGCGAAGAGATCGGTACGGCCATGGAGGTGTTGAGCCACGAGGAGGAGGGGCTGCTCACCGTCCTCGGCCTGGTCCATGGGCATGTGTACTCAAAGTCCCTCCTCGTGGCCGACGTGGGCGGCGGATCGACGGAGGTCATCGCGCTCCATCCCGGGAGGGCGCCAGAGGTGTTCGGTTTCTCCATTGGCTCGGCGCGGCTCCTCGCGCGGGTCTCGTACCAAGATCCACCTCGCGTTCGGGAGTGGCAGGAGCTACGGCGGAGTGCGCACCTCGCTCTCGCCGACCTGCAGGTGAAGCGCATCCCCCGGCTCGTCCTCGTGGGAGGGAGCGCGACGCGGCTGATCAGGCTCGTGCCGCAGGCGATGCTGGATCGCGAGATCTCGCGCGATGACCTGGCGACGATGGGGTCGATCTTGGCCTCGAGCACCGCCAAGGAGATCGCCGGGCAATATGCGATCTCGCAGCGGCGGGCGCGACTCCTTCCCGCGGGGATCGCGATCATCGAAGCGCTGCTGCAGCAGACGGCGGTCCGCGAGGTGCACATCGACGATGGTGGCATCCGCGAGGGCGCGATCAACGCCATCGCGCTCCGCGGCGCTCGATGGAAGAGCAGCCTCCCGGACCTCGTCGGCAGGGCGCGCGGGGCGGTCTAGTCCGAGGATCCCCCCGCCCGGAGCAGGTCGCGGGCGCGATCTGCCTTCGACCCTTCGGATGGAAGGTAGCCGTCGAGGGTCGCGATCCAGCCGGTGAGCCGCGCCGACTCGCGAGCGACCTCTTCAGCCGAGAGCGTCGGGAGGAACTCGATCTCGAGCTCGTTCCAAGCCACCCCCGCCTCCGCGAGCGCCACGCGGTCGATGCTCATCGTCGCGAGCACCTTGCCATCGAGCGAGAGCGGTGCGGCGGTGCGCTCTTGCCGCAGCGTCGCACGCACGAGGAGCGGCGCGTTGCCGGCGACCGCCGTGCAGCCGCCCTCGGCGAGTGCGGCGAGGATCGCCGGCGGCAGGCCGTCTCCCATCGCCTCTGCCTCGATCTCGCGGCGGGCGGCAACCCCCGGGGCGACGAACGCGTCGCGACCCTTCAACGCGTAGCGGACCCTGCCGCCCGCATCGCTCCGGCGGCGAAGGTCGAACCCCGAGGCCTCGATCTCGCCAGCGGCATCGGCGAGGTACTCGTCGGTCAGGTGCAGCGTCGTGCCCGTGCCCAGGGAGTATCCGGGCGGGAGCGGGGGGAAGCCCGTGCCCGCAGCGACGAACTTCAGCTCTCGCTCGAGGCTACCCGCGTCCATCTGCATCCGCCGCGGCGGCCTCCTTCGCGAGGGTGAACGACGAGATCGCCTCGGTTCGCGAGGGATCCTCCTGCGCCCACGAGCCGTCGGGCTCGAGGCGCCAGGCGTTCCGGGTGTCGGCCAGCAGCGACGCCTCGATCTGCGCCGCGCGCGCCACCGCATCTCCGGAGCGGAGGGGGAAGAGGACCTCGACGCGCCGGTCCAGGTTCCGCTCCATCAGGTCGGCGCTGCCCGCGAACCATGCCGTCCCTCCGCGATCGGTGAATCGGAAGAGGCGGCTGTGTTCCAGGAACTCCCCGACGATCGATCGGATGCGCAGCCGGTCTCCGTGGCGCACCGGATCGGGGATCAGGCCACACATGCCGCGCACCGCCAGCTCCACCGCGACGCCGGAGGCGGCGGCCGCATCGAGCAGCCCGATCATCTCGGCGTCGACCAGCGCGTTGACCTTGATGAAGATCGATGCCGTTGCACCGGCGGCGGCGGCCTCCGTCGCGCGCCGGATCCTCTCGCTGATGCCGCGGCGCAGGTCGTGGGGGGCGACGAGCAGCACGCTGTACGAGGGGTGGCGCACGGCACCGGTGAGGTAGTCGAAGAGGTTCCCGACGTCGGCCGAGAAGTCCGGGTCGCAGGTCATGAGGCCGACGTCCGTGTAGAGGCGGGCCGTCGCGGGGTTGTAGTTGCCCGTCGAGAGGTGCACGTAGCGGCGAATCTGCCCCTCTTCCCGGCGGGCGATCAGCGTCGCCTTGCAGTGCGTCTTGAGGCCCATCATGCCGTAGATCACGTGCGCCCCTGCAGACTCGAGCCGCTTCGCCCACTGGATGTTCGCCGCCTCGTCGAAGCGCGCCTTCAGCTCCACGAGGACGACGACCTCCTTCCCGGAATGGGCGGCGCGGACGAGGCTCTCGGCGATGCTCGATCGGGCCCCGGTTCGGTAGAGGGTCGCCCGGATCGACAGCACGTCCGGATCTTCCGCCGCCTGCGAGAAGAGCCGCTCGACGCTCGCGTCGAACGATTCATAGGGGTGGTGCAGCAGCAGGTCGCCCTCGCGGATCACCGCGAAGAGGTCGGCCCCCCCAGATGCGGCCTGCGACGCGCGGGCGATGCGCGCGGGCGTCACCGGCGTCCAGGGGGCCCTGTGCAGCTCGGGGTAGGGGAGCCGCGCGACCTCCGTCGCCACGCGCAGGTCGAGCACGCCGTCGATCTCCTCGACCGCATCGTCGCCGATCTCCAGCTCCTCGACGAGCGTCGCCCGCAGCGAGGTGGGGGTGTTCCGTTCGAGCTCCAGCCGTACCACCCGGCCGAACCGCCGCTGCCGCAGCTCCTCTTCGATCGCGAGGAGCAGGTCATCCGCCTCGCCCTCCTGCACCTCGATGTCCGCATCCCGCGTCACCCTGAAGCAGTGCGCTGCGACGATCTCGTAGCCGGTGAAGACCTTCGTCGCATTCGCCTTGATCAGGTCTTCCAGCAGGATCGACACGCCCTCGCCGGCCGCGACCAGCCGATCGATGATCGGCGGCACCTTCACCCGTGCGAAGCGTTCGGCACCGGTCGATGCGTCGCGGAGGGAGAACGCGATCGAGAGGCTTCCGCCGCTAATGAACGGGAACGGGTGGCCGGCGTCCACGGAGAGCGGGGTGAGGACCGGCTGGATGCTCTCGACGAAGTGCCCGCGCAGCCGCTCGCGGCTGGCATCGTCAAGCTCCTCCCAGCGCACGAGCCGATGCCCTGCGGCGGCCAGATCGCGCAGGAGTTCCCGCCAGGTCGCCTGCTGGGCACCGGCCAGCATCGCCGCCCCGCGGCGGATCTCGTCGAGCAGGTCGCCGGCGAGCAACCCGTCGAGGCCGGGGGCCCGGACACCCGCATCGCGCTGCTCCCGGATCGCCGCGACGCGCACGGCGAAGAACTCGTCGAGGTTCGCCGCAACGATCCCGAGGAAGGTGAAGCGGTCGAGGATCTTGTTGCGGGGATCGGTCGCCTCGTGGAGGACGCGCGCATTGAAGGCGAGCATGGAGAGCTCGCGGCTGACGCGCGGTCGGTCGCCGGTTCCCCCGGCTTGGCCTGTGCTGTCGCTCATCGGGCGGCCATGCACGGGCCGCAGGGGCAGTTGGCGCGCAGCAGCGGCCAGGTGTAGTAGCCGGTGCGGTGTCCATCGCCCCAGAAGAGGCAGAGCGCATAGTTGCCCACCATCTCCCCCCCTTCGAGGGTCGTCTGGCGCGGGGTCAGGGTCGGGTTGGCGTCGAGCGCACCGGGCAGCCCCGCCTCGCCGCGGCAGTAGGCGCAGGGGCAGAGCCAGCGCAGGGCGACCGCGTCGTAGGCGCTGGCGTGCCCGTCTCCCCAGTCGATCTCGAGGCGCTGCGCCTCGCGGAGGATGCGGAGCGCGCTCGGTGCGGGGTAGGGGGCTGCCATGGAGAGAGTGTAGGGCGTCCCGATGCGACGCCAACTACCATCCGAGCATGCGCCGTCGGCCGATCCCCGTGCTCGCTTGGGTCGTACGCGGGTTCGCCGCGATCGCCGTCGCGGTCGCGCTGCTCTTCCTTCCGAGCCCATGGACCCTGCCTGCCAACCCTGGCGCGCCGGTGCTTGTTCGCGCAACGATTCTCAAGGAACCGGTCGCCGGCGGAGCGGATGCCCCTGCCACCGTCGAGGTTCGCCTCCTCGAGGGGTCGCAGTCCGGTGATGTGGTGCAGGTGGCGATCGATCTAGGGGGGGAGGTTCGCGGAGAGATCCCCTATGCGGTGGGCGACGAGGTCCTCGTGGCTGAGGCGCAGGACGGCGACGGTGGCGTCAGCCGTGCCGTCGTCGACCGTTCACGGGGCAGCGCGCTCCTTCTCATCGTTGCCCTGTTCGCGGCCCTGGTAGTGGCTGTCGCAGGGGCAACCGGTGCCCGCGCGCTCTTCGCCCTCTTCGCGTCAGGAGTTCTCCTTGTCCGTTTCGGCATCCCCGCGCTCCTATCCGGCGCCCCGCCGCTGCTCGTCGCGGGCTGCATCGCGGTCACCGTCGGCACAGCGACCGTGCTGATCACCGAAGGGTTCTCGCGCAGGTCGACGGCGATCGTCATCGGGATAGCGGGGAGTCTCGTTGTTGTTGCCCTCGTCTCGTCGCTGCTCGACCGTGTCCTGGCGTTCACCCCGTACGGAGGGGACGCCGATCTTATCTATCTGATCCCGCTTTTCGGCTCCCAGGTCGACCTACGCGGCATCGGCCTTGCCGCCGTGTTGATCGGTACGCTCGGCATCGTCGACGACGTTGCCGCGACGCAAGCCGCTGCGGTTGAGGAGCTGCGCCAGGCATCGCCCCGTGCCTCGGCCGCCGCGCTCTGGCGCAGCACGATCGCCATCGGCCGGTCCCACATCGGCGCGGTCATCAACACGCTGCCGCTCGCCTACCTGGCCTCCGCCATGCCGCTAGTCGTCACGGTCCTGACCTCGCCAGGCGGCCTAACGGCGCACATCGGGACCGAGGTCATCGCCGTAGAGGTGGTGCGCTCGCTCATCGGGACGGCGGGCGTGCTGCTCGCGATGCCGCTGACGACCCTTGCGGCGTTGCTTGTCGGTGTCGGAGAGCGCGACTAGCGCCCTTCGCGCTCGGCGAGCCAGCGCTCGGCATCGAGGGCGGCGCGGCAACCGTCGCCTGCGGCGGTGACCGCCTGGCGATAGCGGTGGTCGTGGACGTCGCCCGCGACGAAGACGCCGTCGATCGCCGAGGCGGTCGTCTCGCCCTCGAGGCGGAGGTAGCCCGCCTCGTCGACGGGGAGCGCGCCACCCAGCAGGGCGGTGTTCGGCTTGTGGCCGATGGCGACGAAGAGCCCCCCGACCTCGAGGCGTTCCGTGGCGCGGTCGCCACCGGGCGTGGTGTCGCGGAGGAGGAGCGCCTCGGTGCTCTTCTCGCCGAGCACCTCGACGACCTCGCGATTGCGGTGGATCACGATCTGCGGGTGGGCCTCCGCGCGCGCGACCATGATCTTGCTGGCGCGGAAGGTGTCGCGACGATGCACCAGGTGGACGGTCGTCGCGAAGCGGGTCAGGAAGAGCGCCTCTTCCAGCGCGGTGTCGCCACCGCCGATGACCGCGACCGCCTGCCCCTTGAAGAAGAAGCCGTCGCAGGTGGCGCAGGCGCTCACGCCACGACCGCGGAGGCGCGTCTCGGATTCAAGGCCGAGCCAGAGCGCCGAGGCCCCGGTGGCGACGATCAGCGCGTCGGCGGTGAACTCGCGGCCTGCGCTCCAGGCGCGGAAGGGGCGGTTCGAAAGGTCGACGCGGTCGACATCCTGGTCGACCATCACCGACCCGAAGCGCTCGGCCTGCGCGCGCATCTTCCCCATCAGCTCGGGCCCGTCGATCCCCTCGGGGAAGCCCGGGAAGTTCTCGACCTCGCTCGTGAGCATCAGCTGGCCGCCCGGGGCGTAGCCACCGATGACGATCGGGGCGAGCTCGGCGCGCGCGGCGTAGATGGCCGCGGTCAGGCCGGCCGGGCCGGAGCCGAGGATCAGCAGCTTGGCGTGGCGGGGCGCCCCGCTGCCGGCGGGGGAGGCCGCCAGCGTGTCCGTCGCCGCAGTCCCGAAGTCGATGCTCACCTGCTGGTCGCCCATTGCCCCTCCTGCTCCCTGGTGCGGCGATAGTACGCCCGCTAGCGGAAGAGGTCCCAGTCGGGCGGCATGAGGCTCTCGCGGATCGATCCCGCCTCCGCCACGAGGGGGCGGGCGCCGCGAACGAGGGCGAGCGGGCGGCGGGCGGTCTTGCCGAGGGCCAGCTCGGCGGCGGCGGCGATCTGGTCGGCGACCGCCCGCACGGTTGCGGCCATCGTCCGGCCGTCGGCGTCCGGGCGCCCGCGCAGATCCTCGAGCGGCGCGATGCCTGCGACGCCGATCGCGACATCGGTGATCCCCAGGCGCCAGGGGCGACCGAAGGAGTCGGTGACGATCACCCCCGGCGCCACCCCGGTCGCTTCGGCGATCGCGTCGCGGATGGCGCGGGCGGAGGCATCCGGGTCGCGTGGCAGGAGCGTCACCACCTCGCCGCTCCGCGGCCCGACGTTGCTTGCGTCGACCCCCGAATTGGCGAGGACGAAGCCGTGCGCCGTCTCGGTGATGATCACGCCGCGGTCCATCCGCACGACGCGGACCGCCTCGCGCAGCACGACCTCGACCTGCCGGGGATCGCGCTTCCAGCGCTCGGCGTAGGCGATCGCCTCGGGGCGCGGTTCAACGGTCGAGAGCTCGACGATCGCCCCCTCGGCCTTGCTGACGATCTTCTGGGTCACTGCGATGACGTCGTCGGGGCGCAGGCCGCCCAGGCCCCCCCTGGTTGCGGCCGCCGCTACGGCGGCGGCGACCAGCCCGGGCAGGTCGTCGCCCGGCGAGATCTCGCCGAGTCCGTCGATCGGGACGACGCGGATGCCCCCCGTCCCGCGGTCGCCCCCGAGCGTCGCCTGCGGTGCGACCGTCGCCGCCATCGCCGCGGCGAGGTCCGCCGGCGTATCGAGATCGTGGGCGAGCGGCGACGCGAGTCGCGTGCAGGCGAGGCCGCGGGCGGTGAACTCCGCGACGTGGGCGGCGGCGCTCTGCCCGCCGAAGCGCGGCGTGAATGGTGTCGGGAGCGGGAGCAACAGCGCGGCCGTGCCGCCGTCGGCGGCGGCGAGCAGCCCCCCGCTGCCGATCGGGGCCCGGTGCCAGTCGGCGATGAGCGCGTCGATCGCCTCCGCGCCGATGCCGGCGAGGTCGACGGGGAGGACGAGCGCCGCCGTCGCGCCCCGCGCCTCCGCGGCGCGTAGGCCCTGTTCGACCGCGCCGTTGAGCGGCGCGCCACCGTCGTCGAGCGCTTCGGCACCGAGGCCGCGGGCGAGGGCGCGCGCCAGCGGATCGGGAGAGACGAGGAGCGTCGCCCCGATCTCGCGCGACCCGGCGAGGGCGCGGAGGGTGCGCTCGAGCAGGCGCGCGGCGAGCTCGCTCCGCTCTGCGGGGTCCAGCGCGCCCGCCATGCGCTCTTTCGACGACTCGATCGCGCGGAAGGGGACGACCGCGATGATCACAGCGCGAGCAGTTCCCGTGCCAGCCGGACGCGGTCTGCCTCGTCGCGCATGACGATATCGCCCGAGATGAGGCGCCCCACGTGCGGCGCCGCGGCGGAATCGAGTGCCGCATCGCGGTCGCCGGCCTCGACGACGAGCGCGTCCATGATGCCGTGCAGGGCGGCGGCGACCCCGGCCGGCGAGACGGGCAGGCCGGCCGCGGCGAGCATCCGATCGGCGGGACCCTTGAGCGCGGCGCCACCGACGATCGGCGAGACGCCGATGACCTCGACGCCGCGGTGTCGCGCGGCCCCGAGCGCTTCGCGGATTCCCGCGACGGCGAGGATCGGCGCGATGGAGATGAGCGGGTTCGAGGGGGCGACGTAGATCCGCTCCGCCTCTCCGAGCGCCTCGAGCACCTCGGGCGTCGCCGTGGCCGCCCCGTCGAAGGCTACCTCGTGCACCGGCGGCTCGGCGCGCGCGCCGACGAACCAGGGCTGGAACGCCGTCCATCCGGCGTCCGTGCGCAGCCGGGTGCGCAGCGGCGCATCGCTCGCGGCGAGGATGGGCGCCTCTGCGAGGCCGAGGTGCCGCTGGAGCTCGCGGTTCACCTCGGTCAGGCGCGCCCCCTCGCGCAGCCGCGCGGTTCGGTGCACGTGCAGGGCGAGGTCGCGGTCGCCGAGGCGGAACCAGTCGGGGGCGCCGAGGCGCGAGAACTGGTCGAGCGCGTTCCAGGTCTCCCCGGCGAGCCCCCAGCCGCGCTCGCGGTCGCCGAGCCCGGCGAGGGTGTAGAGCAGGGTGTCGTGGTCGGGGCAGATCGTCAGGCCGTGCAGCTCGAAGTCGTCGCCGACGTTCGCGATGACGCGCAGGTCGCCGTGGGGGAGGGCGCGCCGCAGGCCGTCGGCGAGGCGCGAGCCCCCGACGCCGCCGGCGAGGAGGGTGACGCGCGGGCTCACGCGGTCAGGCTGGGGAGCACCTCGCGCCCGAACGCCGCAGCCCACTCCTCCTGATTGCGGCCCACGTTGTGCAGGTAGATCTTGTCGAAGCCCATGTCGAGGTAGCGCTGGATCGCCTTGCGGTGCGCCTCGAGGTCGCTGCTGATGAGCATGCGCCCGGCGAAGTCCTCGGCGCGCACGAGCTTCGCCATCGCCTGGAAGTCGGCGGGGTTGCGGATGTCCTGCTTCGGGAACTTCATCCCGCCGTTCGGCCACTCGCGCAGGGCGTTGGCCAGCGCCTCCTCGTCGGTCGGCGCCCAGGAGAGGTGCAGCTGGAGGATCTTCGGCATCTTCGCGGGGTCCTTGCCGGCGGCGCGGGCCCCCTCGGCGAACTTCTCGAAGACGCCCTGGATCTTCTCGTCCGCCGCGCCGACGGTGATGATGCCGTCGCAGAACTCGCCGGTCTTGCGCGCCGTCACCGGGCCCGCGGTCGCCACATAGATCGGCGGCGGCGCATCCGGGAGGGTCCAGAGGCGCGTGCCCTCGAGCTGGTACCAGCGGCCGGCATGCTTCACCTCCTTGCCGGTGAAGAGCTTGCGGATGATCTCGATCGCCTCGAACATCCGCGCGATCCGCTCGCCGACCTCCGGCCAGTAGCCGCCGACGACATGCTCGTTCAGCGCCTCGCCCGACCCGAGCCCGAGCCAGTGGCGGCCGGGGTACATCTTCTCGAGCGTCGCCGAGGCCTGGGCGACGGTCGCGGGATGCATCCGCCAGCCGGGGCAGGTGACGCCCGGGCCGATGTCACCCTTCGTGCGCTCCGCGATGAGGGTCATGACGTTCCAGACGAATGGCGCGTTCCCCTGTTCGGGGACCCAGGGCTGGAAGTGGTCGGCGGCCATCACGCCGCTCATCCCCGCCGCCTCGGCGGCGACGCTGTAGTCGACGACTTCGCGCGGCCCGAACTGCTCGAGCATCGCGGCGTAGCCGATCTTCCCCGCGGCCCCCGTCATCAGGAGCGCTCCGCCGCGCGTCGCTCCGCGGGCTTCCCGTGGGCCAGCACGCGCTCGGGGGTGATCACGAAGAGCACGCGCCGCTGGGTACGGAAGTCCGCGATGCGCTGGGCGAGGATCTCGGGCTTGGTGATGTAGCGCGCGGCGATCGCCGCCATCGACGACTGCGCGCGCTCCTCCTCGTCGACGATCTCGACCCTGCCGATCACCTGGACGTAGTCGTACCCCTCCTCGACCGTGAGCGAGATCCGGGGGTCGCGGCGCAGGTTCGCCGGCCAGCGGCGCCCCTCGGCGCTGTTCACGAGGATCTTCTCCCCCTCCACGGCGTACCAGGCCACGGCGGCGAACGGGGCGCCGTCGGGGTCGACGGTCGCCACCACGGCGAAGCGCGGCCGGTCGAGGAAGGCGCGGATGGCAGGACTCCCGATCCCCTTGTCGCTCATGGGGCGTACGCTACACGCAACGGGGCTCGCCGTCCCCTGGCGGCCCCAGCGCACGGAGGTACCCATGGCCCAGATCCACCTGCACGCCGAGAGCGGCGACTACGCCCCCGTCGTCCTCATGCCGGGCGACCCGAATCGGGCGAAGCGGATCGCCGCCCGCTTCGACGGCGGCCTCGAGGGGTCGCGCCTCGTGAACGAGCATCGCGGCCTCCTCGGCTACACCGGCACGGTGAACGGGGTCCCGGTCAGCGTCCAGACGACGGGGATGGGGACGCCCACGACCTCGATCGTCATGGAGGAGCTCCTCAACCTCGGCGTCGAGACCTTCCTGCGGGTCGGCACCTGTGGCGGCTTCCTGCACCTGGAGACGGGCGACGTGCTCGTCGCCACCGCGGCGGTCGCGAGCAGCGGCGTCGGGCCGATCCTCGGCTTCAACGAACCGACCGCCCCGACCGCCGACTTCGAGATGGCGCAGGTGCTCGTCGCCGCAGCGCGGTCGGCGGGACTCACCACCCACGTCGGCCCGATCGTCACCTCCGACGTCTTCTACGATCCGGATCCGCACGGGACCGCCCGCTGGGGGCGCCGTGGCTACCTCGGCGTCGAGATGGAGTCGGCGGCGATGTTCCTCCTCGCGATGCGCGAGCGCGCGAAGGGGCGCCCGGTGCGCGCGGGGACGATCCTGACCGTCTCGGACACGATCCGCGATCCACAGCTCGTCGCCGAGAAGCGCAAGGGCGGCGACGAGGCCTGGTACCGCCTGCCGGAGGACGAGCTGATCCGGCGCATCGACGCGACGATCGGCGCGGCGCTGCAGGCGGCCGCCACGCTCGGCGCGCGCCGATAGCGGCGCGCGCCGCACCCGGATCGCACCGCACATGAGCGCGCCGCGCCTGCCGATCGGCGTCGCCCTCGGCACGATCGGGCTCGACGCCCCGGAGTGGCTCGGGCTCGCGGCGCGCATCGCCGCCCTCCCCGTCGATCGGCTCTGGATCTGGGATCACCTCCAGGGGCGCGGCGCCGCCGACACGCCGGTGCTCGAGGCGCTGACGCTCACCGGCGCAGCCCTCGCCGCGAACCCCGGCCTGCGCGTCGGGACGCTCGTGCTCGACGTGACGAAGCGGCACCCCGCGGTAGCCGCGAAGTCGGTGGCGACCCTCGCCTCGATGGCGCCCGGACGCTTCGCGCTCGGCATCGGCGCGGGGGGCGACGCCGCGGAGCACGAGGCCTTCGGCATCCCGTACGGCACCGCCGACGAGCGCCTGGCGGCCCTCGGCGAGGGGGTGGGGATCGCCCGCGCCCTGTTGACCGGCGATCCGACCGTGCGCGTCGATCGGCCCGGGGAGCCGCGGCTGCGGGCCGCGGCCTCCTCGCCGCGCCCGGTCCCGCCCGTCGAGATCGTCGTCGCGGGCGACCATCCGCGGAGCATCGGGCTCGCCGCGCGCGAGGCGGACGGATGGGTCGCCGCCGATGCGCACTTCGATGCCGGCCTCGCGCTGCTCCGGCGCGCGGCCGCCGAGAGCGGTCGCCGCGCGGGGGAGCCGCGCGCCTACCTCTTGGTCGAGCTGCGCCGCGACGAGGCGCTCGCCGCGGGACCCTTCTGCGCCGATCCGGTGGCGTGGTCGGCATCGGTCGGGGGGCGCGGCGCGGATGCGGCGATCGTCACCGTGCGATCGGCGGGCGACGTCGAGGCGCTCGGCGCCGCCCTCGCGCGTCTTCTGGGATGATGCGCACATGAGCGAGCGCCGCGACCAGCTCCAGCCCTGCGTCCGATGCGGCGCTCCCGTGTCGCTGCAGGTCGCGCTCTGCGAGTCGTGCAATCCGCTTGGCCTGGCGCAGCCGTCGGCCAGCCAGGCGCACGGCACCGTCTTCCTGGGAATCGGCGCCGCCGTCCTCGCCCTCGCCGCCCTCGCGGGCGCCTCGTCGAAGGGGGTCGGCCCGTTCGTCGGCTCGATCAGCGCCGGCAGCGCCGTCCCCGGCGGCCTCGCGGTCTCGGTCACGGTGACCAACGGCGGCAGTGGCGCGGGGGCCGCGACCTGCAGCGTGACCACCACCGCCCTCGGCATGGCCGGGATCCAGGAGATCATCACCACGCCGCGCATCGAGGGGGGCGTCACGATCACCGTCGAGCGCGAGCTGACGGCGTTTGGCACCGAGCCGGTGCCGCTGGCGATCGGCTGCGGCGGCTAGGTCCGCCGCCCCCCGTCGTCGCGCAGCAGCCGCGCGAGGCTGCGCAGGTCGGCACGGAAGATCGCGCCGAGGATCGGGCGCTGCAGGTAGGCGCCGAGCGTGCCGAAGAGCGGCGGTCGCAGGAACTCCATCCAGTCGATGCGCGTGCGGCTCGCGCCGATCGCGCGGAACTCGAGCAGCCCCTCGCCGGTGAAGCGCCCCTCGTGGCGGATGCCGAAGGCGACGGGGGGTTCGTAGCGCGTGATCACCACCTCGTCGGTGGTGGAGATGCCGAAGATCCGCACCGTGGCGCGCCCGCGCGAGCCGACGCCGACCGGCGGCGGGGTGAGCATCTCGACGCGCTTCATCTCGTGCATCCACTCCGGCTGCCGGGCGATGTCCGAGGCCAGCGCCCAGACGCGCTCGAGCGGTGCGTCGACCTCGAGGGCCAGGCGAATCTCGGGACGGCGGATCCGCCCACGGGCAACGGCTGCGCCGAGCAGGCGATCGAGCGCGGCGGCCACGCCGAGCCCCGCCGCGAGGAGGGCGCCGAGGAGCAGGAGGAGGGTGTCGGGCACCCCCGAATCCTGCCATGGCGCGCTACGCTACGGGGACCGTGCAGACCTTCGACTTCCTCGAGCAGATCCCCGACGCCGACCCCGGCGAGACGGCGCGCCTGATCGCGGAGCTCGAGCGCTCGGTCGCCGCCCACGGCCCGGAGCGCTCCCGCGTCCTGATGATGCGGCTGCTCGCCCGCGCCCGCGACCTCGGCGTCGAGCTGCCGATCCTCGCGACCACCCCGTACATCAACACGATCAAGACGAGCGACGAGCCCGACTTCCCGGGCGACGAGGCGATGGAGACGAGGATCCGGCACATCATCCGCTGGAACGCGGCGGCGATGGTGCTGCGGGCGAACAAGCGCCACAGCGGGATCGGCGGCCACCTCGCCACCTACGCCAGCGCGGCCAGCCTCTACGAGGTCGGCTTCAACCACTTCTTCCGCGGCAAGTCGCAGGGGGCGGGCGACCAGATCTTCTACCAGGGGCATGCCGCCCCCGGCATCTACGCCCGCGCCTACCTCGAGGGGCGGCTCAGCGCCCCCGAACTCGATCGCTATCGCCAGGAGACCGCCGGCCACGGTGGCCTCTCGTCGTATCCGCACGCGCGGCTCATGCCCCAGTTCTGGGAGTTCCCGACCGTCTCCATGGGGCTCGGCGGGATCGGCTCGATCTACCAGGCGCGCTACAACCGCTACCTCGAGAACCGCGGCCTCGCCGATACCTCCCAGAGCCGCGTCTGGGCCTTCCTCGGCGACGGCGAGATGGACGAGCCGGAGTCTGCCGGTGCGCTGACCGTCGCGGCGCGCGAGGGGCTCGACAACCTCACCTGGGTGGTGAACTGCAACCTGCAGCGCCTCGACGGCCCGGTGCGCGGCAACGGGAAGGTGATCCAGGAGCTCGAGGGGCTCTTCCGCGGTGCCGGCTGGAACGTCATCAAGGTCATCTGGGGTCGCGAGTGGGACGAGCTCCTCGCGGGCGACGCCGGCGGGCACCTCGTGCGCAAGATGGAGAGCACGGTCGACGGCGAGTTCCAGAAGTACATCGTCGCCGGGGGCGCCTACATCCGCGAGCACTTCTTCGGCCCGGAGCCGGAGCTCCGCTCGCTCGTCGCGCACCTCTCCGACGACGAGCTGCACCGGCTGCGCCGCGGCGGCCACGACTACCGCAAGATCTACGCCGCCTACGCCGCGGCGGTGGCGCACAGGGGGGCGCCGACGGTGATCCTGGCGAAGACGGTGAAGGGCTACTCGCTCGGGCCGTCGGTCGAGGCGACGAACGTCACCCACCAGGCGAAGAAGCTCTCCGAGGAGGAGCTGCGCGCCTTCCGCGACCGGCTCGGCCTGCCGATCCCCGACGAGAAGATCCCCGAAGCCCCGTACTACCACCCCGGCCCGAAGAGCCCCGAGGTCGACTACATCAACGAGCGCCGCGCGGCGCTCGGCGGCCCGCTCCCGTCGCGCGTCGTGCACCCCGTCGCCTGGAGCGCCCCGGAGGCGGCGGTCGACGCCGAGTTCGCCGCCGGCAGCAGCGCCCCGGTGAGCACGACGATGGCCTTCGCCAAGCTGCTGCGCAACCTGATGCGCGACCCGGCTGTCGGGAGGTTCGTCGTGCCGATCGTCCCCGACGAGGCGCGCACCTTCGGCATGGACCCGCTCTTCAAGCAGAGCGGGATCTACGCGCCGTTCGGGCAGCGCTACGAGCCGGTCGACTCCGAGCTGCTGCTGAGCTATCGCGAGTCGCAGAGCGGGCAGCTGCTCGAGGAGGGGATCACCGAAGCGGGCTCGATGGCCTCGTTCCAGGCGGCGGCGACCGCCTATGCCACGCACGCCGCCCCGACGATCCCGTTCTACGTCTTCTACTCGATGTTCGGGTTCCAGCGGGTCGGCGACCAGGTCTGGCAGGTGGGTGACGCCCGCGGCCGCGGCTTCCTCATCGGCGCCACAGCGGGGCGGACCACGCTCGCCGGCGAGGGGCTGCAGCACGACGACGGGCACTCGCAGATGATCGCGCACCTGCACCCGCACGTCGTCGCCTACGATCCCGCCTTCGCCTACGAGATGGCGGCGCTGGTCCGCCGCGGCATGGAGCGCATGCACGAGCGGCGCGAGGACATCCTCTACTACCTGACGATCTACAACGAGAACCAGCCGCAGCCCGCACGCCCCGCGGGCGCCGACGTGGACGAGGGGATCCACCGCGGGCTCTATCGCTTCGCCGAAGCGGGACCCGGCGACGGTCCGGTCGTCCGCCTGATGGGCTCCGGCGCGATCATGGGCGAGGTGCTCGCCGCCCGCGACCTGCTGCGCGAGCGCTTCGGCGTGCGCGCGGAGATCTGGTCGGCAACCTCGTACTCCGAGCTGCGGCGCGACGCCCTCGTCGTCGAGCGCTGGAACCGGCGCCACCCCGAGAGCGCGCCGCGCGCGCCGTGGCTGCGCGAGCAGCTCGGCGAGGGTGGCGCGCCGATCGTCGCGGCGAGCGACTGGGTGACCGCGCTGCCCGACCTGATCGCCCCCTGGATCGACGTCCCCTACCTGGTGCTCGGGACCGACGGCTTCGGGCTGAGCGACACGCGCGAGGCGCTCCGCGAGTTCTTCTCGGTCGATGCCAAGCACGTTGCCGCCGCGGCCATGGTCGCCCTGGCGCGGGCGGGGGAGCGCACCCCCCAGGAGGCGGCCCGAGCGATCAAGGAGCTGGGGATCGACCCCCAGCGCGCCCCCGTCTTCGTCCTCGATCGCTAGCCCCCGGCCGCGAGCCCGCGCTCCCGTCCCGGCCCGACCCCGACAGCTCTGTCGCCCCCGCGTGGCGGGGCGCGCCGCGCCCACAGAGATGACAAGTTCACTTGTCCTACGTATCAGGGCAGGTTGACAAAGCGGCGGGGCGCTTGCGATACTCCGTCCGCGGCACCTGCCGCGGCGGGATCGATGGGGGTTGAGGGCAGATGAACGACTTCTCCGGGGCGCTCGCCCCGTTCTTCGGCGGCCTCCTCACCGGACTGCGCGAAGGGGTCGAGGCGGCGCTGATCGTCGGCATCATCGCCGTCTACCTGGTGAAGATCGGCCGCCGGGATCGCCTGCGCAGCCTCTGGTTCGGCGTCGGTGCGGCGGTCCTGCTCTCGGCCCTCGTGGGCATCTCGCTCTACTCCAGCGCCGGCGGCCTCGCGTCGGGCGCAGAGCAGGTGTTCGAGGGGCTGACGAAGTTCGCCGCCGCCGCCGTCGTGACCTGGATGCTCTTCTGGATGCGCAAGCAGGCCGCGACGCTCGGTGCCGAACTGCGTCGCGGCGTCGATGCCGCGCTGGCCGACGCGCCGCGCACCGGCGTGGCGCTCCTCGCGTTCACCGCGGTGATCCGCGAGGGGGTCGAGACGGCGCTCTTCCTCGTCGGCCAGGCGGCCGCGGCGCTGCGCGAGGGGCACGCCGCCCAGGTCGGTCTCGGCGCGCTCATCGGCCTGCTCGCCGCCGCGGGGATCGGCGTCGCCATCTTCCGCTTCGGGCTGCGGCTCAACCTCGCGCGCTTCTTCTCGGTGACCGGCGTGGCGCTCATCGTCATCGCCGCCGGGCTGCTCTCCGGCGGCGTGCACGAGTTCATCGAGCTCGGCCTGCTCCCCGCGCTCGCGGCGCCAGCATTCGACCTCTCGGGGATCCTTGCCGACGACACCGGGATCGGCATGTTCTTGCGGCTGATCGCGGGCTATCGCGCGGCGCCGGAGCTCCTCACGCTGCTGGTGCACCTCGGCTACCTGGTGGTCGGCCTCGGGCTCTACCTGCGCCCCGGGCGACCGGCCGCGCCGCAGGCGGCACCGCGGGCGACCGCCTCGCTCTCCTGATACCGTCGGCGAGGTGAGCGCCCAACTCCTCGTCGTCGACCGCGTCCGCCATCGCTTCGCCTCCGGCGGGGGGCTGCGGGGCGTCTCGCTCTCCGTCGCACCGGGCGAGGTCGTCGCCCTCGTCGGCGCCAACGGCAGCGGCAAGACGACGCTGCTCCGGCTGATCGCCGGGCTCCTGCCCCTCGAGCAGGGCACGATCTCCATCGACGGGCGGCCCGCTGCGGCCGGCCGTGCCGACATCGGCATCGCCTTCCAGGATGCACGGCTCCTCCCGTGGCGCAGCGCCGCGCGGAACGTGAGCCTGCCGCTGGAGCTCGCCGGCGCGGCGGTGGGCCCCGCGCGCGCCGCCGCCGTCGCCGTGCTCGAGCGCGTCGCCGCCCGGCACCTGGCCGATCGCCCCCCGGCGACGCTCTCCGGGGGTGAGCGACAGCGCGTCGCGCTCGCGCGGGCGCTGGTGCGCGGCCCGCGCCTGGTGCTGCTCGACGAGCCGTTCGCCGCGCTCGACGCTCCCACGCGCGCCCGGCTCGATGCCGAGCTGCCGCACCTCGTGGGCGGCGCCGCGGCGCTGCTGGTGACCCACGACGTGGGGGAGGCGCTGCGGGTCGCGGACCGGGTGCTGGTCCTCGGTGCGGCGGGATCGATCGCCGGCGAGTGGCGCGGGCTGCGTCGCGAGGCGGCGGAAGCGCGCGCGGCACGACACTCCACTCCCGAGGGTGCGGCCCTCCTTGCGGCGGTCTACGCCGCGCTCGAGTCGGAACGCATCGGAACGGATTCCGCGGTGGGCGCCGAGGCGGTGCGCGGCGATGCGTAGCGCGAGCCGCCTCGCACCGATCGCCCTCGCCGCCGGGCTCCTGCTCGCCTGGGAGCTTGCGGTCCGCCTCTCCGGCGTCCCCGCCTTCCTGCTCCCCGCGCCGTCGCAGGTGGCGGCGCGCTTCGCGCAGGCGTGGGGCGACGGCACGATGGCGCGGCACCTCTGGCCGACGGTGGGGGAGGTCGTCGCCGGCGGGCTGATCGGCGGGCTGGTCGGCCTGCTGCTCGGCGTCGGCCTCGGGCTCTCCCGCGGGGCACGCCGGCTGGCGAGCCCCTACCTCGTCGCGGCGCAGTCGACGCCGATCCTCGCCCTCGGCCCCCTGCTGGTGCTCTGGTTCGGCCCCGGCGCCGCGGCGAAGGTCGCGATCTGCGCCCTCATCACCCTCTTCCCGGTCGCCGTGTCGACGCTCGTCGCCGTGCGCGATGCCGACGCTGCGGCGCTCGAGCTTGCCCGCGCGCTCGGCGCGACCCCGCGCCAGGCGCTGCGCTCGGTGCGCCTCCCCGCGGCACGCACGGGGGCGTTCGCCGGCGCGCGGGTCGCCGCGACGCTCGCCGTGGTCGGGGCGATCGTGGGGGAGTGGCTCGGCGGGAGTGCCGGGCTCGGCGTGCTGGTGAACCTCGCGCGCGGCTCGCTCTTCGACACGCCGCTGCTCTTCGCGGCGCTGCTGCAGATCGCGCTCCTCGGCCTCTCAGCGTACGCCGTC
>JBEGQU010000014.1:0-11186 GCA_041180765.1 Chloroflexota bacterium
GGGCTCACCACGCTCCAACTCGGCCTCTCCGGCACCACCGACATCTCCATCGGCCTCCCCGCGATGCTCGGCACCCACGCCCTCATCGGCATCGGCGAGGCGCTGATCACCGTCGCCGCCGTCGGCTTCATCGCGGCGAGCGCCCCCGACATCTACGCCGCGGGCGCCGCGCCCACCCGGGTCTCCCTCCGCCGCCGCATCGCCGCGGGCGTCGGGGTAACGGCCGCCATCGTCGCGCTCGCCAGCCTCTTCGCCTCCGCGAGCCCCGACGGACTCGAGAAGATCGCCGCCGACCTCGGCTTCCTCGACAGCGCGCAGCGGCCGCTCTTCGACATCTTCGCCGACTACACCATCCCCGGGCTGGAGGGACCGCTCTCCACCATCGTCGCGGGCCTCGTCGGCGTCGCCGCGGTGCTGCTGCTGCTCGCGGCACTCGGGCGGATCGCCCGGGGCCGCAGCGGATCGCGCTGATGGCCGTCCGCTCGGCGCGCCGCGACGCGCGCGCGGCAGTGATCGCCACGGTCGCCTTCGTCTCCTGCGTCGCGCTCCTGCCGCTCGGCGCACTCCCCGCGCTGCTCCTCGCCTGGCTGGCCGTCGCCACCGTCGGGGCGCTGGCGGGGGTCGCACCGCTCCGCCTCGCACGGCGCGCCGGGATCGCCCTCCCGTTTGCCCTCGCCGCGCTTCCTGTCGTCTTCACCCGCGGCGACGAGCTGCTCTGGAGCGGGGCGCTCGGGCCGATCTCGGCGAGCATCAGCGGCGCCGGCCTGCGCATCGTCGCCACCGCCGCGATCAAGGCATGGATCTCCGTGCAGGCGTCGCTCCTCCTCGTCGAGCGCCACAGCATCGAGTCGATCGCCGGCTCGCTGCGGCGACTGCGGCTCCCCGAGGCGCTCGCGACCGGGATCGGCCTCACCGTGCGCTACCTCTCGCTGCTCCGCGACGAGGCGACGCGGATGATTCGCGCGCGCGCCGCCCGTTCGGCGAGCCCCGTCGCGGGGACGCCCGGCGGACGGATCGGCGGGACGATCGCCTGGCGGGCGCGTACCACGGGCAACCTCGCCGGTGCGCTCTTCCTCCGCGCCTACGCCCGCGCCACGCGCGTGGAAGAGGCCGCGGCGGCGCGCGGCGCCACGGGATCGCTCTCGATCGGCATGCCGCCCGAGGCCGATCCGCGGCTCGTGCCGAAGCTGATCGGCACCGCCCTCGGCGCCGCGACGCTGCTCCTCCTCGGCGCCATCCTCCCGAGGCTCTAGCGATGGGCGACCCGCGCACCGCACCCGACCCCCACGCCCACGAGCACGAGCACCTGCACAAGGGGCTCCCCGCCGCGCACGCGCACCCGCACGCGCACGGCGACGGGGCCGACCACGCCGCCGAGCACGACGCCGCCATCGCGGCGCACTGGATCGAGATCGAGCACCTGCACTTCCGCTACCCCGACGGCAGCGAGGCGCTGCGCGGCATCGACCTGACGATCGCGCGCGGCGAGAAGGTCGCGCTGCTCGGCCCGAACGGCGCAGGGAAGAGCACGCTGATGCTGCACCTCAACGGGATCCACCGCCCGACGCACGGCAGCGTCCGGGTCGCCGGCGGCGCGATCGACGACGCAACGCTCGGCCGCATCCGCGCCGAGGTCGGCCTCGTCTTCCAGGATCCCGACGACCAGCTCTTCAGCCCGACGGTGTGGGAAGACGTGGCGTTCGGCCCGGTGCACATGGGGCTGCCGGGCGCCGTGGTGCACGACCGTGTCGAGGCCGCGCTCTCGGCGGTCGGCGCGCTCGACCTCGCCGATCGCGCGCCGACGCGCCTCTCGATCGGCCAGCGCAAGCGCGTGGCGCTCGCCACCGTGCTCTCGATGGAGCCGAGCATCCTCGTCTTCGACGAGCCGTCGGCGGGTCTCGATCCGCGCGGGCGGCGCGAACTGATCGGGCTGCTCGCTGGGCTCCACCAGACGCTGATCGTCAGCACGCACGACCTGGAGCTCGCGCGGGCGGCCTTCGCGCGGAGCGTCGTGGTCGACGGCGGGCGCATCGTCGCCGACGGACCGACCGCATCGATCCTCGACGACCGCGCCCTGCTGCTGCGGCACGGGCTGGCCTAGCCCCCGCGCGCCGGGGGCACAGCGCGGGGCGCGACTAGGCGGAGGGGGGCGGCTCGACGATCGTCTGGCCGAGCGACCAGAGCGTGAGCAGCGTCAGCCCCACCATCAGCAGGGTCAGCGGCAGCGTGCTGCGCCGCCCCGCCGCTCGCGCGACCGCGTGCCCGCGGTGCATGCCGACGACGTGACCGGCGACGACCGCCACGAGCTGCAGCCCCCAGACCGCCCAGCCCGGCAGCCAGGCGCCGGTCGGCTCCAGGTAGGCGGTGCCGAACAGGTCCCAGCCGAGCTGGAGCGGATCGCTTGCGGCGACGAAGAGGCGCTGGCCGGAGACGAGGAGCCAGCTGGCGTAGTGGGCGACGAGGTAGCCCGCTGCGACGGGGAGCAGCCCTGCGCCGAGCGCCTCGCGCCACGCGTTCCCCGCGGCGGCACGCGCGGCGAGCGCCGCGGCGACGGCGGTGGCGGCGAGCCAGCCGAGCAGCAGGAGCGTGCGCAGCGCATCGCCCGGCACGCCGAAGAGCGAGAAGAACGGCGCCCCCTGCGCGAGGCCGTCGAAGATGACACCCGAGGCCGCCACCGTCGCCAGCAGCGCCGCGGCGGTCGTCCAGGCCGTGCGTCGCTCGCGCAGCGAGGCGAAGAGCCCGAAGTAGGCGGTGAGCGGATCGTTCGCCGCCGCCCAGGCGTCGGGATCCTCGGCGCGCAGCCGCCCCGCGATCGCCCAGGCCGCGACGAGCGCGTGCGCCGCGAGGAGCCGCGGGCCACCGCCGGCTCCCGTCGCCACGAGCTCGAGCCAGACGATCCCGACGATGCCGATCAGCGCCGGGGCACCGACGGCGAGGTGGTCGGCGCGCACGGCGGGGGGCGCCGGCCGGCGGAGCGCCCGGCGCAGCAGCGCCGCGATACGGCGGTGCGGATCGATCGCCGGCCACGCCCCCGGTAGGAGCATCGAGAGGTAGGCGATGCCGACCCACCCGTAGACCCAGAGGAGCGTGTCATCGACGCGCGCGCTGGTGTTGCCGCCCACCACCGCCTGCGCCGCGATCCAGAGCCAGCCGCCGATGCCGGCGGCGCCCAGCAGCAACGCCAGCGGGTGCGGCAGTGCGCGCGGTGGCGCGGCGATCGGTGCCGCGTCTGCCGAGGGTCGCGTCGGGCGGGCGCTCAACGCCACGACCAGCGCTCCGGCGAGCAGGTAGAGCTCGAGCGGCAGCGGGGAGGCGAAGCGCTCCCCGATCGCATGCGCCGGCATGTTCGCCACGGCCCCCGCAGCGATCGCCACAGGGATCACCGCGGAGCTCCCGTCCGCGCGGCGCGGAGTGCCGCGAGCCGGTCCCGCAGCGCCGCCTCCGCGCCCGAGCCCGACGGATCGTAGAGTCGCAGCGACTCGAGCCCCTTCGGCAGGTAGTGCTGGTCGAGGTCGAACGGCTCGGGGGCATCGTGCGGCGAGCGGTAGCTCTTCGCCGCGGCGCGCAGGTGCCCGGGGACCGGCAGCTGGCCGTCGCTCGCGAGGCGCTCCCGCACCGCGGCGAGCGCCTGCGTGACGCGCGGCGACTTCGGCGCGGCGGCGAGGTAGATCGCCGCCTGCGCCAACGCGTAGTCGCACTCCGGCGAGCCGGCGAGCTCCACCACCTGCGCCGCCGCAACCGCGAGCGGCAACGCCGCGGGATCGGCGTTGCCGACATCCTCCGATGCGGAGACGAGGAGGCGGCGGGCGAGGACCCGCGGCTCCTCGCCCCCCTCCAGGGCGGTGACCAACCACCAGATCGCCGCATCGGGATCGTTGCCGCGGATGCTCTTGATCAGCGCCGAGATGACGCCCGACTGGTCGTACGGAAGGCCGCGATCCTGCGCGGCGAGCAGGACCTCGCGCGGCGTGATCGCGGCGCCGCGCGGCGCCATCAGGGCCGCGAGCTCGAGCAGCGTCAGCAGCCGCCGCGCATCGCCCGAGCTGTACCCGATCAGCTGCCGTCGCGCATCGTCGTCGACCGAGATGCCGCCGCCGAAGCCGCGGGGGTCGACGATGGCGCGCTGCAGCAGCGCCGCGAGGTCGTCGGGCTCGAGGGGCGCAAGGCGGAAGGTGCGCATGCGCGAGAGGAGGGCGGGCGAGATCGCCCGCGGCGGCGGCTCGGTGGTCGCACCGACGAGGATGATCGCCCCCGACTCGACGTGCGGCAGCAGCGCATCCTGCTGCGTGCGACTGAAGCGGTGCAGCTCGTCGATGAAGAGGAGCGTCTGCTCGCCGTGGGCGCGGCGCTCGGCCGCCGCGGCGACCGCGCGTCGGACCTCGGCGACACCGTCGCTCGTGGCGGAGAGGCTCGTCGGCACGGCGCGCACCCTGGTCGCGATCACCGCCGCGAGGGTCGACTTTCCGCTGCCGGGTGGCCCCCAGAGCAGCAGCGACGGCGCCTCCCCGCGCTCCAGGAGGAGCCGAAGCGGTGCGCCCGGTCCGACGAGGGCGGACTGCCCCACCACCTCGTCGAGCGTCGTCGGGCGCATCCGCGCCGCGAGCGGGGCGGCCGGGGCGAGGGTGCCGAGGAGCGTCGACCGTTCGTCCATCCCCCCGATCATCGCACCCTCTCCGCCGCTCTCGGGTAGGCTGGCGCCACTGATGCCCACTTTCGCCGAACTAGGCCTGGCCCCCGAGATCCTGCGAGCCGTCGAAGGCGAGGGATACACCGAGCCGACCCCGATCCAGGCCCAGGCGATCCCCCACGTGCTCGCCGGGCGCGACCTGCTCGGCGCCGCGCAGACCGGGACCGGGAAGACCGCCGCCTTCGTGCTGCCGATCCTCCACCTGCTGAAGCCGTTCGCCACCCCGTCGCCGAGCCCGGCGCGCCACCCCGTCCGCGCCCTCGTCCTCACCCCGACGCGCGAGCTCGCGGTGCAGATCTCTGAGAACGCCGCCGCCTACGGCAAGTACCTGCCGCTGCGCAGCGGCGTGGTCTACGGCGGCGTGCCGATGCCGCCGCAGCAGAAGATGCTGATGGCCGGCGTCGAGATCCTCATCGCCACGCCCGGGCGCCTCCTCGACCACGCCGGCAGCAAGACGGTCAACCTCTCGCAGGTCTCGATCCTCGTCCTCGACGAGGCCGATCGCATGCTCGACATGGGCTTCATGCCCGACCTCAAGCGCATCCTCGCGCTGATCCCCAAGCAGCGCCACACGCTCCTCTTCTCGGCGACCTTCAGCGAGCCGATCCGCGCGCTCGCGCAGGACTTCCTCATCGACCCCGTGACCGTGGAGGTGGCTCGACGCAACCAGACGAACGAGAACGTGCGCCAGGTGGTCATGGCGGTCGATGACCGCCGCCGCCGCGCGCTGCTCAGCGACCTGCTGCGAACGCGCCCCTGGGAGCAGGCGCTCGTCTTCGTCAACCGCAAGGTCGAGGCAAACCGGCTCGGCGACTTCCTCCACCGCGACGGCCACAGCGTCGTCGAGATCCACGGCGACAAGGACCAGAAGCAGCGCAACAAGGCGCTCGCCGCCTTCAAGGCGGGCGAGGCGCGCGTGATGGTCGCCACCGATGTCGCCGCGCGTGGCCTCGACATCGAGGGGCTGCCCGCCGTCGTCAACTACGAGCTGCCGTTCGATCCCGAGGACTACGTCCACCGCATCGGCCGCACCGGTCGAGCGGGCGCGCTCGGCGAGGCGGTGAGCCTCGTCGCCCCCGAGGACATGGAGGGGCTCGCCGCGGTGCGCAAGCTGACGAAGGCGGCGCTGCACATGGAGATCCCGCTCGGCTACGAGCCGATCCTGCTCGACTTCCCCAAGGATCTCATCGCGCGGGCGCAGATGGTGCGCCTGCAGCGCGCGCGCCGCTAGCCCCGCACCACCCCGAGGCGCGCGAGCAGTCCGTCGATCCGCGCGGCGAGGTCGTCGCGCACGGCGCGATATGCCGCCAGCCGCTGCTCCTCGCCACCGACCACCCGCGACGGGTCCGGGAGCGACCAGTGGTCGCGGTGGGTCGCGTTGGGGAACGTCGGGCAGGCGTCGTTCGCCGCGTCGCAGACGGTGATCACGTCGTCGAAGCGCTCGCCGAGGAAGCGCTCGAGGGTCTTGCTCGCCTGGGCCGAGGCATCGATGCCGACCTCGGCGAGCACCCGCAGCGCGAGCGGCTGCACGAAGGTCGCCTCCGTCCCGGCGCTCTCGACCTCAACCGCGCCGCCCGACCGCGCCCGGAGCAGCCCCTCGGCGATCTGCGAGCGCGCGCTGTTGTGGGTGCAGAGGAACAGGACGCGGGGCCGGCGGACACTGGGCTCCATGCGCCGATCCTAGCAGCGGGCGGGTCTGGCGGTGGCCGGATCCGGGGGCGATACTCCCCGCATGCACCGAATCGCCCGCCTGCCGCTCCTCCTCCTGCGCCTGCTCCTCGTCGTCGCGCTGCTCCCCTTCCTGCTCGACGTGCCGACGGCGCCGAGCGCGAGCGCGGGCGACCTGCTCGCCAACGGTGCCGCACCGGGGGCACGCCGCATCGACGTCGATGGGACGGAGAGCGTCGTCGCCGAGGCCGGGCGCGCAGGCGATCCGGCGCTGCTGCTCGTCCACGGCTTCGGCGGCAGCACGTTCGGCTGGCGCACCGCGATGGCGCCGCTCGCCGCGCGCGGATGGCACGTCATCGCCATCGACCTCCCCGGGTTCGGCCTCTCGGCGAAGGACTGGGGTCGGGACTACGGTCACGAGGCGCAGGCACGCTTCGCCCTCGCCGTGCTCGACCGACTCGGCGTGGAGCGTGCGGTGCTCGTGGGCCACAGCATGGGCGGCAACGTCGTCGCCTGGATGGCGGCGCTCGCCCCGGAGCGGGTCGCGGGCCTCGTCCTGGTCGATGCGGCGATCCTCTCGCCCGCGGCCGGCGCGCCCGTCGCCGACGAGGGTCCCGCCGCGGCGCTCCTCGCGGCACCGCCGCTCCGGCGACTCGGCCGGATCGCAATCCGTTCGCTCTTCACCGCCGACACATTCGGCACGCTGCTGCGCTCGGCGTTCGCCGTGCAGGGAGCCGCGACGCCGCAGACCGTCGCCGGCTACGCCGCATCGGCGCGCCTCGAGCGCTGGGACCTGGCACTGCTCGGCATCGTCCGCGACGGCGGGGGGAACCTCCTGCCGCGCCCGATCGAGGAGATCGTCGGCACGACGCCGACGCTCATCCTCTGGGGGGCCGCCGACAGCTGGGTCCCGCTCGGGCGCGGCGAGGCGCTCCGCGCCGTGCTGCCCGCCGCCCGCTGGGTGGTGCTTCCGGGGGTCGGCCACGTGCCGTTCGAGGAGGCCCCGGATGCGTTCGAGGGGGCGCTGGGCGACTGGCTCGCGCCGCTACGCTGAAACGGGGGCACGAGGGGGTTCCCCGCTCGGGAGGGTTGGCTGGCGCGCTAGGATTCGAACCTAGGATCCCCTGATCCAGAGTCAGGTGCCTTACCGCTTGGCCACGCGCCAACGGCTGCGATCCTACCGCAGGGCGCGCCATGCGTCTGCCAGGTGGCGAGATTTGCCCCACACTAGCGGCGATGCCCACGACCCGCCGCACCAAGGGAGCGACCGCGAAGCCCGCCGCCGCGGAACGCCGCGCGCCCGCGCCGAAGCGACCGGCAGCCCGCCGCCGCGGAACGCCGCGCGCCCGCGCCGAAGCGACCGGCCCCTTCACCCCGGCGCAGCGCAAGACACTCGCCCTGCTCGCCGAGGCGCTGGTCCCCGGAGGCGGCGCGGAGCGCGCCGCGGCAGCCGAGGCGGCGATCGCCCGGGTCGTCGATCCGGCGCTACACGGCCAGCTGCGCCTGGTGCTGAACCTCCTCGACTCGCGCGCCGGCGCGCTGCTCATCGGCGGTCGCGCGGTGCGCTTCCGCAACCTTTCGGTCGCACAGCGCGACGAGTTCCTCCGCCGCTGGGTGCAGCACCCGCTCGGCATGCTCCGCTCGGGGGCGGCGGTCTTCCGCAAGCTCCTCTCGTTCATCGCCTACTCCGACGCCGAGGTGCCCGCCGACAGCCTGGTGCGCAAGCGCCTCGCGGCGATCGGCTATCGCGCGCCGGCGAACGCCGCCACCCGCGAGGCGACGCGACTCACGGCATTCGACCCGCAGGGGGCAGCCCGCATCGGCGTCGAGATCCTCGTGATCGGCTCCGGGGCGGGGGGCGGATCCGTGGCGCGCGATCTCGCCGCCGCCGGGCGCGACGTGATGGTCATCGAGGCGGGCGGGCTCTACGACGAGAAGAGCTTCCCCACGCGCGAGCGCGACGCCTACGAGCAGCTCTACCTCGACTCCGGGTTCACCGCGACCAGCGACGCGCACATCGCGATCCTCGCCGGCGCGACCGTGGGCGGCGGCACCACGGTCAACTGGATGACGAGCATCCCCGTGCCGAACGACGTGCGCGCGGAATGGGAGGAGCGGCACGGGGTCGAGGGGATCGCCGGCGCCGGCTTCACGCGCGACCTGAAGGCGGTCCTCGCCGAGATCGGCGCCCGGGAATCGACCGACCTGCCCGCCAAGGATGCCGCGATCCTGCGCGGCGCCGAGCGGCTCGGCTGGGCCGCCGACCGCATCGTGGCGAACCGCGGCACGTGCGGCGACTGCGGCACCTGCCCCTTCGGCTGCAAGCGGGGCTCGAAGCAGTCGACGCTGCGCCTGCACCTGCCGCAGGCGGTCGCGAAGGGGGCACGGCTGCTCCCCGACTGCCGCGCCGACCGGCTGATCATCGAGGGGGGCGCCGTCCGCGGTGCCGCCGTCACCGTGGGGCTGCGCGCCGGTGCGCCGCACCAGATGGAGATCGTCGCCCAGAAGGTGATCGTCGCCGGCGGCGCGCTGCGCACGCCACTGCTGCTCGAGCGCAGCGGCATCGCCCACCCGTCGATCGGCCACAACCTGCGCCTGCACCCCGTCAGCCTCGTCGCCGGTGCGTTCGAGAAGCCGGTGGACATGTGGCGCGGCACGATGCAGGCGGCGAAGAGCGCGCACTTCATCGCCCCGACCGCCGACCGCAACGGCTACATCATCGAGAGCGCGCCGGGGCACCCGGGGCTCCTCGCGCTCGGGATCCCCTGGACCGGCCGCGCAGAGCACCAGCGGCTGATGGGGCTCGCCCGGCACATCGCCCCGTTCCTCGCGATCGTCAAGGACGACGGCGGCGGCCGCGTCAGCTCGACGAAGAACGGCTTCGCGCAGATCGACTACCGCACCACCGATCGCGACGAGCGCGGCCTGCGCGAGGCGCTCGGCTCCCTCGCCCGGCTCGCCGATGCGGCCGGCGCCACCGAGATCATCGCCGCCGGATCGCCCCCCGCGTCGTGGCGCCGCAGCGAAGGGGAGGCGGCGCGCGAGGCCTTCCTGCGCCGCCTGGAGCGCTTCGACTTCGCGCCGAACCGGGGCACCGTCTTCTCGGCGCACCAGATGGGCACCGCGCGCATGGGCGCGGATCCGCACGACCACGTCTGCGACCCCTGGGGGCGCGTGCGCTCCACGGCGCGCCCGCGCGGCGACGATCCGCGCGGCGGACTCGTGCAGGGGCTCTACGTCGCGGACGGCTCGCTCTTCCCGACCGCGCTCGGCGTCAACCCGATGGTCACGATCCTCGCCATGGCCAAGCGCGTCGCCCGCACGGTCCTCGCCGACTGACCGCGCCCGCCGCACCGCCGGGAGGTTGGAGCGGGAGACGGGGCTCGAACCCGCGACATCCTGCTTGGAAGGCAGGTGCTCTACCAACTGAGCTACTCCCGCGCGAAGGGGCGCTGCCCGCTCGGCGCTAAGGTTAGCGCCATGGCCGACGGTGCACCGCTCCAGCGCACGCCCCTCTACGAGGAGCACCTCCGCGCGGGGGCGCGCCTGGTCGACTTCCACGGCTGGGAGCTCCCCTTGCAGTACGCCGGGATCCTCGCCGAGCATGCGGCGGTCCGGGGAGCCTGCGGCGCCTTCGACGTCTCCCACATGGGGCAGGTCGAGCTGGCCGGCCCGGGGGCGCTTCCCTTCCTCGAGTCGGTGAGCAGCAACGCCCTCGGCGCGCTGCCGGTGGGGCGCGGCGCCTACTCGTTCCTCACCGACGACCGGGGCGGCGTGATCGACGACGTGATCGCCACGCGGCTCGGTCACGAGCGGTGGCTGCTGGTGGTGAACGGGGCGACCCGCGACGCCGACCTCGCCTGGCTGCGCCGCCACCTCCCGGGCGACGTGCAGCTCGTCGACCGATCGGCGGAGCTGGCGATGGTCGCCGTGCAGGGACCGGCGGCGATCGCCACGGCAACGCAGATCGCGCCCGCGGCGGCCGCGCTCCCCCGCTTCGGCGCGATCGAGACGCAGCTGCTCGGCACGACGGCGATCGTCTCGCGCACCGGCTACACCGGCGAGGATGGCGTCGAGATCCTCCTGCCCGCTGCGGCCGCGCCCGGGCTCTGGCGCACGCTGCTCGATGCAGGGGCGACCCCCTGTGGCCTCGGCGCGCGCGACGTGCTGCGCCTCGAGGCCGGGATGCTCCTCTGCGGCGAGGACATGGACGCGACGCGGACGCCCGTCGAGGCCGGGGCGACGCGCTGGGTCAAGGTCGAGGGGCGCAGCTTCCACGGGCGCGACGCGCTCGCGCGCCAGATCGCCGAAGGGACACCCGAGCTGCTGCAGGGGGTGCGCCTCACCGAGCGCGGCATCCCGCGACGGGGGGCGGTGGTGCGCGCCGACGGGGCCGTGCTCGGCACGCTCACCTCGGCGACCTGGTCGCCCTCGCTCAACGCCGGCATCGGCATCGGCTACCTGCGCACCCCCGCGCTCGCCCCCGGCACGGCCGTGAGCGTCGAGGTGCACGGGCGGGAGCTCGCCGCCGAGATCGCTAGAATCCCATTCTTCGCCTCACCGCATCGCACGAAAGGAGCCTGACCGGTGCTGGACCCGAAAGAGCTTCGCTTCCAGGAGAGCCACGAGTGGATCGCGCCCGACGGCACGGTCGGACTCTCGCAGCACGCGCAGTCGGAGATCGGCGACGTCGTCTTCGCCGACCTGCCGAAGGTCGGGCGCACGGTGAAGCGCGGCGAGGCGATCGCGGTGCTCGAATCGGTGAAGGCGGCCTTCGACCTCTACGCCCCCGTGGCCGGCGAGATCGTCGCGGTGAACGACGAGATCGCCG
>JBEGQU010000015.1:0-8789 GCA_041180765.1 Chloroflexota bacterium
GCGTGCCGGCCTCCGCCGAGAGCAGGGTGGCGAGTTCCTCGCGCCGCGCGGCGAGCGCCGTCGCCGTCGCGCGCAGGATCGCCCCGCGCTCCCAGGACCCCAGGGCGCGCGCGCGCTCGAACCCGGCGACGCTACCGGCGGCGGCGCGCTCGACCTGCTCGGGGGTCGCCAGGTAGGTGCGCCCGACGAGGTGGCCGTCGAACGGCGAGTGGATCTCGTGGACGTTCGGCGAGGTCTCCCAGCGACCCGCGACGAGGATCTTCTGCGGCTCCATGCCGCGAGTCTACCCGCGGTGGGCGAGCAGCTGTTCGACGATCGCGTCGGCCGCCTCGCGCGTCCCGACGGGGGCCAGCCCCGCGGCGCGGGCAGCCCCGGCGTCGACGCCGGGGAGCAGGTCGGCGGTCCGCACGCCGGCGGCGATCGTGGCCGCCACCGCCCGCTCGACCGCGGCGGCGCTCTCAGGGCGCCCCAACGACTCGCGGAGGAGCATCGCGCCCGACAGGATCGTGCCGATTGGGTTCGCGAGATTGCGCCCCGCGATGTCCGGCGCCGATCCGTGGATCGGCTCGTAGAGCCCGAACCGCCCGCTCGCGGTCCGGCGCGCGCCGAGCGAGGCGGAGGGGAGCATGCCGAGCGACCCGGCGAGCACCGCCGCCTCGTCCGAGAGGATGTCGCCGAAGAGGTTCTCGGTGAGGATCACGTCGAAGGTTGCCGGCCAGGTGGCGAGGAGCATCGCCGTCGAATCGACCAGGCGGTGCTCGACGGCGACGTCGGGATAGGCCGCGGCGACCTCGTCGACGACCTTGCGCCAGAGCCGGCTGGTGGCGAGGACGTTCGCCTTGTCGACCGAGGCGAGGCGCCCGCGCCGCCCGCGCGCCGCCTCGAAGGCGACGACTGCAATGCGGCGGATCTCGTCCTCGTGGTACGGCAGCGTGTCGACGGCGCGGCGGCCGTCAGCCGCCTGCTCCTCGCCCGACGGCGTGCCGAAATAGAGGCCACCGGTGAGCTCGCGCACCACGAGCAGGTCGACCCCCTGCAACCGCTCGGCCTTGAGCGGCGAGGCATCGGCGAGCTCGGGGAGCAGCGTCACCGGGCGCAGGTTGGCGAAGAGCTCGTAGCGCGTGCGCAGGGCGAAGAGCGCCTGCTCGGGTCGCACCGCGGCGTGCGGATCGCTCCAGGCGGGCCCGCCGACCGCGCCGAGCAGGAGCGCCTCGGCGCCATCGGCCACCCGCAGCTCCTCTTCGCGGATCGCGGTCCCGTGCGCCTCGATCGCGCCGCCGCCGGCGAGGATCTCGCGCCACTCGATGCGGAACCCGTCGCGCGAGGCGACCGCGTCGAGCACGCGACGCGCCGCGGCGACGACCTCGGGCCCGACGCCGTCGCCCGGGATCGCGACGACACGGTGGGTGGTGCCGCCGACGGCAAGCGGCGCGGCGAGCGGCGCGGCGGCGGCGCCCGCGTGGTTCACTGGCGCGCCTCGCGCGAGCCCCTCGTGGGGGCGCTCGCCGCCCCGGTCGCGAGGGCGGCGAGCTTGTTCGCCGCGGCCACGTAGGCGACCAGCGAGGCCTCGATGATGTTCGTCGAGAGCCCCTGCCCCGTGACGATCTGCGCGTCGTGCTCCGGTCGCCCGGCATGGCCCTCCCCCGACCGGCGGCACTTGGCGGTCACCTGCCCCTGGGCGTCTTCGCCCTCGGAGACCGCCTGGATCGCGTACTCGGCGAGCACGGGGTGCCAGCCGAGCGACGGTTCGACGGCGCGGTCGAGCGCCTCGTAGAGCGCGTCCACCGGGCCGTTCCCCGTCGACTCCGCGGTCGTCACCTGCCCCTGGACGCGCAGCTCGACGCGACCCGACGAGGCGCCGCCCCGTGCACTGGCGACGCTCCAGTCGAGCAGCTCGATCGTCGGCGAGCTGCCGGTGGCGGCGCGCTTGTCGAGCAGGGCGATGAGGTCGGCGTCGGCGAGCTCCTTCTTGACATCGGCGAGGGCGATCGCCTCGCGGTAGATCTCGTCGAGCGCCGCGCCCTCTAGGTCGTGGCCGAGCTCCGCGAGCTTCGCCTGGAGGCCGCGCCGCCCGGAGAGCTTGCCGATGGTGAGGCTCGAACCGACGAGCCCGACCGATTGCGGCGTCATGATCTCGTACGTCAGCGGATTCTTCAGCACGCCGTCTTGGTGGATCCCCGACTCGTGGGCAAACGCGTTCGCCCCGACGATCGCCTTGTTCGGCTGCACCGCGAAGCCGGTCAGGTACGAGACGAGGCGGCTCGCGGAGGTGAGCTGCTCCGTCTGGACGCGGATATCGTGCGAGGCGAACTGCCCGGGGCGTGTGCGCAGGGCCATCACCACCTCCTCGAGCGAGGCGTTGCCGGCCCGCTCGCCAAGGCCGTTGATCGTCACCTCGACCTGCCGCGCGCCCGCCTGGACCGCGGCGAGGGTGTTGGCGGTGGCGAGGCCGAGGTCGTTGTGGCAGTGCACGCTGATCGTCGCGTCGCGGCCGACCCGCTCGACCACCCGCGCGGTGAGGGCGGCGTACTCCGGGGGGATGGCGTAGCCGACCGTGTCGGGGATGTTCACCGTCGAGGCCCCCGCCTCGACGACCGCCTCGTAGACCTGCAGCAGGTAGTCGTGGTCGGTTCGGCTGGCATCCTCCGCGGAGAACTCCACCTCGGCGTCGCGCCCGAGCCGCTCGCGCGCGTAGCGCACCCAGCGCACCGCCTCGGCGAGCGCCGCCTCGCGCGTGGTGCGGAGCTTGTGGGTGAGGTGGATGTCGGAGGTCGCGATGAAGAGGTGCAGGTGCGGACGCTCGGAGGGCGAGATCGCCTCGATCGCACGCTGCGGGTCGCCATCCTTGCAGCGCGCGAGCGCGGCCACGCCGATCCCCTTTGTCGCCATGGCGATCTGTCGCACCGCCTCGAAGTCGCCGTCGGATGCGGCGGGGAAGCCCGCCTCGATGACGTCCACGCGCAGCTTCGCCAGCTGTCGGGCGACCTCGAGCTTCTCGGCGATGGTCAGCCCCGCGCCCGGCGCCTGCTCGCCGTCGCGGAGGGTCGTGTCGAAGATCCGGATCGCGCCGGTGGCGACACCGGGGCCGGGGGCGCCGTTCACGTGGCCGAACCCTTCTCGGCGGCCCCCTGCGCCCCCTCCATGTCGACCTCGACCGGGTTGAGGAAGGTCATCTGCCGGCGCAGGCCCCTCCCCACGCGCTCGATCGGATGCGCCGAGTTCTCCGCGCGCAGGCGCCGGTACTCGGGGCGGCCCGCCTCGTCCTCGGCGATCCAGCGCCGGGCGAAGGTGCCATCCTGGATCTCGCCGAGCACCTCCTTCATCCGCGCCTTCACGGAGGCGTCGATGATGCGCGGGCCCGAGACGTAGTCGCCCCACTCCGCAGTGTCGGAGACGGAGAAGCGCATGAAGTCGAGGCCACCGCGATACATGAGGTCGACGATGAGCTTCAGCTCGTGCAGCGTCTCGAAGTAGGCCAGCTCCGGATCGTAGCCGGCCTCGACGAGGGTCTCCCAGGCGCTCTTGACGAGCTGCGAGGTGCCGCCGCAGAGCACCGCCTGCTCGCCGAAGAGGTCGCTCTCGGTCTCGTCCTTGAAGGTGGTCTCCATGATCCCCGCACGCGCGCAGCCGAGCCCGTTGGCGTAGGCCATGGTGCGCGCGCGCGCCGTTCCCGTCGCATCCTGGTGGATGGCGAAGAGCGCCGGGACGCCGCCGCCGGCGACATAGACCGAGCGCACGAGGTGGCCCGGCCCCTTCGGCGCGACCATCCCGACGTCGATTCCCGCGGCGGGCGCGATGCGTCCGAAGTGGATGTTGAACCCGTGCGCGAAGAGCAGCAGCGCGCCGGGCTTCAGGTTCGGGGCGATCTCCGCCTCGTAGATGGCCCGCTGCGCCGTGTCGGGCGCGGCGAGCATCACCACATCGGCGCGCCGGACCGCCTCGGCGACGGCAAGGACCTCGAAGCCGTCGCCGGCGGCCACGGCACGGCTCTTCGAGCCCTCCTTCAGGCCGACCACGACCGCGACCCCCGACTCCTTCAGGTTCCGGGCATGGGCATGCCCCTGGCTTCCGTACCCGACCACCGCCACGGTCTGGCCCTTGATCGGCTCGAGCGGGGCGCCCGCCCCGTAGATCATCTGCACGCTCATCGCTTCACCTGCTCCTCGATCGACCCGCTGCCGCGGGACATCACTACCGAGCCGGTTCGCACCAGCTCCTTGATTCCGAACCCCCGCAGGAGCTCGACCAACCGGTCCACCTCGGCCGGCTCTCCGACGACCTCGACGATGACCGCATCATCGCCCAGGTCGACGATCCGCCCCCGGTGCATCTCCGCGATGCTCACGATCTCCGGCCGGGTTCGCTGGGTGGCACGCACCTTCACGAGGGCGAGCTCGTGCTCGACCACCGAATCATCCGTCACGTCCTGCACCTTGAGCACGTCGATGAGCTTGTAGAGCTGCTTGGCCGCCTGTTCGACATGCACCTCGTCGCCGAGGATCGCGATGGTCATCCGAGACGTGTCGTCGCGCTCGGTCACCGAGACGGCGAGCGATTCGATGTTGAAGTTGCGCGCGCGCATGAGGCTCGCCACGCGATTCAGCACCCCGGGGCGGTTGTTCACGATCGCCACGATGAGGTGGCGGCGGATGGCCCCCGAGCCGGGAAGGGCACGCTGCGCCGCGCCGCCCGCCGACGCGCTCATGCGGCGCCCCCTGCCGAGGGCCCGGAGGGGTCGCGCCGCGGTCCCTCCTCGCCGTCGGTGACATCCTCGCCGTCGTCGCCCCACTTGTCGATCAGGTCGGAGAGCCCCTTCCCCGCCGGCATCATCGGATAGACGTTCTGCCGCTCGGCGATCTCGAACCAGATCAGCGCCGGCCCGTCGACGGCGAGCGCCGCGCGGACCGCGGCGTCCACCCCCTCCGGCGACGAGACGCGCCAGGCGGGGAGGCCATACGCCTCGCAGAGCTTCAGGTAATCGGGTCCGGCGAGCTGTTCGGAGTGGTAATTGCCCGCGTAGACGATCTCCTGCCACTGGCGGATCATCCCGAGCTTCTTGTTGTCCAGGAGCGCGATCTTCACCGGGATCCGCTCCTGGGCGATCGTCGCGAGCTCCTGGAGCGTCATCTGGAACCCGCCGTCGCCGGCGATCGCCCACGCGACCTTCCCGGGTACCCCCAGGGCGGCACCCATCGCCGCGGGGAGCGCGAAGCCCATCGTGCCGAGGCCCCCCGACGAGAGGTGGGAGTTCGCGCGACGGAATCCGCCGTAGCGCGCAACCCACATCTGGTTCTGCCCCACATCCGCCACGAGGTTGGCGTCGTGCGCGGACCCCTCGGCGATGCGCTCGACGACGAAGTCGGCCGAGAGCAGCCCGTCGCGCCAGCCGCCGGAGCCGTGCCACGAGGCTCCCTCGTCCTCGAGCCGCCAGGCGGCGAGTTCGGCGAAGTAGTCGCCCCGTGTCGCCGGGTCGACCGGGGCGACGAGCGGCAGCAGCGCGGCGAGGACGCGCCGTGCATCGCCCACGATGGGCAGGTCGGCGACGACGTTCTTGCCGATCTCGGCGGGGTCGATGTCGATGTGCACGATCTTCGCCTTCGGCGCGTAGGTGCGCACGTTGCCCGTGACGCGGTCGTCGAAGCGCATGCCGACGGCGACGATCAGGTCCGCAGACTGCACCGCGCGGTTCGCGTGCTTCCAGCCGTGCATGCCCATGTAGCCATAGGCGAGGGGATCGCGCTCGTCGATCGCACCGATGCCGAGCAGCGTCCAGGTGACCGGGATCTGCGCCGCGCGCGCTAGCGACAGCAGCTCCTGCTCGGCGCCGGCGATCAAGACGCCGTGGCCGACCAGGAGCACCGGGCGCTCGGCGGCGGCGATCGCCGCGGCGACCGCCCGCAGCTGGCGCGGATGGCCGTCGAGCGTCGGTCGATACCCGGCGAGCCCCGCCTCGACCTCCTCCTGCGGCGGATGTGGCGCAGAGGTCTCGCCCATGAGTGCATCCTTGGTGATGTCGACGTGGACGGGTCCCGGCCTCCCCGAGCGGGCAAGGTGGAACGCCTCGGCGATCGCGTGCGGGATCTCGTCGGCGCTGCGCACGAGGTAGTTGTGCTTGGTCATCGGCAGGGTGATGCCCGTGATGTCGATCTCCTGGAAGGCGTCCTTGCCGATGAGCGGCCCGGGGACGTTGCCGGTGATCGCCACGAGGGGCACGGAGTCGAGCTGCGCCGTCGCAATCCCGGTGACCAGGTTCGTCGCGCCGGGGCCGGAGGTCCCGAGGCAGACCCCGACCCGACCGGAGGCCCGGGCATAGCCGTCGGCCGCGTGCGCAGCCGCCTGCTCGTGGCGCACCAGCACATGGCGCAGGCCGGGGTGGTCGGCGAGCACGTCGTAGAGCGGCAGGATCACCCCGCCGGGATAGCCCCAGACGGTGTCGGCGCCCTGGCGCAGCAGCGCCTCGCAGAGCGCGTCGGCGCCGATGCGCGGCCGGGTGCCGTTGCGCGACTCGATCCGGGCATCGCGCAGCATGTCGCGGCGCGCCGCCTCCGTCGCGGCAGCCGCCGCGCTCCCCGCGCCGGGCACGTGTCCCGCCTGCGTCATCGCTCTCCCCGTCGCTTCGATCCCACTGCACTCCTCCGTCTCGCCTGCCGCGCCGAAAAAGAAAACCCCCGCCTTCCGGCGGGGGTCCTGAGTCTGTCGGTGCGGTTCGTTCCGCCTGCCGACTCCTCAGCCCCGCCGGGGCCGAATAAGCGACCCGAGGAGGTCGCTCACGCCCTCGATCGCGAGGACGAGCCGGTGCACCGCGAACGCGTCGATGGCGATGGCCTGGTGCGCTGTGCGGTGCTGCATGGAGCGAGCCTAGCAGAGCGGCGGCGTGCCGCTATAGCACGTCGCGTGCACGGTCGACCATCGGCCGGTCGACGCGGAACGGCTCGCTCCGGGGGTCGGCGCGCCCGAGCAGCAGGTCGACCGCGCGGCGGGCACCCCCCGCCGAGCACATCACGCCGTGCCCCGAGTAGCCGGTGTTCACGAAGAGCCCCGGAATCCCCGTGGGGCCGATGAAGGGGCGATGGTCGGGGGTGTACTCGTACTGCCCGGCGACGAGGTTCCAGGCGGGGGGGCCGGCCTCCCACGCCGACCGCCAGAACGGGGCGAGGTTCGCCAGGGCATGCGGCGAGGCGGGGTCGAGCAGGTCGGCGGCATAGCGCGCATCGGTCGGCACCTCGAGCAGGGGGGCGCCCGCAGGGGTGCTCGGGTCGGTACGCAGCGCGTAGGCGCCGGCCAGCGCGGGACGCCAGTGCGAGCCGGTCTCGTCGTCGATCGTCATCGGCCCGCTGGCGTCGACGAGCGGCAGCTCGGGGATCACCAGCTTCTGGCGGACCGTGGGGGCGATCGGCAGATCGAGCCCCGCGAGCCCCGCGGCGACGCCGCTCCACGGCCCGGCGGCGATGAGCACCGATGCGGCCGCGACGCTACCGCGCGTCGTCACGACGCCTGCCACCGCACCGGCGCCGTCTCGGACATAGCCGAGCACCTCGGTGTCGAGCGCGTAGCGCGCATGCCCGCTCCCGACCGCGTCGGCGATCGCCGCGGCGCGCGAGGAGGCGGCCGCATAGCCGCGCGCGAGCGCGACCTGGTCGATGAAGCCGTCCCCGGCACGGAAGCGCGCCTGGACGATGTCGGGCGAGAGGTACGGCCAGCGCGCCCGCACCTCGGCGCCGTCGAGCAGCTCGACGTCGTCGAGGCCGAAGCCGCGCTGCAGCGCGACGAGCGCGCGCGCCCGTGCCGCGCTCTCCGCGGTGCGGCTGCAGAAGAGGTAGCCCTGCTGTCGGATGCCGAGGTCCCAGCCATCCAGGCCGCTGCGCGCCGCGAAGTCGAGGTAGAGCTCGATCCCCTCGCGGACGAGTGCGAGCTCCTCGGCATTGTCGTGTTGCAGGCGGAACGCGCCGGTCGCGGCCGCGGTCGTGAGCGAGGCGATCGACGCGCGGCGCTCGACGACGAGCACCTGCAGCCCGGCGCGCGCGGCAAAGTAGGCACTCGCGGTGCCGGCGATCCCGGCGCCCACGACCACCAGGTCGACGGTCGCGGGGAGCGCGCCGGCGACGATATCGGGGCGCCGCTCCTCGCCCATCGGCGTCAGGCGGGCGAACCGGCCGCCGCGCGCGCGGCACGCAGGCGCGCGGCGATCGCGGCACGGTCGTGCGGGTCGGCTCCGGCGAGGATCCGCGCCCCGAGGCCGAAGCCCGCAGCGCCCGCCGCAACCAGCGCCGGGATCTCCTCGAGCGAGACGTTCGTCGGCACGATCCTCGAGGCGGGACTCGGGGCCAACGCCGAGCGGATGAACGCCGGTGCGTCGATCGCCAGCGCCGGGAAGAGCTTCACCTGGCGCGCCCCACAGCGCTCGGCGAGGTGGATCTCGGTCGGGGTGAACGCGCCGGGGAGCCAGCCCGCGCCGCGCGCCGCGCAGAGCGCGCCGGTCTCAGGGTCGACGATCGGCGAGACGACGAAGCGCGCGCCGGCGTCGAGCATCCGCGCAGCGGTCGCGGCGTCGTAGACGCTCCCCGCGCCGACGACGAGGTCGGGATGCGAGGCGGCGAGCTGGCCGATCGCCGCGACGACGGCCGCCTCGGCACCCGCGCCGCGGAGGAAGAGTTCGAGCGCGGGCGTGCCCGCGTCGAGTGCCGCGTCGGCCCATGCGCGCACGACCGACGGATCCTGTGCCGGCGCGGCGGCGAGGATCTTGCTCGACTCGAGTGCGGCAATCGGCGCGACGGTGGCCATGCGCGCAG
>JBEGQU010000016.1:0-4568 GCA_041180765.1 Chloroflexota bacterium
GTCACGCCGTGATCCGCGACGACTATCGCTTCGACGTCCGCGATCCGCACGCCGAGCAGTACCGCGGCTGGATGACCGCGGCGCAGCAGGAGCGGATCCACACCGTGGAGGGCCTCGTCGAACAGCTCGCCGGCAGCCGCCTCGGCATCTCCAAGGTGGTGGCACACGCCCCCGCCGGCCACCCCGAGAGCGTGCTCCACGCCGCCCGGGAGACCTTCGGCGACCGGCTCGACGTGACGATCAGCCATCCCGAATACCTCGAGTTCACCGCCCCCGGGGTGAACAAGGGGGCGGCGCTGCGCTGGCTCGCCCGGCGCCTGGGGATCCCCCTCGCCGCCACCATGGCGATCGGCGACCAGCACAACGACCTGGAGATGCTCCAGACGGCGGCCCATGGGGTGGCGATGGGGGGCGCCCCCGCGGCGGTGGTCGCCGCCGCCCGCCACCAGACCGACACCGCCGAGCGCGACGGGGCGGCGCGCGCAATCGAGCGCCTGATCCTCGGCGGCGGGGGAGAATAGCCCCATGGACGAGCAGCGACCCCCCCGCGACCCGCTGATGGACGCCGACCTGCGGAGCGTCGACCCGCAGATCGACGCCGCGCTCGTCGCCGAGGCGGTGCGACAGCGCGACGGGATCGAGCTGATCGCCTCGGAGAACTACGCCTATGCCGCGGTGCGCGAGGCACAGGGGACGATCTTCACGAACAAGTACGCCGAGGGGTATCCCGGCAAGCGCTACTACGCTGGGTGCGAGAACGTCGACGACGTCGAGGATCTCGCGCGCACGCGCGCCCTCCGGCTGTTCGCCGGCAGCGAGCACGTCAACGTGCAGCCGCACTCCGGCGCGTCGGCGAACCTCGCGGTGTTCGGTGCCGCGATGGTGCCCGGCGACCGATTCGTCGCCATGGCCCTCGACCAGGGTGGTCACCTGTCGCACGGCTCGCCGGTGAACGTCTCCGGCAAGTGGTTCCAGCCATCGTTCTACGGCGTGCGCCCGGACGACGGCCTCGTCGACTGGGAGGCCGTCGAGCGCGTCGTCGAGGAGACGAAGCCGAAACTGCTGATCGCCGGGGCGAGCGCCTATCCGCGCACGCTCGACTTCGCCCGCTTCGCCAAGATCGCCCACGATGCCGGGGCGCAGTTGCTCGTCGACATGGCGCACATCTCGGGCATCGTCGCCGCAGGGCTGCACCCGAGCCCCTGGCCGCACGCCGACTGGGTCTCGACCACGACGCACAAGACCCTGCGCGGGCCGCGCGGCGGCGCGGTCTTCGCGCGGGCCGACGCGGGCGCGGCGCTCGACAAGGCGGTCTTCCCCGGGCAGCAGGGCGGTCCGCTGATGCACGTCATCGCGGCGAAGGCGGTCGCCTTCCACCTGGCGCTCGACCCGTCGTTCCGTACCTACGTGGAGCGCACGCTCGCCAACGCCCAGGCGCTCGCTGCGGCGCTCGCGACGCGCGGCTTCCGCGTGATCACCGGCGGCACCGACACGCACCTCATCCTCTGCGACGTCACCCCGCTCGGCGTCACGGGCAAGGAGGCGACTGCGGCGCTCGAGGCGGCGGGGATAACGATTAACAAGAACAGCATCCCCGGCGAGACACGCTCGCCGATGGTGACGAGCGGCGTGCGCTACGGGACGCCCGCGGCGACGACGCGCGGCATGGGGCGCGCCGAGATGGAGCAGATCGCCGATTGGTCCGCCGACGCGATCGCCCGTCGCGAGGATCCGGCTGCGCTCGCGGCGATCGCCGCCGAGGTCGCACGCCTCGCGCGCACCTTCCCCGTCCCGGGTCGCGATGCGACCGCGCTCGCGGAGCGCGGCGACTGACGATGGCCACGCCACCGCTCGCGGCGGTGCTCGTCGCGGCGGTGCTCGCGGCGGCGCTGCTCTCGCTCGCCGGGACGGCGATGATGCGCCGGATCGCGCTCCGCTACGGCATCGCCGACGCGCCGAACGAGCGCCGCATCAACACCGTCGCCGTACCCCGCGCCGGCGGCTTCGCCATCGCCCTCTCGTTCGCCGCCGTCGGCGCGCTCCTCGTCGCCCTCGCCGAGCCACTCGGCCTCGATGTCGGCACCGGGGTGGCGCGCCTGCGCGAGAGCGGTGCACCCGCCCTGCTCCTCGGGGTGCTCGCCGCGGCGGGCATCGGGCTGCTCGACGACCGCTTCGACCTCCGGGCCCGCTGGCAGCTGGTGGGCCAGGTCGCCGTCGCGCTGATCCCCATCGCCTTCGGGCTGCGCATCCTCTTCGTCGCCCTCCCCTTCGGTTCCGGCCTGCTCCTCTTCTCCGACACGGTGGGCGTGGCGGTGACGATCGTCTGGATCTTGGGGATGCAGAACGCGATGAACTTCATCGACGGGCTCGACGGCCTGTCGGGCGGGATCGCCCTGATCGCGGCGCTCACCCTGGGGCTGCTCGCGGTGGAGAGCACCCCGCTCCTCGCCGCCCTCTGCTTCGCCCTCGTCGGCGCGATCGCCGGCTTCCTCCGCTTCAACGTGCACCCCGCCAGCATCTACATGGGCACGAGCGGGATCCAGTCCGTGGCCCTCGCCCTGGCGATCCTCGCCCTGCTCGGCGTGGCCAAGGTCGCCGCCGCCCTGCTCATCCTCGGCATCCCCGTGATCGATGCCTTCTTCGTCATCGCCGGGCGGGTCGCCGCCGGCCGTTCCCCGTACAGTGCCGACCGCTCGCACATCCACCAGCGGCTCCTCGACGCCGGGCTCGGCCACCGCGACACGGTCACCCTGCTCTGGGGGGCCACCGCCCTCCTCGCCCTCGCCGCCCTGCTCCTCCCCGAGCGCGTCACGCTCGCCGCCTTCGCCGCCCTCCTCGTCGCCCTCGGCGGCACGATCGCCTGGCTGCAGCGGAACCGGCGCCGCACCGGGGGGGCGGGGCGGTGAGCGGCGGCGGCCCGCACGACCCTCGGCTAGACTCCGAACGGCTCCCCGGCGTGTCGCCGAGGGTCATCTCGATCGGCAGCCGGAGCGCGTACCTCGTGCTCTTCTCGCAGATCGGACTGACGCTCTTGGCGGCGAACCTCGGGGGCGCGCTCCTCGGGAACTGGGTCGACGGCCTGCTCCACAGCCGGCCGCTCTTCCTCATTCTCGGCTTCGCCGGCGGCTTCGCCGTCGGGGCGATCGGGTCGGCGCGACAGGTGGCTCGGGCGCTTCGCGCCTTCGACGCCGCCGATGCCGCAGCACGGGCCGCCCGGATCGCGGACCGCCTGGAGCGAGAGCAGGGAGGAGAGAAGCGATGACCGCCGCCGTTGCGCGCACCGGCTCGACGAAGCGCACGCTGCTCCTCGGCGCGCTCGCCGTCGTCGCGATCGATGCATTCGCGATCGCGTTCGGCGGCGCGAACGGCCTCAACGGGTTCCCCGGGGACGTGATCAAGCAGGCGCTCGAGCCGATCGTGCCGCACTCCGTGATCAATCTCGGAAACGAGCCAGAGCACGCCGCGACGCTCTTCGACTTCTACCCATCGATCACCGGGTCGATCATCATGAGCTGGATCGTCATGGCGGTGGTGACCGTCCCGCTTGCGGTCGTCGCGCGGCGGATGAAGGAGATTCCGGGCGGCATCCAGAACGCGCTCGAGATGGGCATCGAGATGCTCTCGGGCTTCGCAATGGGGATCGGCGGCCCGCAGGCGAAGCGCTACGTCACCTTCTTCCTCGCCTGCTTCTTCTTCGTCGCCGTCTCCAACTGGTCGGGCCTGATCCCCGGCGTCGGCCGCCTGCACGAGTTCCGTGCCCCGACGAGCGACGTCAACGTCACCGTCGGCATGGCGCTCGTCGCCTTCGTCTACTTCCACTACCAGGGCGTGCGCGCGCTCGGTGTCGGCGGCTACCTCGGCAAGTTCTTTACCCTCAAAGGGGGGCCGATCGGGCTCTTCGTCGGCGTGCTCGAGTTCTTCCTCGAGCTCGTCAAGCCCGTCACCCTGGCGATGCGTCTCTTCGGCAACATCTACGGCGGCGAGCTGGCGCTGACGGTCATGACGACCATCACCCTCGCCTTCATCCCCATGGCCCTCTACGGCCTCGAGCTCTTCGTCGGGCTCATGCAGGGGATCATCTTCAGCGTGCTCGTCCTGGTCTTCACGGTGCTCGCCACCGAGGGGCACCACGAGGAGGGACACGATGAGCACCACGAGCCGGCGGGGGCCGGAGCGGGGGCAAACGCCGAAGTTGCGGCACACTAGCCGTAGCTGGCAAGCAGCAGGTCGGGCGTCTGGCGCGGGCCGGACGGCGGCGTAGTAGGAGGTACAGGAGATGGACAAGCTTCAGGCGGGCATCGCGGCCCTGGGCGTCATCGGGCCGGCGATCGGCGTCGGCATCGCCGCAGCAGCTGCTGTCGGTGCCATCGGGCGCAACCCCGAGGCGGCCGGCGCGATTCGCGGCGTCTTCATCATCGGTGCGGCGTTCGCGGAAGGCCTCGGCGTGCTCGCGATCGTGCTCGGCATCCTCTCGCTCGTCCTCTAAGCGGCGACGCGCGGCACCATGCAGTTCGACGTACTGATCCGGGGGATCGTCGGAGCGGGTATCCACCTGGCCGAGGCGTCCG
>JBEGQU010000017.1:0-5886 GCA_041180765.1 Chloroflexota bacterium
ACGACACTGGCGTGCCGCTCCTCGTAGAGCGCGCCGGCCGCGGTGCTGCGCCCCGCATGCTCGGCGAGCTCGGCGGCGAGGGCGAGGCGGCGCCCCTCGAGTGTCCCGCGCTCCTCCGCAGCGCGCGTGATCCGCGCCGCCGCGGCGGCCACGAGCGCGTCGCCCCGGGCGCGCTCGAGCTCCCAGGCGCGGAGTGCCTGGCGGTCACGATCGACGGCCCCTGCGATCGCCGCGCGCCGTTCGGTGAGCTCTGCGATGCGCTCCTGCCACTCTCCGAGGGCGTCGCCGCCCGCGGCGGAGGGGGCGACCGCGGCGAGCTCGTTGATCCGCGCGCGCAAATCGCCGATCGTCTCGGTGAGCCGCGCGACGCGCACGTTGCGCTCGGCTGCGCGCCTGGTCGCCGCCTCGAAGGACCGCGTCGCCGCGGCGCGATCCCCGTCGGCGATGCGCGTCGCGCTGCGGGCCGCCTGTTCGTCGCTCCGCGCCGCCGCGGCCGCGGTCGCGGCGCTCTCCATCTTGCCGGCGGCCTCTTCGGCCTCGACCCGCAGCTGTGCCGCTCGCCCCGCGAGCCGCTCGAGTGCCGCACCGAGCCGGCCCGCCTCCTGTTCCAGCAGGGCATCCTGCGGCTCCGTCTCGCGGACCACCGCACCGCCGGCGCGCACCAGGGCACCGGCGCGCGTGACGATGAGTCCACCCGGCGGGAGGTCGGCGAGCGCATCGAGTGCGCTTCCGACACTCGGGGCGATGCAGACGCCGCGGAGCAGCGCGCCGAGCCGCCCACCGGGGTCGGTGAGCAGTTCCGCGGCGAGCGGCGGCAGCGACGGGTGGACGTCGACGCGGGTCTCGGCGACGCCCTCGACGAGCAGCGCCCCCTCGGCATCGTCGAGCAGTCCGGCGGCGCGGCGATCGACGACGAAGCCCTGGGCGAGGGCTCCGAGGGCGGCGAGCACGGCGGCTCGACCCTCCTCCCGGATCTCGACGCCCGAGAGCAGGCTGCGCCCGCCGATAGCGCGGACCGCCTGCGCGAGCGAACGCTCCTGGAGCGCGGCGCGGCGGGACTCGACCGCCGCCAGTCGTCCGCGCAGGGCGGCGGCCTCGGCCTCGGCGGCACGCGCGGAGGCCTCGCGATCGCCGGCCGTGGCCCGTGCCGCGGCCTCTGCCGCCTCGGCAGCGGCAACCGCCGCGGTGGCGCGCTCGAGTCGGGTGCTGGCTGCGCGCCACGCCGTCGTCGCCGCATCGACGGCGGCACCGGCGACGGCGGGGTCGTCACCCTGTCGATCGGATTCGATCGCGACCAGCTCGGCCTCGGCGCGGGCGAGCCGGGCCTCGGCGTCGGCGCGCTCCGCGTCGCGCGTGCGCTGGGCACGGGCAATGGAGCGACCCGTGTCGCCGTCGCCGGCCCGGTCGCCGGTGAGCGCGGCCACCTCGCGGCGTGCGGCGGCGAGGTCCGCGTCGAGGAGCTCCAGTGCGGCGGCCGCCTCGGCATCGGCGGCGGGGGCCGGGGCGGCGCGGAGCGCCTCGACCGAGGCGATGTCCTGCTCCGCGGCGGCGACCTCCGCCTCGACGCGTTCGGCGTCGCGGGCGACGGCGGCCGCCTCGCTCTCCACGCGGGCCAGCGCGCGCGCCACGGCCTCGCGGCTCTCGCGGGCGGCATCCAGCTCTCGCCGGGCGGCATCGAGGGCGGCACGGGCATCGAGCAGGCGGCTCCGCCGCGCCTGTCCCTCGGCGTCAGCCGCCTGGAGCGTCGCCCGGATGTTCGCAAGTTCGGCGCTCGCCTCGGCGAGTCGTCCGCCGACGCTGGCGCGCCGCTGCGCGAGCCAGGCGGCACGCCGTGCACCAAGGGTGGCGATGTGCTCCACGGCCTCGCTGAGCAGCTCTTCGCGGCCGGCCTGCTGCCGTGCCAGCGTTGCGAGGCGGCGCTCCTGGGGGCGGAGCGTGGAGAGGATCTCCTCGACCCGGGCGCGGTTCTCCGTCGCCTCCTTCAACTCACCCTCGGCTCGCGCGCGTCGACGCTCGTGCCTCGCGGTGCCCGCGAACTCCTCGACGAGGGCGCGACGCTCCTCGGCACGGAGGCTGAGCGCCTGGTCGACCGCCCCCTGCCCGATGAACAGCAACCCGTTCTCCGCGAGGCCGGCCCCGTCGAGCAGTTCGGCGAGATCGCGCAGGCGGATCTTCTCGCGGTTGAGCAGGTACTCCTGGCCGCCGCCGCGGTCTGCACGGCGGGCGATCTCGATCTCGCTGAACGGGAGGTCGAAGAGCCCGTCGCCGTTGTCGATCGTGAGCGAAACCTCCGCGAGGCCGAGCGGGCGGCGCCGCTCGGAACCGGCGAAGATCACCTCGTCGACCCGCTTCGAGCGGATGCCGCGGCCCGCCTCACCCAGCGCCCAGCGCAGCGCATCGACGATGTTCGACTTGCCGCTGCCATTCGGCCCGACGATCGCCGTGATTCCCGGGGTGAAGGCGATGGTGGTCTTGTCGGCGAAGGTCTTGAAGCCGCTGAGGCGAGCCTCCTTGAGGCGCAGGCGGCTCATCGGCGGGGCTCCTGCGCGGTCCCGACGATGCCCAGGATGTCGATCGCGGCCTCCGCGGCTGCCGCCTCCGCGGCACGGCGGCTCGGACCGCTCCCGCGCGCAACCTCCGCCCCGTCGATGCGCACGGCGCACTCGTAGGTGCGCTCGTGTTCGGGGCCCGTGGTCGCGACGATGTCGTAGCGCGGCAGCGATCCGTTGCGCGCCTGGGTCCACTCCTGGAGCAGGGTCTTGATCCCCTTGCCGAGGGCGGCGCGCGGTGCAGCGAGTTCGTCGGCCAGGTGCCGCTCGACGAACGCCGCGGCGGCGGCGTATCCGTGGGCGAGGTGCACCGCGCCGATGAGCGCCTCGAGCGCGGCGGCGAGCGCCGCCGGCCGCTGGGCGCCGCCACGCTGCGCCTCCGCCTCGCCGAGGTGCAGCGCGCCGTCGATCCCGAGGCGGAGGGCGGCGGCGGCGAGACCCTGGCGGCTGACGATCGCGGCGCGGCGATCGGAGAGGTCGCCCTCGCTGGCGGACGCATCGGCGCGGAAGAGGTGCTCGGCGACCACCGCGCCGAGGACGGCGTCGCCGAGGAACTCCAGGCGCTCGTTGTCGACGATGGTCCCGCCCTCGTGGCGCTGCGACGCGTGCGTCAGCGCCAGGGCGATCAGCGCTTCGGCTCCCGGAGCGATCGCCAGCCGCCCGGCAAGGGCTTGCGGGGTCTCACGCTCGGTGCCGAGGGCGCTCACCATCTGGTGGAGGGGCGGCCGGAGGCCGCCACCGCTCAGCCCTTCTTCTCGGCGATGGCGTCGACGGCGTCCTGGACCGTCTTGATCTTCGCCAGGTCCTCGTCGGCGATGGTCACGCCGAACTTCTCCTCGAGGCCCATGGCGAACTCGACGAGGTCGAGCGAGTCGGCGTTGAGGTCTTCGATGAAGGCCGCGGTCCGGGTGACCTTCTCCTTCTCCACGCCGAGCTGCTCCACGATGTAGCTCTGGAGCTCCGTAAAGATCTGCTCCTTGTCACTCACGTTGGACTCCCTCCCTCTTCTCCGGCGCCAGCGTTCCCGCGATGCGCGGTCCCGAGGACGCCGTTCACCAATCTGCGGGCCGGTTCGCCGCTGTACGTGCGGGCGAGGGCCGTCCACCCTGCGATCGCCTCCGCAGGCGCCGCCGCGCGCGAGTGTAGCACCTCACCGAGGCCGCACCGAAGGATCGAACGCTCGATCCGGTGCATCGTCGCGAGCGGGAAGGCGGGGGCGAGCCGCTGGATCAGGGCGTCCAGGTCGGGGCGGTGGCGCTCGACGATCCCGAGCAGTTCCCGGGCGGCGACACCGACCCCTTCTGGGACATCGCCCGCCAGCACGCGCCGATCGAGGATCTCGCGCGGCGAGCGGAGTCCGAACTCGGCCTCGTAGAGGGCGGTGAGGGCATCTCTGCGCGCGACCGAGCGCTCTTGCGCCTCGGGGCTCCGAGGCACCAGCGCCCCCCTGCGCCCCGCCACGCTAGCTCCCGGCGGGGGCGTCGGCGAGGGCGGCGGCGATGCGCTCGCTCACCCGCTCCCGCACGGCGACCGCCGCGGTCGTGCAGGCGTAGTAGATCATCCGCTGCTTCGCCCGCCCGTGGGTGATCGCGACGCTCCCCTTCACGCCGAGGAGGATTGCGGCACCGACACGTTCGTAGTCGAGCCGCGCTCGGATCCGCGCGATGGAGCCCCGCATCAACAGTGCGGCGATCGGCCCGAACGGGAGGCGGCGGAACTCGGCGCGGAACATGTCGGTGATCGCCGTCGTCACCCCCTCGACGAGCTTGATCGAGACGTTGCCGAGCACCGCATCGCAGACCACGACGTCGGCTTCGTCCGCGGCGAGGTGCCGCCCCTCGACGTTGCCGGTGAAGTTCAGCTTCGAGGCGTCGAGCAGCTCCGTCGCACGCTGGATGCGCTGATCGCCCTTCCCTTTCTCCTCGCCGATCGAGAGCAGCGCGACGCGCGGGTTCGCGACGCCGAGCACGCGCTCGGAGAAGACCTGCCCCATGTGCGCGTACTGGTAGAGGTTCTCCGGGGTGGCGTCGGGATTCGCACCGATGTCGAGGAGCAGGAGCGGCTTCTCGCGCAAGAGGAACTGCACCGCGAGCGCCGGGCGATCGACGCCGGGGAGTCGGCCCAGGCGCAGCACCGCAGCCGCCATCCCCGCGCCGGTGTGGCCGGCGGTGACGACGGCGTCGGCCTCGCCCTCGCGCACGAGGTTCGTGGCGACGAGGATCGAGGCGCCCTTCCGCTCGCGCAGCGCCGCTGCGGGGTGCTCGTCCATCCCGATGATGTCGGGGCCGTGGACGATGCGAACGTTCGCCGGGAGGCTGCCGCCCGCGAGCCGGAGCACGAGGGGCTCGTCGCCGACGAGGATGAGCTCGTCGCGCGGATTCTCGCGCGCCCAGCGCAGTCCGCCGGGAACGACCTCGGCGGCGCCGTGGTCGCCGCCCATGGCATCGAGGGCGAGGCGGACACGTCCGCCCTGCGCGCTCATCGGACGATCAGGCGTCGGCGGCGTCCGCGTCGGTGGAGGCTTGGCGCTTCACGACCTCCCGGCCGCGATAGGTGCCGCACTCCTGGCAGGCGTGGTGGGCGCGCTTCGTGGCGCCGCACTGCGGGCAGCGGTCCATGGCCGGCAGGTCGAGCGCGTGGTGCGCGCGCCGATCTCCCTGGCGCGACTTGGAGGCCTTGCGCTTCGGTACGCCCATGCGATCTCAACCTCGCGGCTTGGCGCCCCAATTGGGGACGCGGCTGGATAGCGATCCTACCCGATCTCGGCGCCGTCGTCCCCACCGGGCGGGAGGAGAGCCGCCAGGCCGGCGAGGCGCGGGTCCACGCCACGCTCCGGGCAGGCCGCATTCGGGTGCTCGCCACCGCAGGAGCCGCAGCGCTCGGGGCACGCAGGGACGCACCGCGGAGCGAGGGCCTGCACGAGGTCGAGCGCCTCGAGGGCGAGGCGGCCGACGTCGATGCTGCTCCCCTTGCCGATGACGAGCGCCTCCCCCGTGGCGAACTTCGGCTCGACCGCCTCCTCGTCGACCTGCGCCTGCAAGGGCACGGCGAGCGGGGCGAGGCAGCGAGCGCAGCTCGCGCGCTGCTCCCCGTCGACCCGGCCGCTCAGGCGGACCCCCCGGTTGGTGCGATCCGCCCGGAGGCTGGCGCGGGCGGTGAACTCGGCATCGCCGAGGGCCGCCGACACGGTGAACGGCGGGATCGCGAAGGGGCTCGCGCCGCGCTCCGCGAGCAGCGGCGAGAGATCGATCAGGTGCTGGGCCGCGTCGGTCACCGAGCGGGCGGCGTTCCGCGCCGGGCGGCCGCCGCGGCGAGGACGGGGACGACGGCGGCGGGG
>JBEGQU010000018.1:0-7813 GCA_041180765.1 Chloroflexota bacterium
GGTCGCGCCGGTGCGCCCGGGCACGACGCCCGCGCCCCGGCGCCGCGCGGCGAGGCCCGGGCGCACCCCGGGCGGTGCCTCGCCAGGTCGGAACGGGCGGACGCCGCCCGGGGCCGAGCGACGCGACGGACCGCCGCTCACGCCCCGCCCGCCTGCCGTGCGGCGGCCGTCTCGACGAGCAGTTCGCAGAGATCGGCGAAGGGGATCCCCGCCGCTTCGACGAGCGCAGGGTAGAGGGAGATCGGGGTGAAACCGGGGAAGGTGTTGATCTCCGAGACGAACCACGCCCCGGCACGGCTGCCGCGCTGCGCGACGAGGAAATCGATCCGCGCCAGGCCGCGGCAGCCCGACGCCGCGAACAGCGCCTGCGCGGCGCCGTGCAGCGCCGCCTGGAGCGAGCCCTCGATCGAGGGAGAAACGGTCGTCCGCGACACGCCGGGGGCGTACTTCGCCTCGTAGTCGTAGAAGTCGCGCCCCGAGAAGACCTCGCCGGGGCCGAAGGCGGCGACGTCGCCGCTCGGGTACTCGAGCAGCGCCACCTCGAGCTCGCGCGGGCGCTCCAGGTACGGCTCGAGCAGTGCCGCATCGCCAAACTCCAGCGCGAGGTCGACCGCGGCCCCCCACTCCCCCGCGCCGCGGGCGATGCGCATGCCGATCGACGAGCCGTGCGCCGTGGGCTTGCCGATCAGGGCGCCATCATCGGTCGCTGTCGCGGCGAAGGCCGCGACCCTCGCCATGCTCGCCTCGCGATCGCGGTGCCACTCCGCCGCGTCGACGACGAGGTGCGGCAGGACGGGGAGCCCGATGCTGGCGGCCAACGCCTTGAAGCGCGGTTTCTCCATCCCGAGCCGCGCGGCGGCATGGTCTGCACCGACAAAGGGGATGCCGTGCGCGGCGAGCGCGACCTGGAGCGCGCCGTCTTCGTCGCCGGGACCGTGCAGCGCCGGGACGGCCACCCCGCCGTCGCGTCGCAGCTCGCCGAGGAGCGCATCGAGGGCGATCGGCTCGGCGCCGAGCGCCGCGGGCGCTCCCTGCGTGTACTCCCGCGGGGACCGCTCGCCGCGCAGGTGGCCGGCCGGGAGCATCGCGAGGGAGCCGTCGCGGCGCACGAGCACCTGCCGCACCGCGATGCCGCGCGAGGCGAGTGCTGCGGCGATCGCCGTGCCGGAGACGACCGACACCTCGGCCTCTGCGCTCGTCCCCCCGAACAGGACCGCGACCGGGCGCACGGCGGGCGACGTCACGGCGCGAACTCGCCGAGGAACTGCACCTCGCTCTCCAGGGCGATGCCCGCGGCGGCGCGGACCGCGGCGGCGCAGCGGTCGTGCAGCTCGCGGATCTCGGCGGCGGTCGCACCGCCGCGGTTCAAGATCCAGTTCGCGTGCATCTCGGAAACCTCCGCCCCGCCGACGCGCGCGCCCTTGAGTCCGGCGGCCTCGACAAGCGCCCCGGCGCTGGCCCCGTCCGGCGGGTTGCGGAAGATGCTCCCCGCGCTGGGGATCCCGAGCGGCTGGTGCTCGCGGCGCCAGGCGCGGATCTCGTCGAGGCGCGCGCGGATCGCGGCCGGGTCCCCCCGGCGAAGCGCGAAGCGCGCGCCGATGATCACCTCACCCGATCCGGCAGCGCCCTTGAAGCGCGAGGTGCGATAGCCGAAGGCAAGTTCCCCCGGCGCAAGTTCGCGCTCTTCGCCTGCGGCGTCGACGATGGTGACGCTGGAGACGATCGAGGCGATGTCGCCGCCGTGCGCCCCTGCGTTCGCCCAGACTGCCCCGCCGATGTTGCCGGGGATCGCGAGGGCAAACTCCGCCCCGGTGAGCCCGGCCTCTGCGGCCAGCGTGGCGAACTTGGCCATCGGCACGCCGGAATCGAGCTCGACCGTGCTGGTGGCGGCGTCGATGCTGCTGCCGCGGCTCCGGTTCAAGATCACGACGCCGCGGATCCCCCGATCGCCGATCACGACGTTGCTGCCGCGGCCGAGGATCGTCAGCGGCCAGCCGCGGCTCCGTGCAAGGCGGACGGCCCCGCGGAGGGCGAAGCGGTCATCCACCTCGACGAGCAGGTCTGCGGGGCCCCCGACGCGCATCGTCGTGTGCGGCGCGAGCGCGGCGTCCCGCTCGGGGCGCAGCCCGAGGCGGCGCTCGAACTCGCGCGCGGCCTCGTCGCGCTCCGACCAGGTGCCGACGGGAACGCTCACGGTCGCCGCCCCCTCGGCGCACGGGCGGCCGCCGTGTCGACCAGCAGCTCGGCGATGGTGCGCGCCGCCTCCGGATGCGCGAGGGCGCGGGCGGCGGCACCGACCCGCGCACGGTGGGCGACATCGTCGAACGGGGCGATGGCCGCGACGAGGCGCTCTGCCGTGAGGTCTCGGTCGGCGACGAGCGTCGCGCCGCCGGCGTCTGCGAGCGCCGCCGCATTCGCCCGCTGATGGCCGCCCGCGTACGGGTACGGCACGATAATGGACGGCAGGCCGACCGCCGACGCCTCGGCGATGGTCGACGCCCCGGCGCGCCCGAGCAGGAGATCCGACGCGACGAGGGCCCGCTCCATCTCGCCGCGCTCGAGGAACGCGGTGGTGCGGTAGCGGTCGCGGAGTTCGGCCGGGAGCGCCGCCCGGCGCGCCTCCGCGCCGACGCCATCGGTGCCGGTCACGTGCAGCACCTTCCAGCGCGGCAGGATCGCCGCAAGCGCCCCGTCGAGCGCCTGCTCGAAGCGCAACACGCGCTGCGACCCGCCGAAGACGAGGAGCAGGCGATCTCCGTCGGCGAGGCCGAGTTCGGCGCGGGCTGCGGCCCGGGATGTGCCGGAGAGATCGCGCACCGGGGTGCCGGTGAGATGGGTTCCCGCGCCGTCCCATGGTGCACGTGCACGCGTCTCCGCCCAGGCCACCGCGCGCGCCGTCGCGAGGGGGGCGATCAGGCGGTTGCTGCGTCCGGCCTCGACATTCCCCTCCCAGATGACGCTCGGCGTCCGCGTGAGCGCCGCCGCGATGAGCGCGGGGATCGCAACGTAGCCTCCGGTGGTGAAGAGCACATCGGGTCGCAGGCGGCGGATCTCGCCGATCGCCTGGGGGATCGAGCGGAGCAGGGCGATCGCGTCGCGCAGCGCCGAGAGGCGGCCGGCCTGCGCGGGGCGAAGGCTCGGTGCGGCGAGAAGCGTCAGCGCGTAGCCCTCTGCGGGAACGACGCGCCGCTCGATGCCGCGCTGGCCGCCGAGCCAGGCGATCTCAGCGTCGGAGCGCAGCTGGCGCAGAGAGCGGGCGACGGCGAATCCCGGGAAGAGGTGTCCCCCCGTTCCCCCGCCCGCGATCAACACGCGCATCGAGTCCTCCTCGCTGTGGCTCCCCCATCGTCTCACGCGAGACGGAGAGGAGCAGTCCGATGGCCGCCAGGAGCACGAGGAGCGACGAGCCCCCCTGCGAGACGAGCGGGAGCGGCACCCCCGTGACCGGGAAGAGGGCCAGCACCACGCCGATGTTCATGAACGCCTGTCCGCAGACCCACGCCGTGACCCCGATGGCGATGAGGGCGCCGAACGTATCGGGGGCGCGGCGCGAGATGCGCATGCCGCGCACGGCGAGGGCGATGAAGGCGAGCAGCACGAGCAGCGCGCCGAGGAGTCCGAACTCCTGGCCGATCACGGCGAAGATGTAGTCGTTCCACGAATAGGGCACGATCACCCCGCCCGGCTGCTGGCTCGAGCCCAGCCCCGAGCCGAGGGGGCCGCCGAGGGCCATCGCCATCAGGCCCTGCAGCGTCTGGTACGACGCGCCGAGCGGATCGCTGAAAGGATCGGCAAAGCCGCCGAGGCGCGCCGCCTGATAGCTGTTGAAGAGGAGGCTGAGCCCCATGGCGCCGGCCCCGGCGCCCGCGAGGGAGAGCACCCAGCGCAATGGGAGCCCGGAGCAGAAGAGGATGGTGAACCCGACGCCGGCGACGACGATTGCGCTCCCCAGGTCGGGCTCGACCAGGACGAGCAGGGCGCTGACGCCCACCGCGGCGACCGCGGGGAGGAACGTCCCCCAGCCGTCGTGGAGCAGGTGGCCGCGCTTCGAGAGGTGCGCCGCGAGGAAGAGCACGAGCGCGAGCTTCGCTACCTCCGCCGCGTGGATGCTGATCGGGCCGAGGCTGAGCGAGCGGCGGAAGCCGCGCTCGGTCGGCACGCCGGGAAGCAGCACGAGGAGGAGCAGCACGAGCGCGACGATCAGGAGCGGCGTCGCGAAGGCACGCAGGCGGCGATAGTCGATGGAGGAGACGAAGAGCAGCATCGCGCCCCCGACGGCCGCCCATATCAACTGGCGCGAGCCGACGAAATACGGATCGTCGGTGTTGTAGAGCGAGTTGAGCGCCGAGGCCGAGAAGACCATCAGCACGCCGACGCAGACGAGCGCCGCGACGATCACGGTCACCCACGGATCGGCAGGCGGACGCGCGGTGCGCAGGATGGAGCCGAGCGTGCGGCGCGAGGGACGACCGACGGGAGCGGTCGCGCGGAGTGGCGTGGCGCCGTGCGTGGGCCGGGGCGACGGGGCGCGGAGCAGCCGGCTCATCGACGGACCGCCAGTGCCCGGACCGCCTCGCGGAAGGCGTCGCCACGGGCTCCGAAGGGGTTGTTGAACATGTCGTACGAGGAGCCGATCGGGCTGAGCACCACGGTGGCGCGAGGCGCGCCCGAGGGGCTCGGGGCGCCGGCGATCGAGCGGGCCACCTCGAGCCCCTTCGCCGCCGCATCCTCGATGCTCGACGCGCGAACGATCGGGGAGATTCCTACGCCGCCGAACAGCGCCTCGAGCTCGTCGCTGAGCTCGCCGATCAGGACCACGGCGGAACAGCGCTCCGCCGCGACGGCGGCGAGCGCCCGCAGGTCGGCACCCTTGCTCCGCCCCCCCGCGATGAGGACGAGCGGCTTCGGGAAGGTGCGCAGCGCCGCGATCACCGCGTCGGGCTGGGTCGCCTGGCCGTCGTTCACGAAGCGGATCCCGTCGATCGTGCCGACGGGCTCCAGGCGGTGCGGCACGCCGGCGAAGGCAGCGACGGCGGTGCGGATCGCATCCGGGGCGACCCCCGCCACGAGCCCCGCCGCGACGGCGGCGAGCACGTTGCTGATGCTGTGCTCCCCGAGCAGGGCGATCTCGCCCAGGGGCATGATCCTGCCGCCCGGGCCCGTGGTCGCCGCCCCGCCGCCGAAGCGCGGTGCGCGGGGAACGCCGGCAGCGACGATCCAGCCGTCGACGACGCCGACGCCACCGGGGAGCGGCGACTCGCGCCGATAGGTGATCGTCTCGACGCGCCCCTCGCCGGCGTAGGCGGCGGTGACGGGGTCGTCGAGGTTGACGATCAACCCTCCGTCGGGATGGACGAGCTCGGCGAGCCGGTGCTTCACCCGGCGATACGCCTCGACGCTCCCGTGGCGGTCGAGGTGGTCGACGGTCACGTTCGTGTACACGGCGAGGTCGAGGCCGCTGGCGATCGCCGGCAACTGCAGCTCCGAGAGCTCGAGCACGACGCGCGCGCCGGGGTCGAGCGAGGCGGCCCGCTCGATCAACGGCACCCCGTTGTTCCCGCCGAGCTCGACCGGGAGCACCGGGTCGGCAGCGAGGATCGCCGCGATGAGCGCGCTCGTCGTCGTCTTCCCCTTCGTGCCGGTGACCCCGACGCGCCACCGGTCGCCGAGCAGGCGGAGCGTCCACTCAGGCTCGCTGATGAGGATCGGCCCGGTCGCGCGGGGATCGCCGCCAAGCGGCAGGGCACGGGCCGCGTAGGCGCCGAGCGGGCCGGCGACCGCCGGCTTGACCGAGGGGAAGCCGAGCGTCACCGAGGGGCTGTGCACGACGAGGTCGGCCGAGTCCAGGAGGGCGTCGATCGGGGCGGCGGGTCCGAAGGCGAGGGTGACGCCGGTGCCCTCGAGCGCGGCTACGGCGGCCGCGAGCCGCCCAGGTTCCGCGCTGTCGTGCAGCGTGACCGTTGCGCCCGCCGCGGCGGCGAATCGCGCAACCGCCTGCCCGGTGCGCCCCGCACCGAGCACGAGCACCCCGGCGCCGCGCAGGCTCCCGGCGGCGACCGCCCCCGCGGCGAGGTCCGCGAGGCAGAGCGGTCGTCCCACGCTATACCTGCCCGCGCGTGGCGAGGAAGGCGACGAGCCCGAGGATGCCCCCGATGGCGCCGATCACCCAGAAGCGGAAGGTGATCTGCGTCTCCGCCCAGCCGATCCGCTCGAAGTGGTGGTGGATCGGCGTCTGGTGGAAGAGGCGCCGGCCGAGCAGCCGCTTGCTGGCGTTCTGCACGATGACGGAGCCGGTCTCCACGACGAAGATGATGCCGATGAACGGCAGCAGGAGCACGTGGCCGGTCACGAGGCCGGTGACCGCGAGTGCGGCCCCGAAGCCGAGGGCACCGGCATCGCCCATGATCACCGCCGCCGGGTGGATGTTGAACCAGAGGAAGCCGATGAGGGAACCAGCGATGAGCGAGCAGACGATGGCGACGTTCAACTGGCCCGGAGCATTGAGGAGCGCGATGACCATGTAGCTGATCCAGGCGAAGACCATGGTCCCGCCGGCGAGGCCGTCGAGGCCGTCGGTGAGATTCACCCCGTTGCTCGTGCTGACGATCGCGACGACCGCCACGACGATCCAGGGGACGACGCCGACAGAGACCTCGCCGACGAGCGGCACGACGAAGGACGAGAAGGCGAAGTGCTGCTGCAGGTAGACCGCGGCGATGATCGAGACCGCAAGCTGCCAGCCGAGCTTCATGCGCGGCGAGATCCCGTCGCCGGTCCGTGCGTTGAGCCAATCGTCGAACGCACCGAGCAGCCCGACGCCGAGCAGGGCGAGGAGGACCGCGTAGGTCGAGGCGTCGACCGCGTCGAGGAGCAGGGCGAGGGCGATCACCACGCCGACGAGCAGGAGACCGCCCATCGTCGGCGTCCCCTCCTTGACGATGTGGTGGTCGAGCCCGTAGTCGCGCCGGACGCGCTTGCCGAACCCCGTGTGGCGCAGCAGGCGCAGATAGGCGGGCATCACCACCGCGACGCAGGCGAAGGCGAGGACGAGTGCCTGGACGATCGCGATCATGCCGCCGCTCCGAAGCGTGCAAGCAGGCGCGACACGAGCCGCTCGAGCTGCGACGCACGCGAGGCCTTCACGAGGATCGTGTCGCCGCTCCGCGCACGATCGCCGAGCATCCCCGCCGCGGCATCGAGCCCCGCCTCGTCGCCGGGGAGGCGGAGGATCCGCTCGATCGGCATCCCGGCCAGGCGCGCACCCTCGGCGATGCCGTCGGCGTCGGCGCCGAGGACGACGAGCAGCTCGAGCCCGGTCTCCGCGGCGGCACGGCCGATCTCGAGATGGGCCGCCTCGGCGAGGTCACCGAGCTCGCCCATCGGTCCGAGCGCGGCAAACCGGCGGCCGGCGCACGCGCCGAGGGTCGCGAGTGCCGCCGCCATGCTCGTCGGCGCGGCGTTGTAGGCATCGTCGATGATCCGCACGCCACCGGCAGCGTGGATCGAGGCGCGGCCGGCCGGCAGCGTGGCTGCCTCCATCTGCCGCGCGGCGAGTTCGAGCGGCACCCCGCAGGCGCGTGCGGTCGCCAGGGCGAGTGCCGCGGCGCGTGCGAAGTGCAGGCCGAAGGCGGGGAGACTGGCCTCGATCTCGCCCTCCGGGGTCGCGAGGCGCACGGTCGTCCGCGCGCGGGTCTCGTCCAGGCGCGCCCCGAGGATCCGGATGTCGCTGCCGACCGACGCCCCGGCGGTGAGAACCCGCGCCGGGCCGCGCGCCGCCATCCGCGCGACCCGCGGATCGTCGACCGCCAGGATG
>JBEGQU010000019.1:0-6418 GCA_041180765.1 Chloroflexota bacterium
GGCAGGCGACCAGCGATGGCAGTCCTAGGCGGAGGCGTATCGCTGGGAGAGGGACTCGGATCGGCGCTTGTGCCCGGGCTGGGGCTCGCCTCTCCACTTCCGCTGGTGGATTCGGGAGGGACGAGGCCGAGGCGGCTAGCGCCGCCGACGAGACTTAGCGAGATAAGCGTCGCGAGCGCTCCTGCCAGCAGTCGGATGGGAATATGCGGCAACTCTCGTGCGCCGCGCCGCGCCGTAGTCTCCTGGGGCGCTTCGAACCCGTCATACCAGTCTTGGAAACGGTCTCGCGACATACCCCTCCAAATCCGATTCACACTCATTTTGCACGGTTTGAATGGGTCGCGCAGGGTCCTGGCGCGTGGATGGCAGCGCTCCCCTCGGCTACGCTTGCGCCATGGGCATGCGCATCGCGCTCCTGGGGGCGGGGACGGTCGGCGGGGCGGTGGCGAAGGTGCTCGCCGCCGAGGCCGACGCCTGGGGGGTGGAGCTCGCCGGGATCGCCGTGCGCGACCTCGAGAAGGCGCGCGCCGCGGGGCTCGACCGCCTGGCGCCGCTCGGCACCGACCCGTTCGCCCTCGCCGCGGGCGACGTCGACCTGGTCGTGGAGCTGATGGGCGGCACCGATCCGGCGCTGCCGATCGTGGAGGCGGCGCTCGCCGCCGGGCGGCCGGTGGTGACGGCGAACAAGCTGCTCCTGGCGAAGTTCGGCGCGCGGCTCGAGGCGGTGGCGCGCGGCAGCGGCGCGCCGCTGCGCTTCGAGGCGGCCGTCGCCGCCGGCGTGCCGGTGATCGGCGTGATCGTCGGCGACCTGGCCGCGAACGAGCTGCTCTCGATCCGCGGGATCATCAACGGCACCACCAACTACATCCTCACCAAGATGGAGTCGCAGGGCTGGTCGTACGAGCAGGCGCTCGCCGAGGCGCAGCGCCTCGGCTACGCCGAGGCCGACCCGCGCTCCGACGTGGAGGGCGAGGACGCCGCGGCGAAGCTCGTGATCCTCGCGCGCATGGCGTCGGGCGCCTGGCCGGCGCTCGCCCACGTGCAGCTCGACGAGCGGCCGGGCATCACCGGCGTCACCGCGGCGGCGATCGCCGCCGCCGCGTCGCGCGGCGCGCGCCTGCGCATGCTCGCCAGCTGGGAGAACGGCGGCGACGATGCGACGAAGGATCGCCTCGCGGTGCGCCTTGCCGAGGTGCCGGCCGACTCGCGCCTCGGCACCACCGTCGACGGCGGGAACCTCATCGTCGTCGAGGGCGACCTGATCGGCGAGCTGACGCTCGCCGGCGCGGGCGCCGGCCCCGGCTCGACCGCCTCGGCGGTGCTCGGCGACATCCTCGCCATCGTGCGCGGCGAGGGCGCGTCGTGGGGCGACCTGCCGCCGGCGGGCGATGCGCCGGCGCCGGGCTGGATGCGCGCGGCGAAGCGGGCGGCGCGATGAGCGCCATGCGCTACCCGTACCCCGGCGGCTGGATGCTCGGCGTCGCCGACGATCGCGCCGTTGCGGCGGCGGGGAGCGCGGCGGCGGAGCGCCGCGGCGCGCGCGAGGTGCGGCCGATCGTGCGCGACGGCGCCGACCTCTTCTCGCTCGGGCGCAGCGGGCCGCTCGAGGGGCTGCTCAACGTGCTGCGCCACCTCAACACCGACCAGGCCGCCGACCTCCTCGTGTACGACGCCGCGCGCGCCGACGGTCGCACCGTGCTCGCCGTGCGCGGGCTCGGCGACGCGGCGCGCCGCGGGCTCGCCGCCGACTGGCGCGCCGCGGGCCTGCACTTCGTCAACTACTACGGCGCGGTCGTCACCGAGGACTGGGACGGCTGGCGCGGCGAGCCGCTCGCCGGCGTCCCCGACTGGGCCTGGCGGTGAGCGCCCGGCCGATCCTCCTCGACCGCTTCCGCGACCTGCTGCCGATCGGCCCCGCCACCCCCCGGCTGAACCTGGGCGAGGGGGCCACCCCGCTCATCCCCGCGCCGCGCCTCGGGGCGGCAATCGGCGCCGCCGACCTCTGGCTCAAGGTCGAGGGGGCGAACCCGACTGGCTCGTTCAAGGACCGCGGCATGGTCGTGGCGGTGGCGAAGGCGGCGGAGCGCGGCGCGCGCGCCGTCGTCTGCGCGAGCACCGGCAACACCTCGGCGTCGGCGGCGGCGTACGCCGCGGCGGCCGGGCTCCAGGCGGTCGTCCTCGTCCCCGCGGGGAAGATCGCGGCGGGGAAGCTGCTCCAGGCGTTTGCCGCCGGCGCGCGCGTCGTGGCGATCGACGGCAACTTCGACGCGGCGCTCGCAATCGTGCGCGCCCTCGGCGCCGACGGATCGCTGGAGATCGTCAACTCGATCAACCCGCACCGCATCGCCGGCCAGGCGACCGCGGCGCACGAGGTGGTCGACGACCTCGGCGACGCACCCGACGTCCTCGCCCTCCCGGTCGGCAACGCCGGGAACATCAGCGCCTACTGGCGCGGCTTCACCGACGCGCAGCGGCTCGGGCGGGCGACGCGGCGGCCGCGCATGGTCGGCTTCCAGGCGGCCGGCGCGGCGCCCTTCGTCGCCGGCGGCCCCATCGCCTACCCTGAGACCGTGGCGACGGCGATCCGCATCGGCAACCCGGCATCGTGGGCGACGGCGGTCGCCGCGCGCGACGAGTCGCGCGGCCTGATCGGCGCCGTCTCCGACGACGAGATCCTCGCCGCGCAGGGCGACATCGCGCGCCTCGCCGGGATCTTCGTCGAGCCCGCCTGCGCCGCGCCGATCGCCGGGCTGCGCACCGCGATCGCCACCGGGCAGGTCGACGGCGGGGCGCGCATCGTCGCGGTGATGACCGGCAGCGGCCTCAAGGACCCCGACGGCGCGTCGCGCCTGGTCGGCACGATCGCCAGCGCCGAGGCGACGGAGGGCGGCGTGCGCGCCGCGCTCGGCTGGTGAGCGTCGATCCGCAGGCGCTCGTCGGGCGGAGCGTCACCGTCGCCGTGCCGGCGACGATCGCGAACCTCGGCGCCGGCTACGACGTGCTCGGCCTGGCGATCGAGCTGCACAACGAGCTGCGCGTGGGGATCGACGGCGTCGCCGCCTCGGGTGCGGGGGCGATCGCCTACCGCTGCTTCGGCGCGGGGGAGGGGGAGCTCCCGGGCGACCGGCGGAACCTCGCCGTGGACGCCGTGTACCGCGGACTTATCGCCGCGGGGGTGGCGGGGGCCGACCGGCTATCTGTAACAATCGAGGCCACGAACCGCATCCCGCTCGCCCGCGGCCTCGGCTCGAGCGCGGCGGCGATCGTCGCCGGGCTCTGCGCCGGCGCCGCCCTGGCCCACGGCGCCGCCCCGGGGCCGGCCGTCGACGCCCTCTCCGACGAGCTGCTCGACCGCCTCTTCGCCGCCGCCGACGAGCTCGAGGGGCACCCCGACAACGTCGCCGCCGCGCTCTTCGGCGGCCTCGTCGCCAGCGGTCGGCACGACGGCCTGCTCACCGCGCGCGTCGTCGACGTGCCCGACGACGCCGTCCCCGTGGTGCTCGTCCCCGACGTGCGCCTCGACACCGCGGCGATGCGCGCCGCGCTGCCGAAGGGCGTCTCGCTCGACGACGCGGTGCACAACGCCTCGCGCCTCGCGCTCGGCATCGCCGCGCTGCACGCCAACGACGTGCGCGGCTTCGCGCTGCTCGCCGACGACCGGCTGCACCAGGCGGCGCGCGCGCGCCGCTACCCCGCGCTCCCGTCGCTGCTCGACGCGGCGACGAACGCCGGCGCGACGAGCGCCTGCCTCGCCGGATCCGGCTCGTCGGTGCTCGCGATCGTCGACGACGCGACCGGCGGCGACGAGGCGATCGAGGCGGTGATCGTCGCGCTCAACGAGGCGGCCGAGCGCGCGAAGGTCGGCGGCGGCGCGGAGCAGTACGAGATCGACCACGACGGCGCGCGCGTCGTCGCCTACTCCGGCGCGTAGCGCCACCCCCGGCGCGTGTCGATGCGTATCGTCGTCGAGCGACTCGACGTAGTCGGCTCCACGAACGACGTCGCGCGCGAGCGGCTCGCCGCCGGTGTCGCATCGCCGCTGCTGGTCCGCGCCGAGTCGCAGGCGGCGGGGCGCGGCCGCCGCGGTCGCAGCTGGCTCGACGCGCCGGGGAGCGCGCTGTTGCAGTCGCTCGCCCTCCGCGCCGCCGACCTGCCGCTGCTGCGAGAGCCGGCGCGCGCGTGGCGCGCCGCGGCGGAGTTCGCCCTCGCCGCCGCCGACGCGATCGAGGATGCCGCGGGGGCGCAGCTCGGCACCGTCGCGCTGAAGTGGCCGAACGACCTCGTGCTGCGCAACGTCGAGGGGGGCGTCACCACCGGCTTCCGCAAGGTCGGCGGCCTGCTCGCCGAGGCGTCGGGGCTCGGGGGCGACGAGGCGACGCTCGTCGTCGGCCTGGGGCTGAACGTGCGCGGCGATCCGTCGCGCCTCGACCCGGCGCTCGCCGCCACCGCGACGAGCCTGGAGCTCGCGACGGGGCGGCCGGTCGACCGCGAGGCGCTCTTCGACGACCTGGTCGCGCGGCTCGAGGGGCGCCTCGGCGCGCTGGCCGCGGGGCGCTTCGACGTCGCCGGGTGGCGGGAGCGGCAGCTGCTTGATGGCCACGAGGTGGAGGTCGAGGTGGCCGAGGGCGAGATTGTTACGGGTCTGGTCGTCGGGCACGATGGCGCCACGGGGGCGCTCCTCCTGAGCGTGGGGGAGGGACCGGGCGCCGTGGAGCGGGCGCTCGGGGCGGGCGAGGTCGTCCGGGTGCGGCGGATCGCCGCACGGTAGGGGGTACCATCCTCCCCAAGGGAGGGCGCACGTGCCGAGCTTCAGGAACCCGTTCAAGCGCCGGGGGGCCACCCCGGCGGCCGAGCCGGACCTCTGGGTCCGCTGCCCCGGCTGCGCCGAACTCCTCTTCAAGAAGACCCTGGAGAAGAGCCAGCGGGTCTGCACCGCCTGCGGGCACCACTTCCGGGTGCCGGCCAGGGAGCGGATCGCCCAGCTGGTCGACCCGGGCACCTTCGCCGAGCTCGACGCCAGCCTCGTCTCGCTCGACCCGATCGTCTTCACCGACTCCAAGCCCTACCCGGAGCGCGCCGCGGCGGCCCGTGCGGCGACCGGGGAGCGCGACGCGGCGATCCGCGGCACGGCCCAGATCGGCGGGGTCGAGGTCTCGATCGTGGCGATGGACTTCTTCTTCATGGGCGGTTCGATGGGCTCGGTCGTGGGCGAGAAGGTCGCCCGCGCCGCCGAGCTGGCCACCGCCCGGCGCCTGCCGCTGCTGATCGTCTCGGCCTCCGGCGGCGCGCGCATGCAGGAGGGGACCTATGCCCTGATGCAGCTTCCCAAGACGCTCGCCGCGATCGCGCGCCACAAGGCGACCGGCGGCACGTTCATCTCGCTGCTCACCGATCCGACCACCGGCGGCACGATCGCCTCGTTCGGCGCCCTCGGCGACCTGAACGTCGCCGAGCCGAACGCGCTCATCGGCTTCAGCGGCGCGCGCGTGTCGGCCGGCACGATCGGCGACGAGCTGCCCCCCGGCTTCCAGCGCAGCGAGTACCTGCTCGAGACGGGCTTCGTCGATGCGATCGTGCCGCGCGCCGAGCTGCGCCCGTGGCTCGCGCGCGCCCTCTCGCTGCTGCAGCCGCTCCCCGCGCCGGCGGTGCCGCTCTACGAGCAGATCCCGATCCCCGGCGTGAGCCTCGTCGGCGGCGTCGTGAGCGGCGTGGTGCAGGGGGCCGGCACGATGATCGGCTCGGTGCTCTCGCCGGTCGCCGACGTCGCGACCGCCGTCGCCAACCGCGCCGACAAGATCCTCGAGAACCAGTACGACCAGCACCCGGCGCCGGAGCTCGGTGCGCACCTCACCGAGGAGGAGGCGTGGAGCCACGTGCGCCGCGCGCGCCTCCCCGACCGCCCGCGCACCGTCGAGATCCTCGAGGCGCTCGGCGCCGAGTTCGTGGAGCTGCGCGGCGACCGCCGCGCCGGCGACGACGGCGCGATCGTCGCCGGGATCGCGCGCATCGACGGGCGCCGCGTGGTGGTCGTCGGCACGCAGAAGGGGACCGACACCGAGAGCAACATCCGCCGCGCCTTCGGCATGCCGCACCCCGAGGGCTACCGCAAGGCGCTCCGCGCCTTCGAGCTCGCCGAGCGGCTCCATCTGCCGCTACTCACGCTCATCGACACCCCCGGCGCCCACCCCGGCCCCGAGGCCGAGGCGCACGGGATCGCCGAGGCGATCGCCGCCGCGATCTCGAAGATGACCGAGCTGCGTACCCCGATCGTGACGGTCGTCACCGGCGAGGGGGGCTCGGGCGGGGCCCTGGCGATCGCCGCCGCCGACCGCGTCTACGCGCTGGAGCACGCCTACTACTCGGTGATCAGCCCCGAGGGCTGCGCGGCGATCCTCTTCCGCACCTCCGAGAAGGCCCC
>JBEGQU010000020.1:0-14425 GCA_041180765.1 Chloroflexota bacterium
TCGGAGATCTCTTCCTGCTCCGCCTCGCGCTGGGTCACGAGGGCGAGCCAGCCGCCCGCCTCGACGGCGGTGCGGATCGCGGCGACGCTCTTCTCGCGGCCGACCTTCAGCGGTGCGACCATCTCGGGGAAGATGACGATCTCGCGGAGCGGCACGAGCGGGAACCGCCCGCTGCCGCTCGGCACGGTCGCGCCGTCGTCGTCTGCGGCCTCCACCGCCGCGTCGATCTCCAGCTGCGTATCGTCGTCGAGGTCGATCGTCGTGTCGTCGTCGCGTCGCTGGTCGTTCATCGCTTCCCGCCTTTCGTGCTTCGCTCCTCGTAGAGCCGCTCGAGGATCCGCTCGCCGAGCCGCTCCTCAAGCTCGAAGAGGATCCGGATGCCCGCGAGATTCACCCCGAGCTCCCGGGTCAGGTGGCGGATCCAGAGGATCCGCCGCAGGTCGTTCTCGGAGAAGAGCCGGATGTTCGTCTCGGTCCGGGAGGGGGAGATCAGCCCCTCCTCCTCGTAGATCCGCAGCGTGCGCGGGTGGACCTTGAGCAGCCCTGCCGCGACGCTGATGACGTAGACCGGACGGGCCGGGTCGACGACCCCCTCTCGGATGACCATGGGGGGATCATGAACCCTATCAACGATATTGTCAAGGGTCTTACCCCCAAGCGGGTAGGGTCGCCCGGCGCGGAGGCATCGGGGGGTATCGGTGCCCCGCGGGCGCCATCGGATGGGGGCCGGCGGGCCCAGGGTCAGTCGGGCAGGTGCCGCCGGTAGGGGATGTCGAGCACGACGGTGTTCGCCCGGCCGATGAGCGCCTCGCGCAGCCGCTTCCCGTTGCCGTTGTGGAGGATGCGGTCCCACCAGTGGTGGCCGGAGTACTCGGGGACCATCACCACGCTCATGTACCTGCGCCCCTCGGGGTCGAGCCCCTCCTCGATCTCGTCGAGGTAGTGGAGCAACGGCTCCAGGATCGCCCGGTAGGGGGAGAGGATCGTCACCAGGCGCACGTCGGGGAAGTGGTGGCCGAACCGCTCGCGGATCAGGTGCTCTTCCTCCTCGTCGAAGACCACGCGCAGGGCGATCAGCTCGCCCCCGCCGCTCGCGAGCAGCCGGCCGACGTTGATCGCGCGCACGGTCGAGCGATTGATCTCGCCGAACGGCGCGAAGATGCGCCGGTTGCGGTGCAGCCCCTCGAATACCCGATCGACGGGGATGGCGAGCTCGCGGCTGTGCAGCCGATAGCGCCCGCGGACGACGAGCATCAGCGTTGTGAGGAGCGGGATGGCGATGAAGACCAGGTAGCCGCCGTCGGCGAACTTCGCCGCGGTGATCACGACCAGCACCACGAGGGTCACGACCGCGCCGATCCCGTTGAGCAGGGCGCGTCCGCGCCACCCTTCGTTGCGAAGTCGCCGCCAGTGGACGACCATTCCCGCCTGGCTGATGGTGAAGCCGATGAAGACGCCGATCGCATACGCCGGCACGAGATCGGTGACGATCGCGCCGGTGGCGACGAGCAGCGCGGCGGCGAACACCGCGATCATCGCGATCCCCGATCCGAAGGCGAGGCGCCCGCTGCGTTGCCCCACCTGGCGCGGCAGGAACCCGTCGGCCGCGAGGATCCGCGCGAGCTGCGGCCCGCCGTTGAAGCCGGTGTTCGCCGCGAGGAGCAGGATGCCGGTCGTCGCGACCTGGAAGGCGACGTAGGGGATCCCGTCGCCGAGCGAGGCGCGCGCCACCTGCGAGAGGAGCGTCTCACCCCCCTCGATCGGCACCTTCCCGTAGGCGAAGGCGATGAGCGAGATGCCGACGAAGAGCGTGCCGAGCATCACCGCCATGGCGACGAGCGTCGCCGCGGCGTTCTTCGCCTCGGGCTTCTTGAACGAGGCGACGCCGTTGCTGATCGCCTCCGTGCCGGTGAGCGCGACCGAACCGTGCGCGAAGGCGCGGAGCAGGAGCAGCGGCAGGATCAGCTGCGCGGTCCCCTCCAGCTCGAGGTGGACGTTCGTGCTCCAGGTGATCGATGGATCGCCGGTCGCGATCCGCACCAGGCCGATGCCGATGACGACGAGCGCTCCGACGACGAAGGCGTAGGTGGGCGCCGCGAAGAGGCGTCCCGACTCGCGCAGGCCGCGGAGGTTCACCAGCGCCAGCAGCGCGAGCGCCCCGAGGGCGATCTCCAGCCGCCAGGGGGAGAGCTCCGGGAGCGCGGAGGTGATCGCGGCCACGCCCGCCGCCGTGCTGACCGCCGCGGTGAGGACATAGTCGACGATGAGGCTGGAGGCGGCAATCAGCGCCGGGACGGTGCCGATCGTGCTCGAGGCGACGGCGTAGGCGCCACCGCCGTCCGGGAAGCCGTAGCAGACCTGGCGGTAGCTGATCGCGATGAGGCCGAGGAGGAGCCCGATCGCCAGGGCAACGAGCGGGCCGTAGAGCAGCACGCCGGCGCCGGCGCCGACCAGGGCGAGCAGGATCTCCTCGCTCGCGTAGGCGCTCGACGAGATCGCGTCCGAGGAGAAGATGGGGAGCGCGAGCCGCTTCGAGAGCCGCTGCTCCCCCTCCTCGGCCGACGAGAGGGTGCGGCCGAAGAGGACGCGCTTCGCCGTGTGGCTCGCCCGGTCGAGCGTCCCCACCGGCGCGCTCCCCGCCTCGAGGGCGACGAGGTGGTCGGGGTCCTGTGCGACGAAGAGCTCCTCGCCGGCGTCGTCGTGCCAGTCGGGTCCGCGGCGCTGCTCGTCGGTCGCCATGCTCTGCTGCCTCGGTTCTGCTGGTGCGCGGCGGGTGTGGCCGGCGCGGAATATGCCCGAATTCGTGCTCAGTCTACACCCGGGTAGCGGGCCCCACGAGCGCGATCAGGCCACCCTCGAGCCCCGGGGCGGCGATCGGCTCGATGCGAATCCGCCCGGCGCCGAGCAGCGAGGTCGCCGTCGCCAACTCCGCCTCCCAGCCCTCGCCCGCGCGCTTCCATGCGGCGAGCCAGCCGCCCGGCGCCAGGAGCGGCAGCGCCAGGCGCGCGAGCTCGGCGAGCGGTGCGACGGCGCGGGCCGTCACCACGTCGTAGCGCGGCCCCCCGGGGCGCGCGAGCGACTCGGCGCGCGCCGCCCGGACGCGGAGGCGGGGTGCGAGTCCCGACGCGGCCGCGACGGCCTCGAGGAAGCGTGCCTTCTTTTGCGTGGCCTCGATCAGGTCGAGCGTCGCCGTGCCGCGGTGGCCGAGTAGCCGGGCGGCGACCGGCACACCCGGGAACCCGCCGCCAGCGCCGAGGTCGCCGATGCGCCCGCCGTCGGGCGGCAGCAGTCGCTCGATCAGCGGCAGCGCCACGAGGGAGTCGAGCAGGTGCCGCTGCGCGCGCTCGGCGGGGCCGACGATGCGCGTCAGGTTGATCGAGGGGTTCCAGGCATCGAGCAGCCGCAGGTGCGCCGCGATCGCGGCGCGCTCCGCATCGGCCAGTGGCGGGAGGCCCGCGGCGCCGAGCAGGGGCTCGAGCGCGGCGAGCGTGGGAGCTTCCGTCGGGGGGAGCGCGGCCGGGTCCGTCGGCAGCGGCGCGCGGTCGGGCACGAGGCGCCGGTCGCTCAGCTTGCCGCTCCGCCCCTGGGCGCCGACCCGCGCGCCGGGCGCCCCATCGAGCGCCGGATCAGGTCGACCACCTCGTCGGTCGCCGCCTCGGCATCGCCGCGCTCCACGGCATCGCTGACCCGGTCGCGCACGTTGGCCTCGACGACGAGGAGACCGAGTGCGTCGATGGCGGCGCGGAGGGCGGCGACCTGCTGCAGGATGTCGGCGTCGCGCTCCCGGCGCTCGACCATCCCTGCGATGCCGCGCACCTGCCCCTCGAGTCGCCGCAGTCGGTTGAGCAGCGCCTGCCGCTCCCTCGCGTCGCTCGGTCCGGGCCGCTCGTCCATGCCTGCGAGGGTATCGGATCCGCGGCGATGCTACGATCGTTGCGCGACAGTCCGCCACCACGGCGACGCGAGGAGGAGCATGCCGGCCAGCGCGAATCCCCACGACGACATCGAGGAGATCCTCCTCGACGAAGGGGCCATCGACGCCCGGGTCCGGGAGCTCGCCGCCGCGATCCATGCCGATCACCACAGCGAAGACCCGATCGTCTTCGTCAGCGTGCTCAAGGGATCGCTCGTCTTCGCCGCCGACCTGATGCGCGCGATGCCGCGCAACGTCGAGATCGACCTGATGGAGGTCTCGTCGTACGGTGGCGGCAACACGGAATCGAGCGGCACCGTGCGGATCCTCAAGGATCTCTCCGGCTCCATCGAGGGGCGCGACGTCGTGATCGTCGAAGACATCATCGACACCGGGATCACGTTGAGCTACCTCACGCGCGTGCTCGGCGAGCGGCGCCCGCGCTCGCTCAAGATCGTCACGCTGCTGAGCAAGCCCGCCCGGCGCGTCGTCGACATCCCCGTCCAGTGGATCGGCTTCGAGATCCCCGATCGCTTCGTCGTCGGGTACGGGCTCGACTTCGACGAGCAGTACCGCAACCTCCGCTATGTCGGCGTGCTGAAGCGCGAGCGCTACGCCGGCCCCGCGACCGGGGCCTGATGCGGCCGATCGGTCGCCTGCAGGTCGGGGCGGGCAGCCTCCAGCGCCGCAGCAGCGGCCGGCGGCTGAGCGCGATCGGGGCGACGATCGTCGTGTTCGGCGCGGTGCCCCCCTGGTGGACGATCGGCGGCGCCGGGCTGGCCCCGGAGGTCGGCAACGCCTTCGACACCCCAGGCTTCCTCGGCTTCTTCGCCGCGCTCGTCACGCTCTTCCTCATCGTCGCCCCCGAGGCGATCGAGCGCGAGATCCGCGCCGACTGGTGGCCGATCCATCTCGCCCTCGCCGCGACGGCGGGGCTCGCCTTCCTCGCCGCCACCCTAGGCGCCGCCGTCACCGCGACGGGGAGCGACCTCCCCCTCTCGTCGGTCTTCGGGCTCGGCAGCGCCCCCGGGCTCTGGATCACCCTCGTGGGCCTCGTGGTCTGGGGCTCCGGGGTGGCGCAGCTCATCGACGCTCGCGACGACCGCTGATCCCACCTGCTAGGGTGGGCTGGTGCAGCCGTGCGCTCCGACGCGCGGGCAGGCGCCCCAGAGGCGCTAGCCCCGTCGTAGCAGCGCACGCCACGACATCTACTTGCAACGGAAACATGAGGTAACAATGTCCCGAAACATCGCCATCTTCGTCGACGTGGCCAACGTCTTCTACGCCGCCAAGGCCGCCGGGGTCGACATCGACTACGTGACGCTCCTCAAGACGCTCACGGCGAACCGCGACCTGGTGCGCGCCTACGCCTACACCGGGCTCGATCCCGACAACGACAACCAGAAGGCGTTCCACAACTTCCTCGCCCGCAACAACTACAAGGTCGTCTCGAAGGATGTCCGCAAGTACGGCGACGGGCGCTTCAAGGCGAACCTCGACATCGAGCTCGTCGTCGACCTCGTGCGCCTCGCGCCGAAGCTCGACATCGCGGTGGTGATCTCCGGCGACGGCGACTTCGCCCCGGCGATCCGCGCCGTGCAGGACATGGGCGTGCGCGTCGAGGTCGTCAGCTTCCGCGCGAACACCAGCAGCGACCTCGTCGAGGTGGCAGACCAGTTCATCGAGATCACCTCGATCGCCAAGGTCGAGGCCGGCTCGCGCAGCGGCCGCCGCGTGGCGGCCGAGGGCGAAGAGGACCTTTCGATGACCGAGGTGCCGAACAAGCAGTCCGAGGAGCCCGCACGCGGTCCGCGCGGCGGGCGCGACCGCGACCGTGATCGCGGTGGCCGCGGCCGGCGCGGAACGGGCAGCGGGCGCACGGGCGCGCGCAGCTCCACGATCCGCGTGGGCGGCTCGGTGCTGGATGCGGACGCCATCGAGACGCTCACGATCGACGACCTGGAGCCGGGTGAGGTCGACGCGGTCGCCTCGAGCCCGCGCGCCGGTGGCGAGGGGGCCGGCGACGGCCGTCGCCGCCGCCGCCGCGGCGGCAGGGGGCGTCGCGGCCGTGGTGGCGCCGCCGCCGACTACGCCGACACGCTGCCGACCGGCGGCGGTGTCGACGCCGACGGCGACGAGATCGAGGTGATGACGCTCGACGACCTTGACGATGCGCCGCGCAGCATCCGCCCCGCAGCGCGCCCGGCGGCGCGCCCGGAGGCCGACGACGCGGAGATCGACGGCGACGTTTCGCCGGAGGTCGCCGCCCTGCTCCGCTCGCAGCTCGCCGCAACGGGCCGCTCCGCCGACGACACAGCCGCCATCGGCGGCAAGGAGGCGCCGGCCGGTCGCGGTCGCGGCGCGAAGTCCGGCAGCCGCGGCGCGAAGCCGGCGGGTCGTGCGGCCAAGCCCGCCGCCCGCGGTGGCAAGCCCGCCGCCAAGCCGGCGGCCAAGGTCGCGCTGAAGAAGCCGGCGTCGCGCGCCAAGCCCAAGGGGAGCAAGGGGGCGTAAGGCGATGGCGAAGGCGGTCGACGCGCCGCCTTCGCGCGCTGACTCGGCACGTCGCCCGTCGCACTTCGCCACGCGCGGCCACGACGCCGCAGCGGCACAGGTCGCCCGGCTCCTCGCGGAGACACCGCCCCATGCGCTGCTGATCGTCGCACCCCGCGGTGCCGGTGCCGGGACGCTCGCCCGCGATGCGGCGGCGATGCTGCTCTGCGGGGCACCGAACGCCGATGGCGCGTGCGGCGCATGCCGGTCGTGCCGGCTGATCGCTGCAGGGAGCCACGGCGATCTCGTGCACATCGCGCCGGGCGGCGCGGCGGACCAGATCGGCATCGAGCCGATCCGCGAGCTCGTCGCGGGACTGGCGCTCTTCCCCGTCGAGGGCGGGCGGCGCGTGGCGCTCGTGGAGGGCGCAGACCGCATGAACGAGGCGGCGCAGAACGCGCTGCTGAAGACCCTCGAGGAGCCGCCGGCGCGCACCCACGTGATCCTCGCCGCCGCCGAGGACTCCGGGCTCCTGCCGACGATCCGCAGTCGCTGCGCGACGGTGCGGCTCGGCCTCCCGGAACCGGTCGCCGCCGCAGAGCTCCTCGCCGCCCGACTCGCGCTCGACGCGCCGACCGCGACGCGCCTGCTGCGCATGGCGTCCGGTCGTCCGGGACCGCTCATCGATGCGACGGTCACCGGCGACGCCGCGCGCGCCCACGCGCAGCTGCGCCGACAGGTGCTCGACCTCGTCGCCGTCGCTCCGCACATGCGCCTCGCGCAACTGCCATCGCTCATCGCCGACGCCAGCGCGATCCTCGTCGCGGGGCTCGATGCCGACGAGGGGGAGGGCGCCCCCCCGGATGTCGCCGATGCCGACGATCCCGATGCCGCCACCCCCGAGGAGACCCCGACGAGGGGGGCGGCGAAGCGGGCCTCCGCCGCCAAGCGCGGGTCCGGGAAGCCGACCCCAGCCGAGCGCCGTGCCGCAGCCGCCGCGCTGCTGCGCCTCTGGCGCGGCGTCGCCCGCGACCTGGCCTGCGTTGCCACCGGCGCCCCCGCCGCCGTCGCCTTTCCCGAGGATGTCGCCGAACTCCAGCGGGTCGCCGCCGGCGCCCCCGCCGCCACCTGGGTCGCCGCCCTGCGCCGCGTCGAGCGGGCCCTCTCCGCGCTGCGGGCGAACGGGAACCCGGAGCTGCTCCTCGACGCCCTGGCGCTGCGCTGGCCGAGCAGATGAGCGCCGGAGAGCACGGCACCTCGCGCCTCGCCCCTGGCGACGCGCCGGACGAGGCGAACCTCCCGGCTTCGGCCCGCTTCCGCGACCCACGGCGCATCGTGCGCTTCGACGAGTGCGCGCGCGACGGGCGAATGCGCGCCGCTGCGATCCTTCGCCACGCCCAGGACCTCGCCTGGCAGCACAGCGAGCACCTCGAATACGGGCGCAGCTGGTATGAGGCGCGCGGCGTCGGGTGGGTCGTCCGCGCGGTCGACCTCCTCATCGACCGCCCCGAGCGATCGAACGCATCGCTCGTCGGCACGACCGCTCTCGTCGGCTTCCGCCACGTGATGGCACGGCGGCGCACCCGCCTCTTCGCGCCCAGCGACCGGGTCATGGCCGATGCGACCATCGACTGGGTGATGACCGATCGCGACGGCCGCCCGACGCGCCTCCCGGAAGAGATGCAGCCGTTCATCGAGCAGGTCGGCGCGACCTTCGTACCGACGAAGATTGCACCGCCCACGGGCGAGCCGCTGGCGGTGATCGACGTGTCGCTGCGCGCCGCCGACATCGATCCCCTGGGCCACGTGAACAACGCGGCGTGGCTGGAGATCGTCGACGAGGGGCTGGCACTCGTCGCCCCTGAACAGCTCGCCGCGGAGCGTCGGCGGATCCGGCTCGAGTACCTTGCGGTCGCCACCGGGCGCCGCGTGCGCATCTCTCTGCACCGCGGCGATGCGGCCGGGGACCTTGGCCTCGCCGTCGCCGACGAGGACGGCACGCCGCTGCTCCGCGGGATCCTCGGGGTCGTGCCAGAAAGCTGACGCACGTTCGGCAATACTGGGGGCATGAGCATCCGCCTCCGCCCACCGGCAGCCCTCGCCGCGTGCCTTGCCGCCGCGCTGCTCCTCGGGTCGGCGGTCGTCCCGCCCGCGGCCGTCGCCGCTCCCGGCGGGGTCGTCGCGGCGGCTGCGGCGTGCACGAGGCGCAACGCCACCCTGCCGTTGCCGATGGCACTGGGCTGCCTGGCGGTGCGCGACGAGCACGTCGGCGGCTACGTGCGCGCGAAGTTCGGCAAGGGGTGGATCGATGCCGACCACGACGGCCAGAACACGCGCGCCGAGGTGCTGATCGCCGAGTCGACGCGGCGCGTCACGTTCAATGCGCGGAGGACCACGGTCGTCTCGGGACGCTGGTACAGCCTCTACGACGACCAGTGGCAGTCCCAGGCATCGGATGTCGACATCGACCATGTCGTCGCACTGGCCGAGGTGTGGCGATCGGGCGGATGGTCGTGGAGCGCCTCGAGGAGGTTGCGCTACGCCAACGACCTCGGCGTCGCCTTCACCCTTCGCGCCGTCACCGACATCGAGAACCGCATCAAGAGCGATGATGATCCGACCAACTGGCTGCCGCCGCACGAGCCGGCGACCTGCCAGTACCTGGTGGATTGGGTGGCGGTGAAGATCCGCTGGAAGCTCGCCGTCGACGCGCTCGAGCGCGCGTCGATCATCGATGGATGGAATAGCGCCGGCTGCGCGGCGCTGGCGGCGGCGCCGAGGGTGCGCGTCGTCCCGGCGCCCTGATCTTTCGAGCTACAGGCCGAGCGTCGGCTTTCCACCCTCGTCGCCGCCGCGCCGCTTCCGCTTCGGCTTCCGCACCGCCGCGGTGGGCAGGTCGGGGAGCCCGTACTTCACGCGTTCGACCTTCGCCACCTTGCCGCGGCCCGCGGCATCGGCCACCGCCGCCGATGGAGCGTGGCTCGAGGGCGGGCGCGTGATCTCCGGTCGCATGCGGGCCTCGGGCGCAGCGGGACGCTGGACGACGAACGTGCCCGGTTGCTGGCGGCGCGCGGAGCGAACGCCCTCCGCGGGCTGTGCCCGGTAGGCCGCCGCCCAGAGCAGTCCGAGGCCGGCGGGGAGGAGGATCCGCAGCTCGTCGTCGCCGGTGAAGCCGATGCCGACCGCGGCGCAGGTGGCGAGCACGGCGACGACCAGCAGCGGGCGCCGGTGCAGCGGGACCTCGTCGTAGTCGGGGGTGCCCATGGGGCGAGTCTACCCGCGACCCGTGCGCGGGAGGGGTGGTGCGCCCGACAGGATTTGAACCTGCGACCTTCTCCTTCGGAGGGAGACACTCTAATCCGCTGAGCTACGGGCGCGCGTGCCCGGCCGTGGCCGAGGGGGAGAGAATAGATCAGGCGGCCCCCCGTGAAGGGAGCCGCCTGAAGCCGGTCCGCTTGAGAGGCGAACAAGTCAGCCTCGCTTGCATCGCTCGAAGAGCATCTATCACGTCGCCTGAAGCGACTACCCTAACCCACCTACCCATGACCTTCGAGCTAGAACAGCTGCGCAGAGGATAGCCCCCGGCACGGCCGATTCCAACCCCCCACGAGGGGTTGCCGGCACCGTCTCGCCGATCAGGCGACCGTCACGGCCTTCATTGTTACAGGATCGACCGGGCGGTCGCCGGCCGCCGTGGGGGCCGCCGCGATGGCGTCGACGACCGACAGGCCGGCGGTCACCTGGCCGAAGATCGTGTATTTCGGCGGCAACTGCGGGAGGTCCTGCAGGCAGATGAAGAACTGGCTGCCGTTGGTGTTCGGCCCGGCGTTCGCCATCGCCACCGTGCCGCGGCGGTAGGGAAGGGTCACCGGTTCGTCTTCGAACTGGTAGCCCGGGCCACCCCGCCCCGTCCCCTCGGGGTCGCCGCCCTGGATCACGAATCCCGGGATGACCCGATGGAAGATCACCCCGTCGTAGAAGCCGCTCTTGGCGAGCGTCGCGAAGTTCGATGCCGCCTTCGGCGCGAGCTCCTCGAGCAGCTCGAATTCGATCACGCCGACGCTAGTGTCGATCCGTGCCGTGGCCATGTTCCCTCCCTTGCTCCACCGCTGTCGCGGCAGCCGGCGACGCCGGCACTCGAAGGAGTGTAGCCGCAGGGCCGCGGGACGGCCGGCGGTTCGACCGGTCTAGGGGGCGACCGGGGTCGCCGTCGCGCTGGTGATCGTGATCGGGTCGATCGGCTGGTCGCTGTCGTTGCGCTCCACCGCGGCGATGGCGTCGACCACGTCCATCCCCTCCACGACCTCGCCGAGGATCGCGTAGGTTCGCGCCTGCTCGAGCACGGGACCCGCAGCGTCGTCGAGCACGATGAAGAACTGGCTCCCCTGGGAGTTCGGCGCGCTGGTCCGCGCCATCGCCAGCGTGCCGCGACGATAGCTGCCCACCACCGGCTCGTCGTCGATGGTGTAGCCCGGGCCACCCGTGCCGTTGCCGAGCGGATCGCCGCCCTGGATGACGAACGGCGTGCCGTCGCCCATGTAGGCGATGCGGTGGAAGATGACGTCGTCATAGAAGCCGCACGACACCAGGGCGACGAAGTTCGCGACCGCGATCGGCGAGCTGTCGGCCGCCAGGCGCATCGTGATGGTGCCCTTGGTGGTGACGAGGCGGACGTCGAACAGCTCGTGGCCGACCAGTGCCGCCGGGGCGGATGTCGGGCAGTTCTCGCCGCGCGGGCTCCCCGTGGGCGCCGAGCTGCCGCAGCCGAGCAGCAGCGGCGCGACCAGGGCAGCGACCAGGGCGGCGCGCCTCATCGGGCTCCGCGCCGCGCGGTACGCACGATCGTCGCGGCCATGGCCGCCATCAGCAGCAGCTGCCCGATCACCGCGGGGATCGACGGAGCCTGGCCCAGGATCAGGGCGGCGAGGATCGTCGCCGTCGGCGGCATCGCCAGTGCGCCGAGTGAACCGGTGGTCGCACTCGTCGCGCGCACGCCCGAGACGAAGAGCGCATAGGCGAGGCAGGTCGCGACCAGCGCGAGATAGGCGAACTGCAGCGCCGGGACGACGAGGTCCACGCCGGCGAGGTTCGGCAGGCCGATGCTCGCGGCCGGGAGCGCCAGCACCGCGAAGCCGCCGGCAGAGGCGAGCGCCACGAGCTCGAGCGGATGGATCTGCGCGGTGAACCTGCGGGCGAGGACGATGTAGGTGGCGTAGCCGACCATGCAGGCGAGCGACCAGAGGATGCCCGCCTGGAAGGTCGCGGCGAACTTCGGGTCGCTGCCGCTGAGGGAGAGGACGACCGTGCCGATCGCGGCGCAGGCGATCGCGCCGAGGATCAGGCGGTCGGGGCGCTCGCGCAGGGCGACCGCGCCGATCGTGGCGACGAGCACCGGGGCGAGGCAGAGTTCGATCGCGGTGGCGACGCCGACCCCGGCGTTGGTGACCGCCTCGACGTAGGCGTACTGGAAGAACGCCTGGACGAGTCCGAGCCCGAGGCCGAGCGCGATCCCATGGAGCGGGATGCGGAAGGCGCCGCGGCCAAGGAGCAGGCGCGCCGTGAGCGCCGCGGCGGGGGCGGTGATGCCGAGGCGGATCGCCACCAGGACGAGCGAGCTGAGGGCGCTCCCTGGGCCGCTCGGGTTCGGGAAGGCCGCCTTGAGCTGGCCGGTGACCACGCCGATCGTCCCCCAGAGGATGCCGGTGGCGATGACCGCCGCGAGGCCCGCCAGGGGTCCGAGCGCGAGCGGTTCGCGGATGCGGGCGGTGCGGACGGCGGCCATGCGGTGATTCTAGGGGTCGGCGGGTCAGGCCGCGGGGTCGGCGGTGCGGATCGCCTCGGCGATGTCGACCGCTCCGCTGAAGAGCGCCTCGCCGAGGAGCAGCGATCCGATCCCCGCGTCGCGAAGGCGGCGGATGCCATCGAGGTCGTGCACCCCGCCCGCGACCGTCAGCTCCATCTCCGGTCGTCGTCGGGCGAGTGCGGCGAAGGCGGCCGCCTCGTCTGCGCCGCCGCCGTGGCCGAGCACGAGTCGTGCGACGCCGGCGGCGGCGAGGGAATCGACGAGCTCCTCGGCGCTCGGGGCCACACGCCCGCGCCAGGGGTAGGCGGCGAGGCGCTCGCGCCGGAGGTCGATGCCGATCGCCAGCCACTCGCCCGCCGCGGCGAGGCAGGCGGCGAGGCGATCCGGGTCGTCGGCGAGGCTCATCGAGGCGACGGCGCGCGTGGCGCCGGCGGCGAATGCGAGGCGGATCGCCTCAGGCGACTCGAGTCCGCCGGCCACCTGGAGCGGCGTCGCGACGAGCCCGGCCACGGCACCGATCGACGCGAGGTTCACCGGTGCCCCCGCCCGTGCGCCGTCGAAGTCGACCAGGTGGATCAGTCCCGCGCCGAGGTCGACGAAGCGGCGCGCGATGCGTGCCGGCTGGTCGGTCGGCGTGCCGGTGCCCGTCGACGCACCGGGCCAGAAGACGACGCGCGAGCGACCGCCCGCTAGGTCGATCGACGGGACGATCCGCACGATGCCGCGCCGCCGCTACGACGTTGCGGCGAGCGCGGCGGCGACGGCGTCGATGGTCGCGTCGATCTCTGCGTCGCCGACGCCGTAGTGGGTGACGGCGCGCACCTGGCCGTGTGGGTAGGCGACCATCGCCACGCCGTGCGAGGCGAGCGCCTCGAGGAATCGTGCGCGCCGTTCCGTTCCGCCAGCGACCTTGAAGAGCACGAAATTCGTCGCCACGCGGGCGGGATCGAGCCGCTCGCCGTCGGGCTGGGCGATATGGCCCGGCGAGAGGATCCCCGGCATCTCGGCCATCGCCGTCGCCAGCCGACGCGCGTTGGCGTGGTCCTCGGCGAGTCGGGCGATCGTGCCGTCGGGGCCGTCGGAGAGGGCGACGAGGCCCGCCGCCGCGAGGATGCCGACCTGGCGCATGCCGCCGCCGAGCACCTTGCGCGCGCGCCGCGCCCTCCAGACGAAGTCGCGCGATCCGACGACGACGCTGCCGATCGGCGCTGCCAGGCCCTTGCTCAGGCAGAAGGTGGCACTGTCGGCGTCGGCGACCAGGTCGCGTGCCGGAACGCCCAGCGCGACGGCGGCGTTGAAGAGCCGCGCGCCATCGACGTGGATCGGCAGGCGGTGGGGGGCGAGGGCCGCGCGCAGCTCGCGCATGTACGCGGGGGTGATCGGCCGGTTGACGGTGTGGGCGTGGCAGTTCTCGACCACGACGAGCGAGCTGATCGCGGCGTGGGGATCGCCCGCATCCTGCACCCCCTCGAGCACGTCGGCGACCGGCATTTCGCCGCCGGCGTTCTCCCTGATCACCCGCAGCCCGGCGCCGGCGACGACGGCGTAGTTCGCCGCCTCGTCGTTCGGGATGTGCCCCTCGGCGGGGGACATGATCTCGCCGCCGCGCGGCACGTGGGCCATCAGCGAGACAAGGTTGCCCATCGTCCCCGAGGCGACGAAGAGGCCGGCCTCCTTGCCGAGCAGCCCCGCGGCGCGCTCCTCGAGGGCGGCGACCGTCGGATCGTCGGCGAAGACGTCGTCCCCGACCTCGGCGGCGGCCATCGCGGCGCGCATCGCGGGGGTGGGGTGGGTTACCGTGTCGGAGCGCAGGTCGATGCGGATGCGACCGGGGCCGCCCGTGCGTGTCGCTGCGTCAGATCCGTAGCCCATAGTCGGATCGTACCCCCTCTGGTAGGCTTCGCAGTCCTGTCGCGGACCCGTGGTGTAGCGGCCCAACATGCCAGCCTGTCACGCTGGAGATCGCCGGTTCGAATCCGGTCGGGTCCGCCAGGAGAACTTCCCCCGCCGTCGCCCTAAGATGGCGCCATGCCGCGCGAGATCGAGGTCGACGATGGCTTTTCGCCGAGCGAGCGCACGCGCGTCCGACGGCTCCCCGACCGGGGGCGATACGAGCGCGACGAGATCTACCCCATCGTCGACGCGGCGCTCACCTGCACCGTCTCCTACCTGATCGACGGGCGACCGCATGCGACGCCGACGGCGCACTGGCGCGATGG
>JBEGQU010000021.1:0-4181 GCA_041180765.1 Chloroflexota bacterium
CGCTCGGCACCTCGCTGGGCGATGCCTCGGGGCTAGGCGTCGGCGACCCCGCGGGGATCGGCGATGCCGATGCGGGCGGGGGGAGCGGCGCGGAGCCGCCGATCTCGATCGAGAGCCAGCCGGCTGCACCGCCGGCGATCAGCAAGGACCCAACCATCAGCGCGATCGTCATCGGGCTCTGTGCCGGGCGCACCTTGGCGCGCCGCACCGTGTCGGTGACCGGTGCGGCGCCGACGAGCAGCGCGCGCAGCGCCGCCGCGATGAGTCCGAGGTGGCCGAGCACCGCGAGGGCGCCGATGAGGAGGCTCCCGTCGATCTCGAGGATGCGCAGGCGCGCGGCGATGATCGCACCCGGGGGCAGGGCCGCGAGGGCGATGATCGCCGCGGAGAGGACGACGCCGTTGGCGGCGGTGCGCCGCGCCCAGCCACCGAGTGCCGAGAGCAGCGAGGTGTCGTAGCGTCGCCGCAGCGCGATCAACCAGAGGCCGAAGAGCGACATGGTCAGCGCTCCCGGGACCGCGAGCAGCCGGCTCGAGGCGTCGGCGGGCGCGGCGATCGCCGCAGCGAGCGCGATCGAGATCCACCCGGCGTTGCCGACGGCCATGAACCCGACGATCTCGCCGATGTCGTCGTGCAGCAGCGCGGCGACTGCGCCGAGCAGCAGGGCGGCCGCGCCCGCGAGCAGCAGCGCGGGGGCGATGGCGCCGCTGATCGGCTCGACGATCGTGGCGGTGATCGTCCCGATCTCGCCCATGACGACCAGGCTGACCGCGGTGGGGATCCATACGCCGACGAGCAGCGAGCCGACGATCGGCAGCGACTCGAAGGTCCGGATCAGGCGCTGGTGGAATGGGAAGGCGCCGACCGAGCCGACGGCGACGAGCGACAGCGCGAGCACCGCTCCGGCCCCCAGCGATGCCGGGGTGGCGTAGCTCGGATCAGTGGCCGAGAGCGAGATGCTCGAGCGGAAGATCTCGGCGATGACGATCGCGGGGAGGAGCAGCGCCGTGGTGCGGAGGTCGCGGAAGACGGCGCGGGCGCGCGCTGGGTCGTCCTTCCCCCCCGCGGCGGCCGCACCGATGGCGAGGCTCGAGAAGAGGAGCAGGGCGATCGGTGCGATGCCGATCGGGAGGGCCAGTGCGAGGTCGATCACGGCGATGCCGAAGAGCGCGATCTGGCCCATCGTCCCGACACGCCGCCCCTCGCCGATGGCGACGATCAGCGCGAAGACCGGGCCGCCGAGCGCCGCGAGCAGCCGCCCCGGCTCGGATGGGTCGATGCGGACGCTGCCGAACTGGGCGGTGGAGGCGTACGAGGCGCCGGCGATGAGGGCGCCGATCCCCGACAGCACGAGGAGCACGGTCACGGTGTCGGAGGCGCGCTTGGCGGCGCCCTCGGGCGGACCGAAGCGCTCGCTGCGCACGAGCGGCACGATCGCGAGGCTGGCGAGCGCGACGAGCAGCGGGAAGAGCGCCCGCACCGCCGAAACCTGGGTGGCGGGGTCGAAGGCCATCAGGCTCCCTCGTCTGCGGCGGCGATCGTGTCCGCCACGAAGGACCCGACGACGAGGACCACGGCGAGCCCGCCGGCAACGGCGACCGCGGCGGCCGGATCGAGGGGCCCGAGGATCGAGGCCCGCAGGAGGAGCGTTCCGCTGATCGCGACGATGGCGGCACGGCTCGTCGCCTCGACGTACCGGCTCGTCAGCAGCGGGGGGATCCCGACGAGGAGCAGGGCGACCCCGGCGGCGCGGGCGGGCGCGCTCGCCGCCTCGATCGGCAGGGCGAGCGGGATCGCGCCGAGGACCAGCCCCGCGACGGCGCTCGCCGAGGCGACGGGGTGCGCGGCGAAGGCGATCGCGAGGTTGCGCGGAGCCAGGTCGCGGCGCAGCCCGTCGCGGTCGAAGAGGCCCGCTGGAAGGGTGAACGACAGCGCTGCGCCGACGGCGGCGACGCGGGCGATCAGGCCGATCGGCAGCCCCGCCGTCGGGCGGTACTCGAGCAGCGTGGCGGCGGCGACGAGCGCCGCGAGGGCGACCCAGGCCCCGCGCCGGGCGGTGGTCACCGCGAGCGCGCCGCTGGCGGCGACGATGAGGGCGAGGAGCCCCTCGAAGCTGATCACGGTGCCGCCTGGTACGAGGGCGGTGCGATCAGCGTCAACCGGCTGACCGGGAAGTAGCGCAGCACCGCCCGGCCGATGACGTCGGAGGTCTCGATCGCCCCATACGCCCGCGAGTCGGAGGAGTTCGAGCGGTGGTCGCCGAACACCAGCAGCTCCCCGGGGCCGAGGACCCAGTGTCCGCTCTCGGTGCTCGCGCCGTCGCCGAGGTAGATGTACGGCTCGGCGACCCTCGTCCCGCCGACCTCCAGCACCCCCTCGACCAGGTCGATCGTCTCGCCCGGGAGGCCGACGACGCGCTTGATGTACGGGGTGCCGCCGCCGCTATCGGGCCAGGAGGCGGGGGGGTGGAAGATCACGATGTCGCCGCGGTGGTAGCCGGTGACGAGGGGGGTCAGCTTGTCGGCCAGGACGTACTCCCCCGGCTCGAGGGTCACGCGCATCGAGCCCTGCTCGACGCGGAAGGGCTGCGCCACGAAGGTCTGGAGCAGGTAGAAGGCGACGATCGTCAGCGCGACGGTCTGCAGGATCTCGAGGAGGGCTCGCCGCGCACGCATCCCGCTGAGTATAGGGGCGGGGGGAGTGCGGTTGACCCCGTGCCCGACGCCCCCCTACGATGTCGCCACGGGGTGCCCATCCCCGGCGGGTCGCGCAGCGACCCGGAGCCCGACAGACGCCCGACCCGAAGCGCGGTGCCTGGCACCGCGGCCACGCGACGGATCTGGACGCATCGGAGGAGAGCCGCAAGATGAACATCACCGCCGCCACGCTGCAGGGCCTCGTGCTTCCCGCAGCGCTCGTCGCCATCGCCTTCGCCGCCTGGATGGCCGTCGACGTCATCCGCAGCGACAAGGGGAGCGCCGCGATGCAGGAGGTCGCCGGGACGATCTTCGAGGGGGCGGTCGCCTTCATGCGGCGCCAGTACGTCACGATCGGGCTGCTCGCCCTCGTGATGTCGGTCGCCATCGGCGCGCTCATCTCCGCCTTCGAGACCCGCGCGGTCGCCGACACGTCGGTCTACGGCGCCGACCTCGGCATCCGCACCGGCATCGCCTTCCTCTTCGGCGCCGCCTGCTCGATGGTCTCGGGCGTCATCGGCATGTACGTGAGCGTCAAGGCCAACCTGCGCACCGCGGCCGCCGCCCGCAGCGGCGTCGTGCGCGCGGTCAAGGTCGCGATGCGCGGCGGGGCGGTCTCCGGATTCCTCGTCGCCGCCCTCTCGCTGCTCGGCGTCTACGCCGTCTTCGTCGCCTTCGGCGGGCTGCAGCGCCCGGACGAGGCGCCCTTCCTGATCGTCGGCTACGGCTTCGGCGCCTCGTTCGTCGCGCTCTTCGCGCAGCTCGGCGGCGGGATCTACACCAAGGCCGCCGACGTCGGATCCGACCTCGTCGGCAAGGTCGAGAAGGGGATCCCCGAGGACGACCCCCGCAACGCGGGCGTGATCGCCGACCTCGTGGGCGACAACGTCGGCGACTGCGCGGGGCGCGGCGCGGACCTCTTCGAGTCGACCGCCGCCGAGAACATCGGCGCGATGATCCTCGGCGTGAGCGCCTTCAAGATCGCCCAGGCGGCGGGCTGGGCGCACCCCGAGTCGTGGATCTTCTTCCCGCTCGTCGTGCACGCCTTCGGCCTCTTGGCGACGATCGTCGCCATGGCCTTCGTGCGCGGCAACGAGCGCGAGAATCCGATGAACATCCTCAACCGCGGCTACTGGGCGACGACGCTCATCTCGGCCGGGGCGCTCGCCCTCGCCTGCGCGACGATGCTCGACGCCGGCGCGAACGACGCCTGGCTCTGGTTCTTCGGCGCCGGGCTCGTCGGCCTGGCGACCAGCGTCGCCTTCGTCTACATCACGCAGTTCTACACGTCGGGCTCGTTCCGCCCGGTCCGCGAGCTCGCCCAGGCGAGCCGCACCGGCGCCGGAACGAACGTGATCGCCGGGACGGCGGTCGGCTTCGAGACGACGCTCGTCACCGCGGTCTCGATCTCGGCGGCGATCTTCGCCGCCCACTGGTTCGGCACGCAGGCCGGCGTCGCGGCGGGCCTCTCCGGCGCCGCGCTCG
>JBEGQU010000022.1:0-7353 GCA_041180765.1 Chloroflexota bacterium
AGGCCGCCACCCACCCTGCATCGCGCCCCATGACCTCGACGACGGCGACGCGGTGGTGCGACGCCGTCGTCGTCTGGATCCGGTCGAGCGCCTCGGCGACGATGTTCGCCGCGGTATCGAAGCCGAGGCAGCCCTCGGTGCCCCAGACGTCGTTGTCCATCGTCTTCGGGATGGCGGTGATCGCCGCGCCGCGTGCGGCGAGTCCGGCCGCCACCGAGAGCGTGTCGTCCCCGCCGATCGCCACGAGCGCGTCGAGCCCCAGGGTACGGATGTTCGACTCCGCCGCCTCGAGCCCACCCTCCCGCTTCAGCAGGTTGGTGCGGCTAGAGCCGAGGATCGTGCCGCCCCGTGCCTGGATGCCGTGCACGTCGGCCACGGAGAGCGGTCGGCTCTCGGGGGCACCGGCGGTGGCGAGGCCGCGCCAGCCGTCGAGGATGCCGATCACCTGGTGGCCGCCCGCCGCGGCGCGCCGCACCACGCCGCGGATCGCCGGGTTCAGTCCCGGGCAGTCGCCGCCACCCGTGAGGACGCCGATGCGCAGCGCGCCGGGCGCGCTCATCGCTGCGGCTTCGTCATCGCCGCCGGCTGCACGAGGGCGTCGTACTGCTCGGCGGTGACGTACCCCGAGGCGAGCGCCGCGGCGCGCAGGGTCGAGCCGTCGCGGTGGGCGCGCTTGGCGATCTCCGCCGCCTTGTCGTAGCCGATCGCCGGCGTGAGGGCGGTGACCAGCATGAGCGAGGCATCCAGCAGCGCCGCGATGCGCCCCTCGTCGGGCTCGGCGCCGGCGAGGCAGTGGTCGGCGAACGAGCGCGCGGCGTCGCCGAGCAGCCGCGCCTGCAGGAGCAGGTCGTGCGCGATGAGCGGCTTGTAGACGTTCAGCTGGAAAGCCCCCTGGCTGGCGGCGAAGGCGATCGCCGCGTCGAGGCCGTACACCTGGGCGCAGACCATCGTCAGGGCCTCCGCCTGGGTCGGGTTGACCTTCCCCGGCATGATCGACGAGCCGGGCTCGTTCTCGGGGATGCGCAGCTCGCCGAGCCCGGCGCGGGGGCCCGAGGCGAGCCAGCGCACGTCATTGGCGAGCTTTATCAGCGTCGCTGCGGTCGTGCGCAGGGCCGCCGAGGTCGCGAGGGCCGGCTCGTGCCCGGCGAGCGCGGCGAAGCGATCCGGCGCCGGCACGAAGGGCTGCCCCGTCTGCTCGGCGATGGCGGCGATGGCGCGCCTGGCGAAGTCGGGGTGGCTGTTGATCCCCGTGCCGACCGCCGTGCCGCCGAGGGCGAGCTCGCGCAGACCGTCGAGCGACTGCTCGATGCGCACGATGTCGGCGGCCAGCGCCGAGGCGTGGGCACCGAACTCCTGGCCGAGCGTGAGCGGGACCGCATCCTGCAGGTGCGTGCGCCCGATCTTGACGATGCCCGACCAGGCGTCCGCCTTCGAGGCGATCGTCGCCTGCAGGTGCCGGAGCGCGGGGAGGAGCGCCTGCGCGACGGCGAGCACCACGGCGACGTGGATCGCGGTCGGGAAGGCGTCGTTCGACGACTGGGAGAGGTTCACGTGGTCGTTCGGGTGGATGGGCGACTTGCCGCCGCGCGTGCCCGTTGCGCTCTCGTTGGCGCGCGACGCGATCACCTCGTTGACGTTCATGTTGCTCTGCGTCCCGGAGCCGGTCTGCCAGACGGCGAGCGGGAACTCGTCGTCGTGCGCCCCGGCGAGGACCTCGTCGGCGGCGCGCACGATCAGCGCCGCGCTCTCGCGGGGGAGCAGCCCGAGTTCCGCATTGGCTTCCGCGGCGGCCCGCTTCACCAGGGCGAGCGCGCGGATCACCTCGAGCGGCATGCGTTCGTCGCCGATGGCGAAGAAGTGCAGCGAGCGCGCGGTCTGGGCACCCCAGTGGTGCTCGGCGGGGACGGCGATCTCGCCGAAGGAGTCCCGTTCGATGCGTTCGCCGCCGCGGCCCTTGGTGCCCATTCCACCCCCTGCGCCCGGGCGCGGTGCGCCCTCGCGCCAAGTGTAGGATCCCGCCATGGATAGGGTGCGCCCGGTGCTCGACCCGTTCACCGCGAGCGACGGCCTCGTGCTGCATCGCAGCCGCTTCGAGCCTGACGGCCCCCCCTTCGGCGACCTGCTGCTCGGGCACGGGATCGGCGAGAGCTCCTCCCGCTACCACCAGGCGGCCCGGGCCTTTGCCGCAGCCGGCTGGCGCACGGTCGCCTGGGACCTCCGCGGCCACGGTCGCTCGGGCGGCCCGCGCACCCATGTCGAGCGCTGGGGTCGCCTGCACGACGATCTCGCCGAGCAGGTGGAGGCCCTGCATCAGCCCGGGCGCCCGGTCGTGGTCGTGGGCCACTCCCTCGGCGGCCTGATCGCGTTCGGTGCCGCCGCAGCGGGGCGCATCCGCCCCGACCGGCTCGTCTTGTCGGCCCCGGCGCTCGACGCGGACATCGCCGCCTGGAAGCGCCTGGCGGCGCCGCTCCTCGCCCGCCTGCTGCCGCGGCTGCGCATCCCCACGGGGATCGGCGCCGACACGGATCCCGGCGAGCAGCTCGAGGTCGAGGAGGCGGATGCGCCGCCGTACCTCCGTGACGCCACGGCGCGTTTCGGCGACGAGGCGTTCCGCGCCCAGGCTGCGGCGCGCGCCGTCGTCGCAGCCGGTGGCGACTTCCCGGTGCCGACGCTCGTGATCCACGGCGACCGCGATCGGCTCGTGCGGCCGGAGTGGTGCGCGCCGATCGGCACCCTCGGCAACGTCGACTACGTGCCGCTGCCGGGATTCAACCACCATCCGTTCGCCACCAGGCAGTACCGGGTGGCGGTCGACCGGATACTCGGCTTCATCGGGCGGCGGGTGCCGCGCTAGGCTGTGCCCGTCGGCCGCGATCGGCCGCCGGGAGAGAGGGAGTGGAGGGGACATGAAGGCGCACAAGCAGGTCATCAACGGACGACGCGTGCCGGCGGCATCGGGGAAGAGCCTCGTGGTCGAGGATCCCGCGACGCTCGCGAAGCTCGCCACCGTCCCGCACAGCGGCAAGGCCGACGTGGATGCCGCCGTCGCCGCCGCCGCGGCGGCGTTCCCGAAGTGGAGCGCGACGACTCCCGGCGAGCGGAGCCTCGCCCTGCTGCGCATCGCCGACGCCGTCGAGGCGAAGCGGCGCTCCTTCATCAAGGCCGAGTCGGAGAACGCCGGGAAGCCGGTCAGCGCCGTCGGCCTCGAGGTCGATGCCTTCGTCGACAACCTGCGCTACTTCGCCGGCGCCGCCCGCAACATGGAGGGCAAGGCGGTCGCGGAGTACCTCCCCGGGCGCACGAGCATGATCCGCCGCGACCCGGTGGGGGTCGTCGCCTCGATCGCCCCCTGGAACTACCCGCTGCTGATGGCCGGCTGGAAGATCGGTCCCGCGCTCGCGACGGGCAACACGGTGGTGCTCAAGCCGTCGGCCCGCACCCCCCTCACCGCGCTGATGCTCGGCGAGCTCGCCCAGGAGTTCCTCCCCGCCGGCGCCCTCAACGTCATCACCGGCCCGGGCGACGACGTCGGCGCCTACCTCGCGCGCCACCCCGGCGTGGCGATGGTCTCGGTCACCGGCGACACGGCGACGGGGAAGCGCATCGCCGCCGCCGGCGCCGATACCGTGAAGCGCCTGCACCTCGAGCTCGGCGGCAAGGCGCCGGTGCTCGTCTACGACGACGCCGACATCGCCCTCGTCGCCGAGACGATGCGCGCGGCGAGCTTCTGGAACGCCGGCCAGGACTGCACCGCGGCCTGCCGGATCATCGCTGGACCGAAGGTCTACGAGCGGCTCGTCGCCGAGCTGGCGGCGAAGGTGAAGACGATCGCCGTCGGTCCGACCGCCGACAAGAAGACCGAGATGGGGCCGCTGATCAGCGCCGCGCAGCTGAAGCGCGTGGACGGGTTCGTCCAGCGCGCCGCGAAGGGGGCCGAGGTGGTGCTCGGCGGCTCGGCGATCCGCGCGAAGGGGCACTACTACCGGCCGACGATCATCGCCGGGCCGGCGCAGCGGTCGGAGATCGTCCAGGACGAGGTCTTCGGCCCCGTGGTGACCGTCCAGCGCGCCAAGAGCGAGGAGCAGTTGCTGGAGTGGGCAAACGACTGCCGCTTCGGGCTCGCCTCGTCGGTATGGACGGGCGACATCGCCCGGGCGCTCAAGGTGAGCCGGGCGCTGCAGTTCGGCACGGTGTGGGTCAACGACCACTTCACCCTCGCGAGCGAGATGCCTCACGGCGGGTACAAGCAGTCGGGGTACGGCAAGGACCAGTCGATGTACGCCCTCGAGGACTACACGGTGGCGAAGCACATCATGGTGCGCAGCGAGTAGCCGGGCCGATGCCGTACGCTGCAGCGATGCAGCACGACAGCCCCGCACCGCCGCCGTTCGAGCCCGGGCTCCCGCCGGAGCTCTGGTTCAGCGTGGACGTGGAGTGCTCCGGCCAGACGCCCCTCGACGGGAGCCTGATCAGCATCGGCGCCTGCCTCGTCGACGATCCGTCGCGCACCTTCTACATCGAGCTGCGGCCGGATCCCGCGAAGCCGTGGGGGCGCAAGGAGGAGCGGGTCCACCGCCTCACCCGCGCGCACCTCGAGGCGGAGGGCGTCGACCGGCTCGAGGGGATCCGTCGCTTCGCGGAGTGGGTGCGCAGCACCACCGAGGCGGTCGCCCCGGAGTCGAGTCCGCTGCTGATCGGCTTCAACACCCCCTTCGACTGGATGTGGCTGGTGATGGCCTTTGCCGAGGCGGGGGTGCGCAACCCCTTCGGCATGTCGGCGGTCGACCTGAAGAGCATCTACTACGCCCTGCACGGCGGCGATGACCTGACCTGGAAGAAGACGGTGAAGCGCTTCGTGCGGCAGGTCTATCCGACCGACCTCGTCGCCGACCACCATGCCCTCGCAGACGCGCTCGAGCAGGCCGAGCTGGCGCGCACGTTGCGCGACGTCGCGCGCGCCAACCGCATCCCCCCGGCCCTGCCCCGACGGTGAGCGCCCCGCTCCCGGACGACGGGCAGGCGGGAGCGGTCGCCCGATCGCTCCTCGACTGGTACGAGCGCGAGGCGCGCCCCCTGCGCATCCGCGAGCGGCGCGATGCCTACGCGGTGCTGATCGTCGAGGTGATGGCGCAGCAGACCCAGATCTCGCGCGTGGACGTGCTCGCGCTGCGCTTCCTCGAGCGCTTCCCGACCCTCGAGTCGCTCGCCGCGGCGGAGGCGGCGGAGGTGATCGATGCGTGGCGCGGCCTCGGCTACAACCGCCGCGCCATCGCGCTCCACGCCGCGGCCCGCCGCGCCGTCGAGCTCGGCGGCCTGCCCGGCGACCACGAGGCGCTGATGGCGCTGCCGGGGATCGGGCCGTACACCGCCCGCGCCGTCTCCGCCATCGCCTCGGGCGGCCGATCGATCCCCGTCGACGTGAACGTCGCGCGCGTGGTGCAGCGCCTCCTCGGCGTGCCGCGGCTGAAGCCGAGGGAGCTGCAGGCGGCGGCCGATGCATTCGGCGCGCCGGTTCCCGTCGGCCGCGCTGGCGAGTGGGCACAGGGGGCGATGGACCTCGCCTCGCGACTCTGTCGCGTCGCCGATCCGCTCTGCGGCGAGTGCCCGCTGCGCGAGCACTGCGTCTCGGCCGACCGGCCGTTTCCCGCGGCGCCGCGCGCGAGGGGGTCGCGCCCACCGTTCCGCGCGACGAGCCGCTGGCTCCGCGGTCGCCTGATGGACGAGTTGCGCGATGCGGGTGCCGACGGCGTCGAGATCGCGGGGGAGCGGGGCGACCACGACGAGGAGGCGGTCGCGGCGGCACTCGCGGGGCTCGTGCGCGAGGGACTCGCGGAGCGGCTCGGCGACGGGCGCCACCGCCTGCCGCGCGGGTAGCGACCCCGCCCGGCGCTCCGTCGCGGCTATCCTTGCCCGATGGTCGTCCCGTCGTCTCGCAAGTCGCCTCCGCCGCCCCGTCCGCGCACGGTCGCGTCCGACACCGAGCAGATCGCCGCCGTCGCGGCGCGGCTGCGCGCCGGATGGAGCACCCAGGCGGCGCTGCCCGCGGTCAGCCCGCCGACGCTGCGCGGCATCCTGCAAAAGGCGGAGCGCCTCGGCTTCGGCACGCGCGAGACGGTTGCCGCAGCGGCGACGGCGACCGCGATCGCCGCCCTGGCGCTCGCAGACGCGCGGGACCCCGATCGTGTCGCGCCGGTCTTCATCCTCGCCGGCGATGGCGGCGATGCGGCACCGGCGATCGAGGCGGCGGACGAGATCGCCGCGGCCGGGCGCCCCGTGATCGTGGCCCTTTGCAGCTCGCGGGCCCGGCCCGGGCACGCCGCGGCCGCGGCCGCCTGGGATCGCCTCGAGTCGAGGGCCGGCGTGCAGCGCTTCCGGATCCCCGACGCACGGGAGGCGGCGCACTTCCGCGCCGGCATCGAGCGCGTCGCGCTCCTCGTCGAGGCGCTCGGCGGCGACGACGTCGCACGGGCGCTCCCCGCACCCCTCGAGGCCGCGGTCGACCTGGTGCGCCGCGCCCGGCGCGTCGCGGTCCCCTGCCTGGCGATCGAGGGGCCGGTCGGCTTCGATGCCGAGCGCGGCCTGCGCCGCCGCGGTGCACCGGGGGCGGATCTCAGCCTCGTCTTCCATCGTGCCCTTGACGCGCACCGGCTTCCCGCGGCGCGCGCCCTGATCGGCGAGCTCGTCGTCGCACCGCTGGGCCTGCCGGTGCAGGCCGACCCGGCGGCCAGGTGAGCGAGGGGCCGCGTCGCCCGGGGCTCGCCGCCGCCACCGCGGCAGCCGGCGTCGCGGGCGTGATCCTCGTGCTCGCCGCCATCGGCATCTTCGTGCCCCCGGTCCGCGAGGCGACCGCCCGGCTCCCGCTCGTCCCGATCGCCCTCGTCGCGGCGACGCTCTTCGTCGTGGCGCGGCTCTTCCGCGCGCGTTAGCCGCGCGCCCGCGCCGTCAGTCGCGGCGCAGCAGCCCCAGGTCGAAGCGTCGCTCGGTCCCCTCGCGCAGCCGCGCGATGTTGTCGGCGTGGGCCACCCAGACGAGCGCGGGGCCGACGATCGCGTAGGCCGCGTCGGCCAGGCTGAGCCCTTCGGGCGAGAGCAGCCGCGAACCGATCATCAGCGGGGCGAAGGCGGCAGCCGCGGCGAGGGATCCGGCGGAGACCAGGCGCGTGGCGAGGATCACGGCGAAGAAGACCGGGCTCGCGGCGAGGAGGGGGAGCGGGGCGATGGCAAGGGCGGTCCCGAAGCCGGTGGCGATCCCGCGCCCGCCCTTGAACCCCACCCAGACGGAGCGCGTTGCCCCGACCACCGCGCACAGGGCGGCGACCACCTGTAGTTCGCCGCCACCGCCGACCGCCGCGAC
>JBEGQU010000023.1:0-41253 GCA_041180765.1 Chloroflexota bacterium
GACCGAACCGTCGTCGGCTGCCACCTCGACGGCGTCGCCACCGATCGAGAGCCGCGGATCCTCGGGGGCACCCGGGAGCAGGCTCGCGGAGACGGCGATACCGAGCAGCAGGGCGATGCCGAAGGGCATGGCGCGCTCGGGCTGTCGTGCCAGGCGGCTGAGGGCCGTGGCCGCACGGCTGCGACGGCGGTTGAAGGCGCGGGTCAGGCCGCGCGACTCGAGGAAGGGGGCGATGCGATGGAAGAGGGCGGCGAGGGCCATGCCGGTCGTCCGGGCGGCGAGCGCCGGATGGACACGCACCCGGCGCGGCAGGGGGCGCTTGAGGAACGCCCCGGCACGGAAGAGGCTCAGGTCGAGCGCCCGCTCGCCGGCCCGTTCCAAGAGGGAGCCGAGGGCAAGGGTGCGGCGCCAGCCCCAGGCCGAGAGGCGGAACGCGAGGCTGCTCGAGGGGACCGCGCCAGCGGTGCGGCGGGCGGTGCTCCTGCTCAGGTGCGTCACTTTCGGCATGGCGGCCTCCGTTCGGCCCCTAGTCTACCCCCGCCCCCCGGCCTCGCCCCCCAGGGGCACCCCGACCCTGCGGCGGGCGTGCGGGCTACGAGGCGCTCGAGCCCTTCCCGCCCTCGGCCCCCTCGGCGCCCCTCGTGAGGGCCGCCAGGAACTGGGCGTTCGACTCGGTCTTGGCGATGCGGTTGAGCAGGAGCTCGATCCCCTCGTTCGCCCCGACGGCCGAGAGCATGCGGCGCATGGTCCAGACCATCTTGAGGGTCCCCTCGTCGAGCAGCAGCTCCTCGCGGCGGGTGCCGGAGCGTTGCACGTCGATCGCCGGGAAGATGCGCTTCTCGGCGAGCTTGCGGTCGAGCACCAGCTCGGAGTTGCCCGTCCCCTTGAACTCCTCGTAGATCACGTCGTCCATCTTCGACCCGGTGTCGACGAGGCAGGTGCCGATGATCGTCAGCGAACCGCCCTCCTCGAGTTTGCGCGCGGCGCCGAAGAAGCGCTTCGGCGGATAGAGGGCGATCGGGTCGATGCCGCCGGAGAGGGTGCGCCCGGACGGCGGGAGCGCGAGGTTGTAGGCGCGCGCGAGGCGCGTGATCGAGTCGAGCAGCACGACCACGTCGGCGCCCGACTCGGTGCGGCGCTTCGCGATCTCGAGCGCCATCTCGGCGACGTGGGTGTGGTTCTCGGTCGGTTCGTCGAAGGTCGACGAGATGACCTCGCCCTTCACCGAGCGGCGCATGTCGGTCACCTCCTCCGGACGCTCGCCGATGAGGCAGACCATGAGCGAGATCTCGGGGTAGTTCGCGGTAACGCCCTGGGCGATCTGCTTGAGCAGGCTCGTCTTCCCCGCCTTCGGCGGCGAGACGATCAGCGCGCGCTGCCCCTTGCCGAGCGGATTGACGAGGTTGATCAGGCGCTGCGAGAGGTTCGAGGGGACCGTCTCGAGGTTGATCAGCTCGATCGGGTGGATCGGCGTGAGGTCGCCGAAGTGCGGCCGTCGGCGCGCCGACTCGGGGTCCGTGCCGGAGACGATCTCGACGCGGAGCATGCCCCAGAACTTCTCGCCCTCGCGCGGCGCGCGGATGACGCCGCCGACGGTGTCGCCTTGGCGCAGGCCGAGGCGGCGGATGAGCGGCGCCGGCATGTAGACGTCATCGGCACTCGGAAGCAGCCCGTTGCGGCGGATGAAGCCGTAGCCGTCGTCGACGATCTCGAGGATCCCCGACGCCCAGACTTGGCCGTGCTCGTCGGCCTGCGCGCGGAGGACGCGCTGCACCACCTCGGGGAGGTCGTCCTGCTGCGATGCGCCGATGCCGAACTTCTTCGTCACGGCGACGAGCTCGCTCGCGGTCATGTTCGCCAGGGCGGCGAAGGTGTAGATCCCCTCGGCGGCGAGGTCGGCCTCGGAGAGGATCTCCATCTCGACGGGCGGGGCGCCGACGGGGCGCATGGCGTTGGGGTTGTGGTTGGGACCGCGCCGGATCGGGCGTCGGGGGCCGCGGTTGCGTCCGTCGTTCATCGACATGTGGGAAGGGTCCTCTCTTGTGGGTTGCCGGTGTGGCTCCCGCCATGTGCTGCGCGCGAACGGCGCTGGCTGTTGGGGGGATGCGAAGATCCTAGGCGATCCCCGCTCCGTCGTCAACGGGCCGCCCCCGGGCGGCCGGGGAGGCTACTTGCCGCCCGTCGCCTTCGCCCAGTCGGCCTTGAAGATCGCGATCCCCTTGTCGGTGAGCGGGTGCTTCGTCATCTGCTCGAGGACCTTGAGCGGCATCGTGGCGACGTGCGCGCCGGCGAGCGCCGACTCCGTGACGTGGCGCGGATGGCGGATCGACGCGGCGAGGATCTCGCAGTGGTCGAGCCCCTCGTAGTTGGCGAAGATCTCCGCGAGCTCGCGGATCACGACCATGCCGTCCTCGTTGATGTCGTCGAGCCGCCCGATGAACGGGCTGATGAGCGAGGCGCCGGCCTTGGCCGCCATCAGTCCCTGGTTCGCCGTGAAGATCAGGGTGCAGTTCGTCTTGATCCCCTCGGCGCGCAGGCGGCTGATCGCCTCGAGGCCGGCGGTGGTGAGGGCGACCTTGACGACGATGTTCGGCGCGATCTTCGCGAAGGCCTTCCCCTCGCGGACCATCCCGTCGGCATCGTCGCTGATGACCTCGGCCGAGACGGGGCCCGGGGTGAGCTTGCAGATCTCGGCGAGGATCTCCTCGTACGAGCCACCGACCTTGGCGTAGAGCGAGGGGTTGGTGGTGACGCCGTCGACGACGCCCCAGCGCACGCCGGTCTTGATCTCCTCGAGGTCGGCGGTGTCCAGGAAGAACTTCATCGGGCCTCCTCGCGCCAGGGCGCGCTCTTCTGGTTAGGCGACGCTGCCGTTGCCGTTGTTGCGCCCGGCCGCCTTCGACGCAGCGGCTGCCGCCGCCTTCTGGCGCTCTGCCTGGGCCGCCTCATCATCGCGCACCCCGACCCTCCGTGGGCTGTACGCGGCGAGGCGACCCTCCTTGAGCGCCAGGGCCGCGCCGACGAAGCCATCGAAGAGCGGGTTCGGGCGCAGCGGGCGGCTGGTGAACTCCGGATGGAACTGGCTCGCAACGAACCAGGGGTGGTCGGCGAGCTCGATGATCTCGACGAGGCGGCTGTCGGGCGAGATGCCGGTGAAGCGCAGCCCGGCCGCCTCGAGCTGCGGCTTGAAGCGATTCGCCACCTCGAAGCGGTGGCGGTGGCGCTCGTACACCACCTCGGCGCCGTAGACCGCCTCGGCCCGGCTCCCCGCGGCGAGCTTGGCCGGGTAGAGCCCGAGGCGCTGGGTTCCGCCCTTCTCCTCGAGATCGCGCTGGTCGGGGGTGAAATCGATCACGGGGTGCTTGGTGAACATGTCGAACTCCGTGGAGTTGGCGTCGCTCGAACCGAGCGCCTCGCGGGCGACGTCGATCACGGCGATCTGCAGCCCGAGGCAGAGCCCGAGGTACGGCACCCGCTCGACGCGCGCATGGTGTGCCGCGCGGATCTTCCCCTCGACGCCGCGATAGCCGTAGCCGCCGGGGACGAGGATCCCGTGGGCACCGGCGAGCTGGGCGGCGATGCCGGCCGGATCGGCGTCGTCGAGCCGCTCGGCGTTCACCCAGCGCACCCGGATGTCGACGCCGTGCGCCCAGCCGGCGTGGCGCAGCGCCTCCGTCACCGAGAGGTAGGCGTCGGGGAGCGCAGTGTACTTGCCGACGATGGCGATCTCGACAGACGGCTTCTCAGCGACGATATCGGCGGCGAGCTGCTCCCAGCGGGCGAGGTCGGGGGCGGTCGACGGCAGGCCGAGCTCGCGGACGAGCAGGTCGCCGAGGCCGAACCGCTCGAACTGCAGCGGCACCTCGTAGATCGTGCGCGCGGTGGTGGCGGGGACGACCGCCTCGGTCGCGACGTCGGTGAAGAGGGCGATCTTCTCGCGCACGTCGTCGGGCACCGGGTGATCGGCGCGGAGGATGATCACGTCGGGCTGGATACCGCTGCCGCGCAGCTCCTTGACCGAGTGCTGCGTCGGCTTCGTCTTCAGCTCGCCGGTCGCTGCAAGCTCGGGGAGCAGGGTGACGTGGATATAGAGGGAGTTGCCGCGCCCGACATCCTTCTTGAGCTGGCGGATCGCCTCGATGAACGGCAGCGACTCGATGTCGCCGACCGTGCCGCCCACCTCGACGATCACGACGTCGACGTCGTCGCCGCCGAGGCGCAGGACGCGCTCCTTGATCTCGTTCGTGACGTGCGGGATCACCTGCACCGTGCCGCCGAGGTAGTCGCCGCGGCGCTCGCGGGCGATGACGGTGGAGTAGATGCGGCCGGTGGTGACGTTGGAGGCCTGCGAGAGGTTCACATCGATGAAGCGCTCGTAGTGGCCGAGGTCGAGATCGGTCTCGGCGCCGTCGTCGGTGATGAAGACCTCGCCGTGCTGGTACGGCGACATCGTCCCGGGGTCGACGTTCAGGTAGGGATCGAGCTTGATGACGGAGATCCGCAGGCCACGCGACTTGAGGAGGAGGCCGACGGAGGCGGCGGTGATCCCCTTGCCGAGGGAGGAGGTGACGCCGCCGGTGACGAACACGAACTTCGTCGCCATTCGGTCCCCTCTGCCTCCTGTGTCGGGCGGGGCGCCCGATGTCTCTCGGGCGAGCCTGGCGGAGTCTAGCGCAGCCGGCGCGGCAGGGAGACGCCGGTGCGCCGCCCGACCCAGATCCCCAGGATGATCAGCGCGCCGCCGAGCGCCTGGATCGGCTCCAGCGCCTCGGCGAGCACGACGGCCGAGATGACGATCGCCAGGAACGGGACGAGCAGCTGGAAGCTGGCCACCCGCGCCGGCCCCACGACCGGGACCGCCGAGAAGTAGAGGACGTTCGCCAGGCTGCTCGAGCCGAGCGTGGCGAAGACGATGCCGAAGAGCGCCACCGCCGGGATCTCCGGCGCGCCGAGCTGCAGCCACTGCGCCGCGCCGAAGGGGATGAGCATCGCCCCCCCGAAGAGCATGCTCCAGGCCGTCCAGGCGATCGCGCCGGTGCGCGGGATCACCCGGGCGCCGGCGACCAGGTAGGTCGCCCAGCAGCAGGCGGCGGCGAGCGTCGCGACGATCCCCGCGGTCGTGCCGCCGAAGGCCCCGGCCCCCTCGCCGAGCGCCACCGCGCCGACCCCGGCGAAGGCGATGAGGCCGCCGACGGCGACGGGCCGACGGAGCGGATCGATGCCGAGGAGCGCCGAGAGGATCGCCGTGAGGAAGGGGGTGACGGCGATGAGCAGGGCGCTCGTCCCGGCGTTGATCGTGCCGAGCGATCCGGCCCAGAGCAGCTGATAGATCCCCTGGCCGATCGCGCCGAAGAGCGCCGCCGCCAGCGCGTCGCGGCGCGACATGCGGATGTTCGCCCCGCGGAACCGCGCCCAGAGGAGCACGACGGCACCGGCGGCGGTGATGCGGATCGCCGAGAACGGGAGGACTGGCCAGGCGATCACGGCCGCCTTGACGACGGTGAAGTTCGCCGCCCAGATCGCCATTGCGGCGAGGACGCCGAGCTCGGCGGCGGCGCGCGGCGTGCGCTGCGCGGCGGCGGGGCGCGGGACGCGGCTCACGAGGCGGTGTTCCGGTCGAGGTAGCCCTTGTCGCGGGCCCGGTCGATCCCGAGGACGAAGAGGCGCGGCGCGATCAGCCAGATGGCCGCCGTGCCGACGAACAGGAGCGCCACGAGCGAGGCGGTCGGCAGCTCGCCGAGCAGACCGGGCGACGTGGTGCCGAGCAGGGCGCGCCGCACCCCCTCGATCCACCAGGTGATCGGCAGCGCCGCGCCGACCGCGCGGAGGGCGCCAGGGAGCACCTCCAGGGGGAAGAGGGCACCGCAGAGGAGGAAGACGCTCCCCGCCACGGCCTGCGGGTAGCCCCAGGCGTCGTTGCGGAGCTGCACGCAGATCGCGCCGAGCGCGATGCCGAGGCCGACGATCGAGAGGAGGCCGAGTGCGAGCACCGCTGCGAGCAGCGGCAGGTCGACCCCCCCGGCGCGGAGCGGCATGCCGAGCAGCGCGCCGACGCCGATGACGATGGCGGCGCTGATGCCGGCGATCGCCGCCTTGACGAGCGCGCGGCCGACCGAGACCGGCAGGAGCGAGGAGGGCGTCGTGAAGATGTAGCGGATCGTCCGGTAGCGCTCGCGATCGTCGAGCAGCGCCTGCGTCGGCCCCTGTAGCGCCGCGCCCACCACCTGGAAGATCGCCTGGCCGACGACGACGAAGCCGATCGACTCGGGATGCAGGTTGCCGCCGATCGAGAGCACGGCGAGGAAGAGGCCGAGGAAGGCGAGCGGGCGCACGATCAGGTAGGCCGCAAGGTAGAAGGGCTCGGTCCAGTTCCCCTCGATCGCCCAGGCGAGCCGCGCCGCGGCGATCAGCGAGCGCGCGGCGTCGGCGGCGGCGCCGCGCAGCGGTCCGAACGGACGCGGAGCGCGCTCGACGAACCCCGTCGCGTCAGTCTGCACGGGTGAGCAGCCTTCCGCCCGAGCGCCCGATCCGCTCGATGTAGCCGAGTGCGTGGCGCGAGAGGATGCCGAAGACGACGACCATCGCGGCGAGGATCGCCAGCTCGACGGGGACGGGGAGCAGGCCGCTCGCCGCGAGCTGCGGGACCGCGATCTGGCGCAGGGCGTCGGCCGCGGGGGCGAGCGGCAGGATCCCGATCGCCACGAGCCCGATCGGGCCGAGGTTGCGGATCGGGGCGAAGAGGCCGCCGAGCAGCTGCATCGGCTCGTTCAGGAGATCGCCGAGGTGGTCGGCCTGACGGCCCGAGACGAGGAAGAAGGCGGCGAGGCAGGCGCCGAGCGCGTACATCGCGGCGACGCCGAGGAGCAGGGTGACGAGGAGCAGGAGCGGTTCCCCGACGCTGTACTGCGCCCCGAAGAGGAGGAGGCCCGCGGTGATGACGATCGCGGCGCGGATCGCCATGCCGACCGCTCCGCCGATCGCCATGCCGAGGGTGATCGCGCCGAGTCCGACCGGAGCGGTGATGTAGAGGGTGAGGTTGCCGCTGTCGCGCTCCCAGCGGAACTGCCCCGCCATCATCCAGATGACCGAGGTCCAGAAAGTGAGCAGGGCGCTGGCGAGGATCGTCGCGCTGATCCACGCCTCGTCGGCACCGCGCGAGCGCAGCAGGAAGACGAAGGCGGCCATGCCGAGGATGGGGAATACCAGGTCGAAGAAGAGCCACGACGGCTCGCGGAGCATGCCGAAGATGCGCGGGTAGGCCCGCCCGGCGACGGACTGCGCGGCGTGCCGGAGCCGGTGCCCGGCGCTCCACTCGGTCGCGGCGCGGATGCGCACCGCCAGGTCGTCCGGCGCCGCGGCGCGGCTCACCCCGCCGGCTCCGCTTCGGATTCGCCGATGCCGCGCCCGACGAGCTGCACGAACACCTCTTCGAGGGTCGGCTCGCTCTTCGCGATCTCGCGCAGGTGCGCTCCCGCACCGGCGAGCGAGCTGATCACTCCGCCGAGCGCGCCGTCCTCGCGCAGGCCGATCGCGAGGCGGGTGATCGGCGAGCCGATGCCGCTGGCGCCGTCGTCGTCGACGCCGCGCACCGCGACCGAGAGGACGCCGGGGAGGGCGCGGAGCGTGGCCGGGGTCACCCCCGCGGGCAGGTCGTCGACGCCGACGATGAACAGCGCCTCGCGCTGGACCATGCGCTTCAGCTCGGCGGGGGTCCCCTGGGCGAGGATCCGGCCGTGATCCACGATCGCAATGCGGTCGCACATCTCGTCGGCCTCGGCCATGTAGTGCGTGGTGAGGAGCACGGTCCTGCCGGGTTCCGCCTCCTGGAAGGCGCGCACGCGCTCGCGCACGTCGCGCGCCGCGGCGACATCGAGGCCGATCGTCGGCTCGTCGAGGAAGAGGATCCACGGGTCGTTGAGGAACGAGCGCGCGAAGTTCAGCTTCTGGCGCTGCCCGGTCGACAGGGCGCTGATCTTGCGGTCGGCGATCTCGCGGATGCCGAAGGCGTCGATCTGCTCGTCGACGCGGCGCATCCCCTCGCGATAGGGCATGCCGTAGAACTGCGCGAACATGGCGAGCTGCTCGCGCACGGTGAGGAGCCCGTAGCCCGAGAAGTCGCCGCCGGCCACGAGGTTCATGATGCGGCGCACGCGCTCCGTCTCGGCGACGACGTCGAGTCCGAAGATCGAGGCGCCCCCCGTCGTGGGGAGCAGGAGCGTGCTCAGGATCTTGATCAGCGTGCTCTTCCCCGCGCCGTTCGGGCCGAGGAGTCCGAAGAGCTCGCCCGGCTCGATGCGCAGGTCGATGCCGTGCAACGCGGTGACCGGGCCGCCCTTCGCCTGGAAGACCCGTCCGACGCCGCGCGCCTCGACGGCGGCGACGCTCGTGCGGGAGGGATTCGTCGTCATGGGGCCTCCGGTTCGCCGGTCGCGGCGCGCGGGCCGCGAATCGCGGCAGGTCATCGCCCCGAAGTCTACAATCAGCGCACAGCCCGGTTCAGCACGAGGGGGAGCCAATGGACCAGCGACTCGAACAGTCGGCCGTCACCACCATCCGCACGCTGGCGATCGACACCGTGCAGGCGGCCAACTCCGGGCACCCGGGAGCGCCGATGGGCTGCGCGCCGATGGCCCACGCCATCTGGGCGCACCACCTGCGCCACGCACCAAGCACCCCCGACTGGTTCGACCGCGACCGCTTCATCCTGTCGAACGGCCACGCGAGCGCCCTCCTCTATGCGCTGCTCCACCTCTTCGGCTACGGCCTGACCCTCGACGACCTGCGCGCCTTCCGCACCTGGGGCTCCCTTACCCCGGGGCACCCGGAGTTCGGCCTGACCGCGGGGGTCGAGGCGACCACCGGCCCGCTCGGCCAGGGGTTCGCCAACGGCGTCGGCATGGCGATCGCCGAGCGCCGGCTCGCGGCGGAGTTCAACCGCCCGGGCCACCAGGTCGTCGACCATCGCGTCTTCGCGATCGTCTCCGACGGCGACCTGCAGGAGGGGATCGCCTCCGAGGCCGCCTCGCTCGCCGGCCACCTGAAGCTCGGCAAGCTCGTCTACCTCTGGGACGACAACCTGATCCAGCTCGACGGGCCCACCTCGACCGCTTGGTCGGAAGACGTGCTCAAGCGCTTCGACGCCTATGGCTGGCACACCAGCCGCGTCACCGATGGCAACGACCTCGCCGCCATCGACGCGGCGATCGGCGCCGCGATCGCCGACGAGCGACCGAGCCTGATCGCCGTGCGCACGGTGATCGGCTTCGGCTCGCCGAACAAGGCGGGGAGCCAGAAGTCCCACGGCGCGCCGCTCGGGCCCGACGAGGTGCGCCTCACGAAGCAGGCCTACGGGGTGGATCCCGACGCGACCTTCTCCGTCCCGGATGATGTCGCGGCGTTCTACCGCCAGCGAGCCGCCGCGGGCGAGGCGCTCGTCGCCGATCACGCCAAGCGGCTCCTCGCCTATGCCGCCGCCTTCCCCGCCGAGGCGGCGGAGCTGCAGCGCCGCGTGGCGGGCCGCCTCCCCGACGGCTGGGGCGATGCCCTCCCGCGCTACGAACTCGGCGGCGATGCGCCGACGCGAAACGTGAGCCAGGCATCGATCAAGGCGCTCGGCGCCGTGCTCCCGGAGCTGATCGGCGGCAGCGCCGACCTCTCGGAGTCGAACCTCACCGAGATCCACGATGGCGGACGCTTCACGGCGACCGAGACGGGTCGCAACATCAGTTTCGGCGTCCGCGAACATGCGATGGCTGCGATCACCAACGGCGTGGCGTACCACGGTGGGTTGATCCCGTTCTGCGCGACGTTCCTCACCTTCAGCGACTACCTGCGCGGCTCGCTGCGCCTCGCCGCCCTGGCGAACCTCGGCAGCATCTTCGTCTTCACCCACGACTCGATCGGACTCGGCGAAGACGGCCCCACGCACCAGCCAGTCGAACACTATGCGGCGATCCGCGCGATGCCGACCGTGCGCTTCATCCGCCCGGGAGACCCGAACGAGGCCGCGGCGGCCTGGGGGGTCGCGATCGAACGCCGCCACGCGCCGACGGTGCTCGCCTTCACCCGCCAGAAGCTCCCCGTGCTCGCCGGAGCCGTCGCCGGTGCGCGCGAGGGGGTGCGCCGCGGCGCCTACGTGGTGCGCGAGGCGACCGGGTCGGCGCAGGCGATCCTCATCGCCACCGGCTCCGAGCTGCACCTCGCCGTCGCGGCGGCAGAGCTACTCGAGGCGGGCGGCACGCCGACGCGCGTCGTCTCCATGCCCTCGCCCGAGCTCTTCGGCGATCAGGACGCGACCTACCGCGACGAGATCCTCCCCCCGTCGATCGCCGCGCGCGTCGCGATCGAGGCCGGGGTGAGCTTCGGATGGGACCGCTGGGCGGGCAGCGGCGGCGCGATCGTCGCGATGGACCGTTTCGGCGCCTCGGCCCCCGCGCCGCGGCTGTTCGCCGAGTTCGGGTTCACCGCCGAGCGCATCGCCGAGATCGCCCGTGGCGTCGTCGCCGGAACGGTGCGCGGCGTCGTGCCCACGCCGCACCTGCACGACGGCCACGCGGTCCGCTGAGGTGTCGCCGCGCCGCCTCGCCGTCGCCGCCGACCACGCCGGCGCGGCGCTGAAGGCCGAGCTGATCGCGGCGCTGCCGACGGTCGCGCCCGACTGGGAGGCGATCGACCTCGGCGGAGACGGCAGCGACCAGGGGGATGACTATCCCGACGCCGCCCGCGCCGTCGCCGAACTGATGCGCTCCGGCGGCGCCGAGCGCGGCCTCGTCATCTGCGGCTCGGGGATCGGCGTGACGATCGCCGCGAACAAGTTCCGCGGCATCCGCGCATCGATCGCCCACGATCCCGCCTCGGCGGAACAGGGGGTGGTGCACGACGCGATGAACGTGCTGGCGTTCGGTGCGAAGCTCATCGACGCCGGGCGCGGCGCGGCGACCCTCGCGTCGTTCCTCGCCGCCGAGCCGAGCGGAGCCGAGCGCTTCGTCCGCCGCAACAGGAAGGTGGACCAGATCGAGGAGGAGCAGCGATGAGCGACGGCCTTGGACGGATCCCCGGCATCCGCGCGGCGCGACCGTCGGATCGGGCGGCGATCGACACGATGATGGAGCGGGCGAGGGCGGGAGCCTGGGCGAACCGCCTCGCCGACCGGGACGCCACGCTCTGGAGCGACGACCCCGCGGTCCAGGCGAAGATCGCCAACCGGCTCGGCTGGCTCGATGCGCCGGCGGCCTTCACCGCCGAGATTCCCGCCCTCGAGGGATACGGCGAGGACCCGCTCGGACTCGGCGACGGCGAGCGCCTCGAGGTGATCGTCGCCGGGATGGGTGGCTCGTCGCTCGCGCCGGAGGTGCTCGCCCGCGCCTTCGCCGGCCTCGAGGGTTGGCACCGCGTGCGGGTCTGCGATACCACCGACCCGGCCGCGGTGGCGTCCGTCTTCGAGGGCCTCGACCTGCGCCGGGCCCTCTTCATCGTCGCAAGCAAGTCGGGCACGACCACCGAGACGCTCGCGTTCGCCGCCTACGCCCGCGAGCGGGTCGCCGCCGCACTCGGCGAGGAGGCGGTCGACGAGCACTTCGTCGCGATCAGCGACCCGAGCCCGTGCGTCGACGGCATCACCGCGATCGTCGACGCCGCGCGCCTCTTCCTCAATCCCGCCGACATCGGCGGACGCTACTCGGCGCTCAGCTACGTCGGACTCGTGCCGGCGAGCCTGCTCGGGATCGACCTCGACTCGCTGCTCGCCTCGGCGAGCGTCGCCATCGCGGCGTCGCGGGAGCCGGAGCCGACGGCGAACTTCGCGCTGGCGCTCGGCTGCGCGCTCGCGGCCCTGGCCAAGGAGGGGCGCGACAAGGCGACGCTCGTCGTCGATGCGCCGATCGACGGCCTCGGCGCCTGGGTCGAGCAGCTCGTGGCGGAGAGCACGGGCAAGGAGGGCCTCGGCATCGTGCCGATCGACGGCGAGGCGCTCGGCAGCGTCGCCTCGTACGGAGACGATCGTCTCTTCGTCCGCATCCGCCTCGACGGCGGGATCGCGCCGAAGGCCGCCGATGGCACCGACGTGGACGCACGCCTCGACGAGCTCGCACGGGCCGGTCACCCGGTGCTCGAGTGGCGGCTCGCCGATCCGATCGACCTCGGTGCGGAGTTCGTCCGCTGGGAGGTTGCCACGGCGATCGCGGGGGCGGCCCTGCGCATCAATCCGTTCGACGAGCCGAATGTCACCGAATCGAAGATGAACACGGCGGCGGTCCTGACCGAACTCGCCGCCAGCGGCAGCCTGCCGGTCCTCCCGGAGAAGACCCGCGACGGCAGCCTCTCGCTCTGGGTCGACGATGTGCTGCCCGCCGCCTTCGCCGACGACGCCGTGAAGCTGATCGGCGGGCAGCTCGGACGGCTCGATGCCCGCGGCTACATCGGGATCCAGGCATATGTCGAGGCGACCCCCGCCCGAAGCGAGATGCTCGGCCGGATCCGGACGCTCCTGCGCGATGCGACGAGGCGGGCCACGACCGTCGGCTACGGACCGCGCTTCCTCCACTCGACGGGTCAGCTCCACAAGGGCGGGGCGCCGATCGGCTGGTTCCTGCAGATCGTCGCCGAGCACCCGACCGACGCCGGCGTCCCGGGCCGCGACTTCTCGTTCGGCCAGCTCATCGACGCCCAGGCGCTCGGCGATGCACGCTCGCTCGTCGACCATGGTCTCCCCGTGCTGCGCGTCCGCCTCGGCGCCGACGCGGACGCCGGCCTCGCCGCCCTCGCCGAGCTGATCGGCCGGGCGGTGGCAGTTCGGTAGGATTGGCACGACGACCGCAGACGGCGGCAGAGAACCAGGAGGACAACGTGAAGATCGGTTTCATCGGCCTCGGCAAGATGGGTGGCAACATGGTGAAGCGCCTCGTGCGCGGCGGCCACGAGGTGGTCATCTGGAACCGCTCGCGCGAGAAGACCGACGAGATCGCCAAGGAGGGCGCGAAGCCGACCTACGAGGTGAAGGATCTCGTCGCCAGCCTCGAGGCGCCGCGCCGCGTCTGGGTGATGGTCCCGAGCGGCGACGCCACCGAGGCGATGATCGACGAGCTGATCCCCCTGCTCGCGAAGGGCGACACGATCATCGACGGCGGGAACTCCAACTTCCACGACACGATCCGCCGCCACGAGAAGCTCGCGGCGCACGGCATCTCGTTCATCGACGCCGGCACCTCGGGTGGCGTGTGGGGGCTCGAGAACGGCTACTGCATGATGGTCGGCGGCGATGCCGCCCCGGTGAAGGCGCTGGAGCCGATCTTCTCGACGCTCGCGCCGAAGGACGGCTACCTGCACTGCGGCGGCCCGGGAGCCGGGCACTACGTGAAGATGGTGCACAACGGGATCGAGTACGGGATGATGCAGGCCTACGCCGAGGGCTTCGAGATCCTCGCCAAGTCGCGCTACGACCTCGACCTCGCCAAGGTGAGCGACCTCTGGATGCAGGGCTCCGTCGTCCGCAGCTGGCTCCTGGAGCTCGCCGGACGCGCCTTCCGCGCCGAGGGGAGCGACCTGAAGGGGATCAAGGGCTGGGTCGCCGACTCCGGCGAGGGGCGCTGGACCGTGCAGGAGGCGATCGACCTCGACGTCCCGGCGCCGGTCATCACCCTCTCGCTGCTGACGCGCTTCCGCTCGCGGCAGGAGGACTCGTACTCGGCCAAGGTCCTCGCCGCACTGCGGAACCAGTTCGGCGGCCACGCGGTGAAGTCCGAGTGACCAGCCCCAAGGGGGGCGACGCCAGCGCGACGATCCGCGAGCTCCGCCTCGGCAAGCGACAGCGCCGATCCCCGCAGCGACGGGCGACCAAGAACCCGCTCCGCGCCGGCCTACGCCTCGAGCGCATCCCCGATGCGAACATCGTCGTGCTCTTCGGCGCGACCGGCGACCTCGCGCACCGCAAGGTCGTCCCGGCGCTCTATCACCTCTGGGCTGCTGGACTGCTCCCCGAGCGGTTCGCCCTCGTCTGCTTCGGGCGACGCGATGCGGACGACGCCTCGATGCGCGCCGACCTGCGCACATCGCTCGACAAGCACGCCCGCGTCCGCCCCGTCGACGAGGAGACCTGGGCCGCCTTCGCCGCGCGCATCAGCTACTTCAAGGGGGGCTTCGGCGACCCCGCCTCCTACGCCGCGCTGGCCAGGCGCCTCGACGAGATCGATGCCGCCGCCGGAACCGAGGGGAACCGCCTCTTCTACCTCGCGACCCCGGCATCCTCGTTCCCGGAGATCGTCCGCGGGCTCGGCGGCGCCGGCCTCGACCACGAGACCGCCGAGGGCGGCTGGCGCCGGATCGTCATCGAGAAGCCGTTCGGGCGCGACCTCGACACGGCGGTGCGCCTCAACCGCGAGGTCGGCAAGGTCTTCCGCGAGAGCCAGGTCTACCGCATCGACCACTACCTGGGGAAGGAGACGGTGCGCAACATCCTCATCTTCCGCTTCGGCAACCTGATCTTCGAACCGATCTGGCACCGGCGCTACATCGACCACGTGCAGATCACCGTCGCCGAGTCGATCGGGGTCGAGGGACGCGGCGCCTTCTACGAGGAGACCGGGGCGCTGCGCGACATCCTCCAGAACCACCTGCTCCAGTTGCTCACGCTCGTCGCCATGGAGCCGCCGGCGACGCTCGAGGCCGACTCGCTCCGCGACGAGAAGGTGAAGGTGCTCCGCGCCGTGCGCCCGATCCCGGCCGACGCGGTCGACGCCTCGGTCGTCCGTGGCCAGTACGGTCCCGGCTGGGTCGGCGCCACCGAGGTCGCCGGCTACCGCGGCGAACCGTCGGTGGACCCGGCGTCCGAGACGGAGACCTTCGTCGCCGCGAGGCTCGAGATCGACGACTGGCGCTGGGCCGGCGTGCCGTTCTACCTGCGCGCGGGGAAGCGCCTGCCGAAGCGGGCCACCGAGATCGCGATCCAGTTCAAGGACGTGCCGCAGCGACTCTTCGCGCCGCTCGGCGGCGACCCCGAGGCGAACCTCCTGGTGATCCGCATCCAGCCGGACGAGGGGATCCTGCTCCGCTTCGCGGCCAAGGTGCCGGGCCTCGGGGTCGACGTCCGCCCGGTGAACATGGACTTCGCCTACGGCTCGGCGTTCACCGTCGACAGCCCCGATGCATACGAGACCCTGATCCTCGACGCCCTGCTCGGCGACGCCTCCCTCTTCACCCGCGCCGACGAGGTCGAGGCGGCGTGGAAGATCGTCGACCCGATCATCGAGAGCTGGATCGCCGGTGCCGAGCCGAACCTGCCGAACTACGCCGCCGGAACCTGGGGACCAGAGGCGGCCGACGAGCTCCTCACCCGCGAGGGGCGGCGCTGGCGGCGCCTCTAGCCGATGGGCCTCACCGGCACGCTCCTCAGCACGCTCCGCTGGAGTTCGGACGCAACCACCGTCGCAGAGGCCGATGCGCTCCTCTCGCGCCTCTGGGCGAGCGCCGACGCCCGGAGCGCGCTGACCCCGGGCAGCGAGGCGGCGGTGCGCACCGGCGTGATGAACCTCGTCGTCGTCGCGACGGGAGAGGAGCGCGCCGCCCACGCAGCCGCCACGCTCCAGACCCTCCAGCGCAACCCGTCGCGCACGCTCTTCATCGTGCCCCGCGACCCAGAGGGGCCGGCCGCCTTCAAGGCCCACCTCGAGGTCTTCTGCGCCGTCACGCCCCGCGGCGACGGCACGGCCGCCTGCACGGAGCTGCTCTGGATCGACGCCGGCGGGCCCGTGGCACGTCACCTCACCAGCGTCATCGCGCCACTGGCGCTCCATGACCTGCCGACGCTCCTCTGGTGGGATGCGCCGCTCGACCCAACGAATGCCGACCTGCGACAGATGCTGCGCGGCATCGACCGGGTAATGTTCGACGGCTCGACGCAGCCCGGGAGCGGCCTCGAGACGCTGCGCCACCTGCTCGATGCCGCCGGCCAGTCGGGCAGCGCCGTCTCGGACTTCTCCCTGATCCGCCAGGGCCGCTGGCGCGACGCAGTCGCCTCGATGTTCGACGAGCCGGCGGCAGCACCGTTCCTCGGCGCGATCGCCGAGATCGAGATCGAGTACGCCGGCGCGCCGGGGAACCACGGCCCGGTGAACATCGTCAAGCCGCTCTACCACGTCGCCTGGCTGGCCTCGCGCCTGCAGGCGCGCGTCGACGCACCGCTCGAACCCGGATCTCGTGGCTGGTCGGCGAGGCTCGTCGACGCCCTGGGGCACCCGATCGACGTTCGCCTGGTGCCCACCGATCGACCGACGCGCCCGGGCACGACCCAGCGCGTGACGATCGGGGCGCGGCGTCGTGGCGCCGAGGCGCGGCTCGACGTGGTCGCCGACGGGAAGACGACGACGGGACGGCTGCACGTCGACGGCGCGCCGGTGCGCGAACGGGTCTTCTCCGCCCCTCGCGCCACCGAGGCGTCGCTCCTCGGCGAATCGCTCGAACTCGGCGAGATCGACCCGCTCTCGCCGGCGATCCTGCGCGCTGCGGCGGCGCTCATCGGCACATGAGCGGCGAGCGCGTTTGCATCCTGGCCGACGCGCCGGCCCTCGCCGAGGCGGCGGCGGAGCTGGTGGTGGCGAGCGCCTGCGCCGCGGTGGAGGCGCGCGGCCGCTTCGACCTCTGCACCACCGGGGGTTCTACCCCCGCAGCGCTCTACGCCGCCCTTCGCATGCCGGAACGCTCGTCGCGCATGCCGTGGCAGGCGACGCATGTCTGGTTCGGCGACGATCGCCTGGTGCCGCGGCACGACACGCGGTCGAACCTCGCCCCGGTCGATGCCGTGCTCCTGGCCCCCGGTCCCGACGGCAGTCCGTCGCCGATGCCGGCGGACGCGGTGCACCCCTGGCCGACCGGTGCCGACTCGGGTGACCGCGCCGTTGCCGGCTACCTCGCCGAGCTCTCCGGCTCCGGCCTGATCGGCGCCGCAGGCAGCCAGCCGGTCTTCGATCTCGTGCTCCTCGGCGTCGGCGGCGACGGGCACTGCCTGAGCGTCTTCCCCGGTTCGCCGCTCGCGCAGGCGGACGCCCCGGTCGCCGCCGCCGTCCCGGCCCCGACGCACATCGAGCCCCACGTGGCGCGACTCTCCTTCTCGCTCGGGGTGCTCCGCAGCGCCAGGTCGGTCTGCGTCCTCGCACCCGGCGCAGCGAAAGCCGAGATCCTGGCGAGGGTGCTCGACGGCGGCGTCGACCTGGCAGGCGGCATCGGTGAGCTCCCGGCGCGCGCGGCCCGCATCGCCACGGCGACCTGGCTCCTCGACCGGGAGTCGGCCGCCCGCATCACGGCACGCTGATCCCCCACTTCGCGCCGAGGGCGCGCGTCGCCGCCTGGCGCTCGGTTGCGGTCAAGATCCTGTTCCAGGCGAGCGCCTCCATGATGCCGCCGGTGAAGCGCCGCTGGCCGCCCGCCAGCGCGATCCCGCCGAGCAGGTCGACGGTCGACGTCGGCGTCGCCGTGAACAGCGCATCGAAGCCGTTGTTGATCGTCGCGGAGTCATAGCCCGTCGTGTAGAAGCGAACGGTGAGGATCCTGTCGCCGGCGAGCGTGCCGAGCAGCGGCGACACGGCGCTCGTGCCGCTGTACCAACAGCGGATCCGCCCCTCCTCGACGGCGAACCCCTCGGCCGCGGCGGAAGAGCCCAGGAGCGGGTAGGTCCCGGTCGCCGCCGGGAAGCGCAGCACCGCGATGAAGGTGAGCGGCTCGATGCGGATCGGCGCGGGGAGCGCGAGCAGGGCATCGCTCATGGCCACCTGCGCCCGTCCCGCCAGCGCGGTGGCATACGGCGGACTCCCGGCGGCGCTCGGGCGCGCACCGCGGCCGGCGACCGCCTTGTCGAACCAGAAGCGCAGGTGCGGCGCAAGCCCCATGGTCGCCGGCTCGGCCGCGTCGTACCAGAAGAGCAGCCCGCTCGCGACGTTGCCCGGGGCGGACCAGGCGCCGCTCGCGATCGGCAACTCGACGGGTGCGGTCCACCGGGCCCCCGCCGTGGCGAGCGCGACCACGGCGGCGAGGAGCAGGGCGCGCCGCCTCACGGGCCCCAGAGGAGCGGCAGGGTGAGCGACGCCGCCTGGGCATCGAGCGCCCCGAGGAGGGTGGCGCGAAGCTCGCAGCGGGTCGCTGTGGCCAGGCCCGGCACGAGCAGCCCCGTCGACGGGAGCGCGGCGCTCCACTCTGCGGTGAAGAGATCTCCCGCCTCGCGCCATGCGGCCCCGTCCGGATCCTGGCAGCGCGCCGCAAGGCGCAGTGCACGGGCAAGGCCGGGGGCCCCGGCGAGCGGCGAGAACCTGTCCGGGTCGATCCGGAGCGACTGGGATGGGCCGCACAACGACCCCGAGGTGGCTGAGCAGGGGCGGAGGAGCAGGCTCCAGGTGGCCGTCGCGCCGGGGAGCAGCTCCCCGGCAGCGCTGCCGCCGGAGATCGACACCCCTTCGAGCGCGACCGACGCGCCGGCGGCCGCCGCGACCGAGAGGGAGAGGCTGCGCTGTGCGGCGAATGTCGCCGTGGTCCACGCCGTGAACCGGCGCAGCACGGCTGCCAGCGGCGGGATCGCCGAGAGGGGGATCACCGCGACGAGTCGCCCGCGAACATCCGCGTCGGTGAAACGCTCGGCGTCGACCGACCGGCTGGCGTCTCCGCGCAGCAGGCGCCACCCCGCACCGTGCTCGACCACGCGGTGCAGCAGCAGCGTCTGGTCGGGATCATGGCGGGCGACGAGCAGGATGCTCCCCCGCTGCGCATCGATCGCCGTCGCGGCGACCGTGACGGCAACGTCCCCCGAGCGGAGGCTCGGTGCCATCGACTCGCCGACGACGAGCACGATGCGCAGGCCCAGCCCCGCCGCCGCGAGCGCGGCCACGATCACGATGCCGATCGAGAGACTCCGTCTGCGCACTACGCGGTGATGTTGCGCGCCTCGAAGAGGAGCGTCAGGGACACCGACGATCCCGCCCCGCTGGTCGCAGACGCAGGGAGCGAGAGCTCGAACACGTAGCGTGCGGAGGCCGCCGTGGCCCCCGAAGAGCCCGAGCCGTTGATGGAGCGCCAGGTCGTGCCGATCGGCGCCGTGAAGCGGTCGAGGCCAGCGAGCGCGGCGACGGTGCCGTCGTACAGGACGGTGCTGGTCCCACCGCCGACCGAGCGCGTGATGCGCAGGCGGAGCACCGCCGCGAGGCTATCGCTTGCGAGCGGGGTGCTGCCGAGGCTCGCGTAGAGGGCGATCTCCGTCTGGTTCGTCGGCACGGTCACCGTCGACTGGTTCAGGACGGTCAGGGTCTGGCTGAAGCTGGCCCCGGGCCCGATCGCCGCAAGGTCCGCGCCACTGAACTCGAGGCGCTGCAGGCCACCGGTATCGAGCGCCACCGTCCCCGCGCTCGCCGCGGCAGAGAGTGGCCGGATGTCGGAGAAGGCGGCGGTGGTCCGACCGACCGTGGCGCCGCCGGCGAAGATGACCCCCGCCGCCGCCAGCAGGCGGACCGCCCGGCGAGTGCCCGATCGTGAAACGCTCTTGCCCATGTCGCTCTCCTGGCGGGGGCGGCAAGCGATCCTCTCGTGCGCGGCGTACTCCCGACGTACCGGGCGCGGGAGGCTAGTACTGCGGGAGCGGGACCTCCTCCGGCACCCAGTCGCTGCCGACCAGGTCGATATCGGGCGGCCAGTGTGCGCTGGCCAGCGCGTAGATCGCTTGATCGACATAGGCGCTCACGGGGTCGAGGCTGATGACGATCCCCACCGCCTGGGCATCGGAACCCGTCACCTCGACGGCCGCTTCGTCGATCGCGAAGAGGCCAGGGCCGGCACTTGGCCAGAGGGAACCATTCCACTGGTTGAGGGCCCAGGCGATCGTCCCCTCATCGAACTCCGAGAGCCCCGCCTCCAGATAGCGGGCGCTGCACCCCTGGAGATCGTCGCGACATCCGACCGTGGTTGCGGCGAGCGCGACGAGCGCTGCGGCTGCGGCGATCTGCCCGTCCTCGGATGCGATCGAGGCGGCGCTGGCCCAGAGGCCGAGTCCTCCGGCGCGGCCGCCGGTCATCGGCAGCCAGGTGAAGCTGTCCGCCCCGTAGGCAACGCCGTTCTCGTCGGCCGACTGGAGAATGCGCGGCAGGCCGTCGGACGAGCGCGTGTACACCGCGTCAAACGTCCCGTCAGCGAGCATCGCCGGATCGAACGGCACCGCGGTGTCGGTCGAGTAGGTCAGCACGATGTCTCCGGTGTCGATCCCGGCCCCCTGCAGCGTGGCACGGAGGGCGTGCTCGTCGCCGGGGAAGCCGTCGACATAGATGTTCGAGCCCGCGAGGCTATTGAGCGATGTCCGGGTGCGCGAAACGACCCCCCAAGAGGTCAAGTGCTCAAGCGACGCGACGTAGACAAGGTCGGCGCCCTGCTCCCTGGCGCGGAGGGCGGTTGCTGTGTCGAGGGCGTAAAGGTCGACGACATCGGTACGACCTGAGGGGGTGAAGGCGCCGTCGGGACTGCCGAGCGGGATCGCGCTCACGGTGACCTTGTTGGCCGCGAGGAGGCCGAGCTGCGAGATCGCCGCGAACGGGGCGAACATCGCCCCGGCTGAGCCCGGAAGCCGGATGGCTACGGTCATCGCCGACTTCGGTACAAGGTCGGCCACGATCGACGAGGGGGTCGGGGTCGGCGAGGGACCGAGCGCCGGACGGCAGGCCGATGCGACCACGAGCAACGAGATCGCGACGGCGAGGCGTCGAATCATCCGAAGCGGCCCGCAACGTAGTCTTCGGTGAGGCGCTGCTCCGGAGCAGTAAACATCTTCGGCGTCGGACCGCTCTCCACGAGGTATCCCGCACGATCTTCGCCCATGGTCATGAAGGCCGTCGTATCGGAGACGCGAGATGCCTGCTGCATGTTGTGGGTCACGATGACGATCGTGTACTCCTCGCGGAGAGTGCGGATGAGCTCTTCGATCTTCAGCGTGGCGATCGGGTCCAGTGCCGAGCATGGCTCATCCATGAGGATGATCTCGGGCTTCACGGCGATCGCCCGCGCGATGCACAACCGCTGCTGCTGGCCGCCGGAGAGCGAGGTACCTGGCTGATTGAGCTTGTCCTTGACCTCGTCCCAGAGGGCGGCCTTGCGCAGCGAGTCCTCGACGATCGCGGCGAGCGCTGCCTTGTTCGTCTGCCCCGCGAGCCGCAACCCGCTCACGACATTCTGGGCAATCGACATCGTCGGGAACGGATTCGGCTTCTGGAACACCATGCCGATCGACCGGCGCACGCGCACCGGATCGATCTGGGGGTCGTAGATATCCACCCCCTCGATCTCGATCGTCCCCTCGACGCGAGCACCCGTCGTCGTCTCGTGCATCCGGTTGATCGTGCGGATCAGCGTGGACTTGCCGCAGCCCGAGGGGCCGATGAGCGCGGTGACCGACTGCGCCGCCACCTCGAGGGAAACGTCCTTCACCGCGCGGAAGCTGCCGTAGTAGGCGCTGAGGCTCTTGAGGCTCAGTGCGGTCGCGGAGCCCTTCGCGGGCTTCTCGGTACGGCTCTTGGCAGACATGCTCCCTCCTATCCTCTTCGCGATGCTAGGCGATGCGCGAGTTGACCGTCTTGAAGCGAACCGCCACGTTCAGCACGAGGGCGATCGCGAAGAGCACCAGCGCCGTCGTCCAGGCCTCGGCAACCATCTGCGGGTCGGACGAACCGGCGTTGTTGTAGATCACGATCGGCATCGCGCTCATCGGCGCACCGAGGTTGATCGCCTCGTCGTTCGAGCCGAGGGCGGTCATGAGCAGCGGTGCCGTCTCGCCGAGGCCGCGGCTGATCGCGAGCACGACGCCAGTGAGGATCCCCGAGAAGGCAGTGCGCCCAACGATGAAGACCGACGTCTTCCACGAGGAGACGCCGAGGGCGAGTGATGCCTCGCGCAGCCCCGCCGGGACGAGGCGCATCACCTCCTGGGTGGTGCGCATCACCACGGGGATCATCAAGACAGAGAGCGCGATCGTCGCGGACCACCCGGAGAAGCCGAGCAGGGGGACGATCGCGAGGTAGGCGAAGAGCCCGGCGAGGATGCTCGGAACGCCGAGCATGACGTCGATGAGATATTCGCCGAGCGCCGTGACCCGGGGCGAGGCGTATTCGTTGAGGTAGACGCCGCCGGCGATCCCGATGGGTGCGGAGATGAGCGTGGCGACGAAGGTCATTGCCAGCGACCCCTGGATGGCGTTGACGATCCCGGGCGGACTGCCGAGCGGCCCGTTGAAGAGGAACTCGGGCGTCAGCCGGCCCACCCCGTTGCTGACGATGAGCACGGTGATCCCGACGAGCGGGAGGATCGCCAGCGCGGTGGTGGCAGCGATCACCAGGCGCATCATCCGATTGAGCCTGCGGCGTCGCAGGTCGCGCGCGGAGAGCGCGAAGGGATGGCTCGCGCCGACGCGCCCGCTCACCTGCCCCTCCCCGCCCCGCCGTTCGCTCGGCGAATGAGCACCCGGACACAGAGGCTGAGCACGAAGGTCACAGCGAAGAGGGCGAGCCCCAGCCCGGCGAGGGCACCACGCTCGACGGCTAGGTCGGCTTCGCCAATGTTGCCCGCAATCTTCGCGGCGACGGAGCTCCCCGACTGGAAGAGGCTCGAGGGGACCGCCGAATCGGCCATGCCGATCACGAGGCGGACGGCGATCGTCTCGCCGATCGCCCGCCCGAATGCCAGCAGCACGGCCCCGATCAGTCCGATCCGAGCGGTCGGCAGGACGACGGCGCGGATCGTCTCCCACTCTGTGGCCCCCATGCCGATATAGCCCTCGCGCAGGGACTGCGGCACCGATCGGATCACCTCGCGACCCACCGCGACGACCATCGGCGTGATCATGATCGCGAGAACGATTCCGGCACGAAAGACCGTGGTTGACGACGGTGCCTCGGGATTCTCTGAGAGCCAGGGGATCACGTGGCCGAGGGTGCTTGCGATCCACCACTCGACTGAGTCGCGGAGGCGCGGGGAGAGGTCGCCGAGCGCCCAGAGACCGATGACGACCGACGGGATCGCCGCGACGATCTCGACGAGGAAGGTGAGGGGGGCCGCAAGCCGGCGGGGTGCGAACTCCACGAGGTAGACCGCGGCGAGGATCCCGACGGGAGCGGCGACGAGGATGCCGATGAGCGAGGTGACGAGCGTCCCCCAGATCATCGGCCAGGCGCCGTACTGAACCTTGGTCACACCGGCCTCGTCGACCGACACGCCGTTCCAGCCGCTGCCGAAGAGGAAATCAAGCGGCTTGACGGCGCCCCAGAGCGGGGTTGAGAAGTTCGCGATGGTGTAGATAACGGCGACAAGGAGCAGAGCTGCGGCGGCGACCGCCGCGGCGAGCGCCCAGCGGAAGAATCCGTCGGCCGTGATTCGGCTGCGTACCCGGAGGCGGGTGCTCAGTGCCACGTCTCTCCCCTCTCAGCGCCCTGTGCTGCGTGCAGTGTAGTCAACGAGCGAATCGGCGGGGTGCCCTGACCCAGGGCACCCCGCCGATCGGTCTGTGCGTGCGCGAAGCCGGATCTACGGCCAGACCTTCGCGTTGTCGTACTTCACCAGCTTCAGCTCCGTGAGCACGCGAGCCTTGACGCTGCTCGGGAGCGGTGCGAAGCACGGCACGCCCGAAGCCGTGTACACCGCCCCGCTGGTCAGCGACCAGTGGAGGAAGTAGACGAGGCCCTTCACCTGCCCGAGCGTGGGCGCGTTCGTTACCGTCGACTCGTAGTTCTTGTACACGAGCAACCACGAGAACCCGACGATCGGGTACGTGTAGAGGCCCGACTGCAGGACCGGCTGGAAGAAGGTGAGTGCCGGGTTCACCGGGTCATTCTCTGCCTTCGCCGCAGCCGTCTTGGCCGCCGCAAGGGTTCGAGCCTGGCGCTCGACGGCGTTCGTCGCACCCGACTGCGTCGGGGCGAGGTAGGCCGGCTTCCCCTTGTTCGCACCGGAGGTGTACTTCGTTGCCGTCGCGATCTTCGCCGTCTTCACGTCTGCCGCAAAGCTATAGGCCATCTCGACGTAGCCGATCGTGCCATCGGTCGCGGAGACATAGTTCCTGATGCCGTCATTGCCGGTCTTCGACTGAATCGCCGCTGCACCCTTTGCGGTTCGCATCGCGCTGAAACGCGTCGCCATGATCGCATCGGCCGGCTTGATCGTGCCGGAGTGCGCAGTGAACGTCGTGTCCGCGTTGTCCCAGCCGCTGTGGTAGCTGCAGTTGCGCTGTGCGCTCGAGGCGCCCTTCGCCAGGTAGCTGGCAAAGATGAACGTCGTGCCCGAGGTCGCGTCGCGTGCGACCGGGACGATCGTCGTGCTGACGCTCGAGAGGCCTGGGTTGAGCGCGACGATCTTCGCGTCGTTCCAGGCCGTGATATCGCCGGCATAGATGCCGCAGATGATCTCGGCGTTGAGGAGAATCTGCTTGCTGTAGCCCGAGACGTGCGTGATCACCGCGACCGGTGCAGCCGTCATCGGCACGACGATGTAGCCGCCCGGGATCGCGGCGGCGGAGGTCCGCTGCGCCGCATCGAGGAGGCTGTCGCTGCCCGAGAACATCCAGGTGCCGCGGGCGTTGGCGCCGTAGAAGTTGGCCTTCCCCGTTCCGGAGCTCGACTTGGTGTAGGTGAGCACGAGCTTCGTGCTCGAATCGCTACCGAAGTTCGCCGACTTGGCGGCGGTGATGTCGGTGATCCACTTCTGATACTGGTCGTTCGGGAACGAGGCGCCGCCGCCGGCGATCGCGCCCTTCGATCCCGAGGGGATCGTCGGCGACGCCGCTGCGCTCGCACCGCCCGCGAGGCCGCCCGCGAGCACGAGACCCGCGAGGGCTCCTGTAAGGATCCTCATGAACTTGTTCACGTGTTCCTCCTCCGTCGCGGTGCGCGGCCGCATCACTCTTGCGCACCCCTACCCTCTCGCCCGAAGGTTTCTGGGGGGTCAACCCCGTGTTATCGCCAGGTAAACGGCCTCGGCCAGGGGGGCAAATCGGCTACGATCGCGCGCATGGCCGCCCAGCGTCGCCCCTGGCTCCACGTCATCGCCGGCTGCATGAGCAGCGGCAAGACCGCCGAGGTCGTGCGGCTGCTCACCCGCCGCCAGATCGCCGGGCAGAGCGTCCTCCTGATCACCCCCGCCCGCGACACCCGCATCGCGCCGGGCGAGGTGGTGAGCCGCACCGGGACCCGCTTCCCGAGCGTCGTGGCGGCCGACGTCGCCGCCGTGCTCGCCGAGGTGGCCCGCCACGACCCGGACGCGGTGGCGATCGAGGAGGCGCAGTTCTTCGGACCCGACCTCCCTGCGGCGATCGAGGCGATGGTCGCGGCACCGCGCACGGTGATCGTCAGCGGGCTCGACCAGGACTTCGCCGGGCGCCCCTTCGCCACGATCCCCGAGCTCCTCGCACGCGCCGACGAGGTGACGAAGCTGTCGGCGATCTGCGTCGTCTGCGGCAGCGAGGCGACGCGAACGCAGCGGCTGCGCAACGGCGTGCCGGCGCGCGCCGACGACGAGCTCATCGTGATCGGCGGCATGGCGGGAGACGAGACCTACGAGGCGCGCTGCCGCGCCTGCCACGTCGTCCCCGCCTGACACGACGACCGTGGGCGGTACCCTTCCCGGGTCGCGCCTCGCCGCTGCGGCCGCCGCAGCCGCCGCGCAATACGGGACACCGCTCTACCTGCGCGACGAGGCGCTGCTCGACGCCGCCGCGGCGGCGCTCGAAGTGGCCTTCCCCGATCCGTGGCTCCGTGCCTACTCGCTGAAGGCCGACCCGGCGCCCGGGCTCGTGGCCCGGCTCGCCGCCCGGGGCTGGGCGGCCAACGGCGTCTCGAACGGCGAGCTCGCTGCAGCACGGAAGGCGGGCCTCCCCAACGACCGCATCACGCTCGAGGGGATCGGCAAGGGGGCGGAGGAGCTGGACGGGGCGATCCGGGCCTCCCTCGACGGTGAGCCGCTGCGCTGGATCTCGCTCGAATCGCTCGACGAGGCGCGCGACCTTGCCGCGCGCGCCGCGGTGGCCGGCCTCGACGAACAGCGACCGCTTCGGCTGCTCGTGCGCGTCAATCCCGCGATCGAACCCGGTACCCACCGCGGCCTCGCCGTCGGCCGTGCCGGCTCGAAGTTCGGCGCGGGCCCCGACGAGCTCGTCGAGATCGCGCGCCTCGTCGCTGGTGCGCCCGGCCTCGAGCTGATCGGCGTCCACCTCCATGCCGGGTCGCAGCTGCGCGACCTCAGCGCCTGGGGGGCGGCGGTCGGTCGCGCGCTGGCCGCCTACGGCGACCTCGCCTCGTCGGGCCTGCTCCACGCCCGCGCGGCGAGCATCGGCACCCTCTGCGTCGGCGGCGGCATGCCCGTGGGGCTCGAGGGCGCCGACGACCCGGTCGCGCAGGCGGCGTCGTTCCGCAGCGCCGCCGATGCCGCGATCGACGCGGCGCGGCGCGGCGGCAGCGCCCTCCCGTCACGCCTGGCGATCGAACCCGGGCGCGCCCTTGTCGCCGCGCCGACGATCCTCGTCGCCCGCGTGCTGCACGTCCGGGATCGTGCCGAGCAGGCGGAAGACGGCACCATGTGCGCGCGACAGGTGGTGCTCGACGCGGGGATGACCGACCTGATCCGCCCCGCACTCTACGGCGCGCGCCACCCTGTCGTCGCCCTCGAGCGGCAGGGCGCCGCGGTGCCGACGGCGGTCCATGGTCCGATCTGCGAGTCGACCGACAGCTTCGGCGCACACGAGCTCCCGGAGATGATCGCGCGCGGCGACCTCGTCGCGATCCTCGGTGCGGGCGCCTATGGCGACGCGATGTGGAGCCCGTACAACAGCCGCCCGCGCGCGGCGCGCGTCAGCCTCGACGGCGATGGGTCGCTGCGGCTCGAGCGGCCGCGCGGCGCGGCCTGATCGCCTCCCACTCCGCCACCACCACGGCGCCGAGGATCAGCACGCCACCGACCATCTGGATCGGCGTGAGGCGCTCGCCGAAGAGCAGGCTCGCCGCGACGAACGTGTAGACGGGCTCGACGGTGCTCACGAGCGCGGCGCGCGCCGCGCCGAGCCGCTGCGCCCCGGCGTAGAAGGCGGCGATCGGCATGATCCCCGAGAAGGTCGCCACGCCGATCACCGGCAGCAGGGCTGCGTCCGGGATCGGCAGCGGCAGCGGCGCGCGTCCGAGGAGGAGCCGCAGGAGCAGGAAGCCGAGCGCGGTCCCCGCGAGCCCGAGCGAGACGGCGGCAAGGGGGGAGACGCCGCCGGCGCCGCCGACACCCTCCCTGGACTCCCCGCCGAGCCGGGCGGCGAGGATGATGTAGCAGCTGTAGATGATCGGCGAGGCGATCCCGAGGACGAGCCCGATCGCCGCCGGTTCCTCGCCGGCCGAGATGCCGCCGACGCCGAGCGCCACGCCGAGGCTCGCCGTGCCGAGCGCCACCCAGGGGCGCCATCCCGACGGCGCATGGGCGAAGAAGATCGAGAGCACGGCGACGATCGCGGGGAAGGCGTAGGTCATCAGCCCGGCGAGCGAGGCGTCGATCCAGGTGAGGCTGCCGAAGTAGGTCGCCGCGTTGGCGGTGAAGAGCAGCCCCACGGCGAAGGAGCGCGCCGCCCGCTCGCGGCTCAACCCGCGCAGCGCCCGCCGCCCGGCGGGAAGCGCGGCGACGGCGGCGCCGAAGAGGAGCGCGGCGAGCAGGTGCCGCCAGACGAGCAGGTCGAGCCAGTCGAAACCGGTCGGGTAGATCGCCTTGGCGAAGAGCGGGCCGGATCCGTAGCCGATTGCCGACACGACGACGAGCAGGATCCCCGAGAGCCGCGCGCGCTGCATCCGACGAGGATACGCGAGCGGCACGCTCCGCCCGCAACCCCTAGGCTTTGCCGATGCCGATCGACGCACTGCTCCTCCTCGCCGCCTCCGCGGGCGTCCATGCCGCCTGGAATATCCGCCTCAAGGGGTCGCACGATCCGGAGACCGCGGCGATGATCGCCGTGATCACCCCGGGGATCTTCGCCGGGGTCGCGATCCTCGCCGCCGCGGCCGTCGGCGCCATCGAGCTCCCGGCCCCCTACCTGCTGCTGAGCGCCTTCGCCGGCGTCGCGGAGCTGCTCTACTTCGTCACCCTGGCGAAGGCCTATGCCCGCGCCCCGATCTCCGTCGTCTACCCGATCGTCCGCGGCCTCAACCCGCTCCTCGCCGTCCTCGTCGGCGTGGGGCTGCTCCGCGAGACGCTCCTGGGCGCGCAGCCCTACGGCATCGCCCTGATCGTGGCCGGGCTCATCGCCCTGCGACCCCCGTGGCGGGCGCTCGGCGGCGGCATCGACCCGCGCGGCGTCGCCGTCGCCGTCGCCGCAGGCGCCCTCTCGGCGGTCGGCTCGGCGATCGAGAGCGTCGGGGTACGCGGGGGGGGGGCGGTCACCATGCTCTGCCTCACCTGGGGGGTCACCGGGCTCCTCTACCTGGCACTCGCCCGGCGGCGGGCCACCTCGCCGCGACCGACGCCGGCGCGCGCGCTCACGGGGGTACTGATCATCGGCGGCCACTTCCTGGTGATGGCCGCCTTCGCGGTCGCGCCGCTCTCGCTGGTCATCCCGTTCCGCGAATCGGCGATCCTGCTGGTGAGCGGCTGGGGCCTGCTGCGCGCCCGCGAGGCGGTGCGCCCGATCGACCTCGCCCTGCGCGCCGGCGGCGCCCTCGCCATCGTCGGCGGGGCGTTGCTCATCGCCCTCGGCTAGCATCTCGGCATGGCGAACGCGAAGCCCCGACTCACCGCCGCTTCGCCGATCGCGATCGCCCTGGCGATGCTCGCGATCTACATCGTGTGGGGCACGACCTACCTTGCGATCCGCGTCGTCGTCGAACCGGGGAGCGGCAGCGCCATCCCGCCGTTCGCGATGGTCGCCATCCGGTTCGCCGCCGCGGGCCTCGCGATGCTGGCGCTCGTCGCGGTGGTCGCCCGCCCGGCGCTCCGCTCGCTGACCCGCGCCCAGGTCCGCGACCAGGCGATCGTCGGCATCGCCCTCAACGTGGGTGGCCTCGGCGTCACCTCGTTCGGCGAGCAGACGATCCCCTCGGGGATCACGGCACTCCTCATCGCCCTGCTGCCGATCTGGGTGGCGGTGATCGGCCGCGTCGTCTACGGCGACCGGATCGCGCCGCTCACGCTCCTCGGCATCGGCGTCGGCATCCTGGGCGTCGTGATCCTGGTGCGACCCGATGCGCAGGGGCAGGCGCTCGATCCGCTCGGGCTGCTCTGCATCCTCTTCAGCCCGCTGAGCTGGGGCGGTGGTTCCATCTGGAGCCAGCGCCGGGCGGCGACGCCCGCCGACCCCCGCGTCGCCGTGGCGATCCAGATGCTCGCCGGGGCGATCGGCGGCGCACTGGTCGCCACGATCCTCGGCGAGTGGGGGAGCTTCCGCGTGGAGGCGCTCGACGGCGACGTCCTCCTCGCCCTCGCCTACCTCGTCACCATCGGCAGCCTCTTCGCCTACAACGTCTACACCTGGCTCCTGCGCGTCGCCCCCTTTGGCCTCGTCTCGACGTACGCCTACGTCAACCCCGTCGTCGCGGTGTTCGCCGGAAGCCTGATCCTCGCCGAGCCGCTCTCGCCGCAGCTGCTGCTCGGCGGCGGCGTGGTGGTCGCCGGCGTCGCGATCATGGTCACGGCGCGCAACCGCGCCGCCGCGCGCGGGGCCACCGCGCACTGAGATGACCGGGGCGGGGTCGCCGCTGCGCGTCTCCCGGGCGGCAGCCCGTCGCTTCCTCGCGGAGCGGCACCTGCTCCTGCCGCCGCGCCAGCTCCCTGCGAGCAGGGGCTCGGTGCTGGCCCTCGTGGAGCGACTCGGCTCGCTGCAGTTCGACCCGGTCGACCTCGCGGGGCGGAGCCACGAGATCGTCTGCCATGCGCGCATCGACGGGTTCGAGCCGCGCTGGGTCGATGAGCTGCTCTACGCCAGGGTCCCCGCGCATCGCGCGCTGGTCGAGCTCCACAGCGGCGTGCTGTCGATGGTGCCGACGAGCGAGCTGCCCTTCTACCGCCGCGCAGCAGATCGGCGGCGCGAGCGCTACTGGCGGGACGGCACCTACCGGCGCCTCAGGCCCTGGGCCGACACGATCATGGAGCGCATCGCCGCCGAGGGGGCACTGAGCGCGGCGGACTTCGGCCCATCCAAGTCCGTCGCATGGCACTGGGGGGCGACCCCCGCCTACCGCGCGGCGCTCGAGATGCTCGCCGACGCGGGACTCCTCTTCCTCGCGCGGCGCGACGGCTCGCGTCGCTGGTTCGACCTGGCCGAGCGGCTGATCCCGCGCAACGTGCTGGAGCGTCGCGTCGCCGAGGAGGAGCAGGTGGAGCACCTCTTCCTCGCCGGGCACCGCGACCTCGGGCTGGTGTCGGCGGGCGGGGTGCCGGTCGCCGGCGACTGGCCACTCACCCGGCGCCAGCTCGTCGAGCGCCTCGTCGCCCGTGGTGCCCTCGCCGAGGTGGAGATCGACGGGCTCCCCGGGACATGGCGCCTCCCGGGCGGCGAGCGCTTCGCCCTCGAGGCCGCCGCCCGCGCCACCGCCGGCACCCGGCCGATCGCCGCCGACCCCGGGGCCGTCACCCTCCTCTCGCCGCTCGATCCGCTGATCCACGACCGCCGGCGCCTCGAGGCGCTCTACGGGTTCCACTACCGCTGGGAGATCTACACCCCCGAGCGCAGGCGCCGCTACGGTCCCTACGCCCTGCCGATCCACGCGGGAGATCGCCTCGTCGGCAGGATCCAGCTGCGCCGCGAACCGCACGGCGACGGCACGCGGCTCGCCATCGACGGGCTCTGGTGGGAGCCGCGCGTGCGGCCCGGCAACCACCTGCGGGGGCTCGCCGCGGCGATCCGCAGCCACCAGGGCCTCCTCGGCGCCGCGGCGGGGCGCATGCCGCGCGAGATCGCCGAACGATCAGACGGGCGGCGGCTCTTCGCCCACCTGCGTCGGCTCGACCGGGAGGCTCCCGCGCCGACGGCGCCCGACGCGGGCTAGACGCCCAGGTAGGCCTCTTTCACCTTCGGGTTGCTGGCGAGCTTCTTCGCCTCGTCGCCGAGGGTGATCTCGCCGATCTGCAGGATGTAGCCGCGCGACGCCAGGTCCAGCGCCATCATCGCGTTCTGCTCGACGAGCAGCACCGCCGTCCCCTGGCGGTTGATCTCGCGGACGATGTCGAAGATCTGCTCGACGAGGATCGGCGCCAGGCCCATCGACGGCTCGTCGAGGAGCAGGACCTTGGGCCGGCTCATGAGCGCGCGCCCGATCGCGAGCATCTGCTGCTCGCCGCCCGACATCGTGCCGGCGGCCTGGTTCTCGCGCTCCTTGAGGCGGGGGAAGAGGTCGAACACCTTCTTGAAGTCGGACGCCACCTCGGGCCCCTGCTTGCGCAGGTAGGCGCCCATCTCGAGGTTCTCGCGCACCGACATGCGCGCGAAGACGCGTCGCCCCTCGGGGGCATGCCCGACGCCCATGCGCACGATCTCGTGCGCCGGGGCGGCGTGGATCGGCTTGCCGGCGAGGGTGATGCTCCCCGAGCGCGCCCGCTCGAGGCCCGAGATGGTGCGCAGCGTCGTCGTCTTGCCGGCGCCATTCGAACCGATGAGCGTGACGATCTCGCCCTCGTCGACGGCCAGCGAGATGCCGCGCAGGGCGTGCACCGCGCCGTAGTACGTGTGGACGTCCTTCAGCTCGAGCAGTGCCATCTCCGCCCTCCTCTCAGTGCCCGGCCGCGGCGCCGCGGCCGAGGTAGGCCTCGATCACGCGCGGGTTGGCGCGGATCTCGGCGGGGAGCCCCTCGGCGATCTTCTCGCCGTGGTCGAGCACGGTGACGCGATCCGAGATGCCCATGACGACGCGCATGTCGTGCTCGATCAGCAGGATGGTGATCCCGAGCTCGTCGCGGATGCGGCGGATCAGCGCCGTCATCTCGGCGGTCTCCTTGGGGTTCATCCCCGCCGCCGGCTCGTCGAGCAGCAGCAGCTTCGGCTTGCCGGCGAGGGCGCGGGCGATCTCGAGCAGGCGCTGGTTGCCGTACGGCAGGCTGCGCGCGATCTCGTTCTCGTAGCCGGCGAGACCGACGAATGCGAGCAGGCGCCGCGCCTCGGCCTCGGCAGCGCGCTCCTCCTCGGCGGCGGCACGGGTGCTGAACATCGAGGCGAGGAAGCCGGCTCTCAGCCCCGCGTGCATGCCCACGAGGATGTTCTCGAGGGCCGTGAGCGAGCGGTAGAGCCGGATGTTCTGGAACGTGCGCGCCAGGCCGGCCTCGACCATGTCGTTCGGACGCGCCGGTCGCGAGACGCCGATGCGCGCGACGGCGCGCACGTACCAGGCGGGGCGGACGATGTTGAGCAGCAGCGCGCCGGTGAAGCCGAGGAGGGCGAGCACCACGGAGCCGACGCCCGGCAGGAAGCCCGCCTCGCCGCCCACGCCGAAGAGGAACCAGGCGGCCGCCGCGGCGAACGGCAGGATCGCGGCGACGAGCACGAGCAACTCGCGCTGTTCGCCGCGCGAGGGGCGGACGAGGTTCACGCCGTCGAGCTCGATCTCGCCCTCGGTCGGCGCGTAGATGCCGGCGATGACGTTGAAGAAGGTCGTCTTCCCTGCGCCGTTCGGGCCGATGATCGCCGAGATCGAGCCGCGCGGGATCTCGTAGTCGACGCTGTTCACGGCCACCAGGCCGCCGAAGCGGCGGGTGACCCCCTTGGCGCGCAGGATCGGCCCGGCGCCCTTGCTCATCGCTTCGCCCCCTTCGCCGCCGGCGCGGCGTCGGAGAAGGTGCGCATGCGGCGTCGGGCGGGGTAGATCCCCTGCGGGCGCTTGAGCATCATCAACACGAGCACGACGCCGTAGAGGACGTACTGGAACTGGAGGAAGTCGATCCCGCTGATGATCGGCAGCTGGATCTGGTCGAAGAGGATGTTCAGCTGCTTCAGGAAGATGCTCTGGACCAGGTAGATCACGAAGGCGCCGATGCCGACGCCGACGACGTTCCCCATGCCGCCGAGCACGACGGCGGAGAGCGTGCTCACCGAGACGACGAAGCCGAACTGCTGCGGCGAGACGATCGTGAGCTTCGCGGCGTTGAAGACGCCCGCGAAGCCGGCGATCGCGGCGCCGACGGCGAACGCCTGCAGCTTCGAGACGACGGTGTTGATCCCCGACGACTCGGCGGCGAGCTCGTCTTCCCTGATCGCCTCCCAGGCGCGACCGACGCGCGACTCTTCGAGGCGCTTCACGACCACGACGACGATCGCCAGCATCGAGAGCACGAGCACGTAGTACGGCCAGGGGTCGATGATCGAGAAGACGCCGAGCCCGGGGAGCGCCGGGCGATCGATGCCGCCGATGCCGATGACGCCGCCGGTGAAGCGGTCGGCGTTGAGCAGGGTGATCGGCACGATCTCGCCGAAGCCGAGGGTGACGATGGCCAGGTAGTCGCCGCGCAGGCGCAGCGTGGGGGCGCCGAGCAGCACGCCGAAGATGGCGGCGATCACCGCACCGGCAATGAGCATCGGCCAGAAGGGGACGTCGAGCCCGAAGAGCGGCGAGGCGACCACGGCATAGGCGTAGCCGCCGAGGGCGAAGAAGGCGGCGTACCCGAGGTCGAGCAGCCCGGCGAAGCCGACGACGACGTTGAGGCCGATCGCGAGCATGGCGTAGATCGCCGCGATGGTGAAGGCGTTGGTCCAGGCGTTGGTGGACTGCAGCAGGCCGAAGGGCGGGACGAGGCTGAGCAGCGGCAGCGCAACGCCGATGGCGGCGATGGCGGCGACGATCGCCAGCGAGCGGTGGCGCGCGAAGTAGGCCGCCAGGGGGGCCGGCAGGCGGAGGCGCGCCAGGGGGCGTCGGAGGGCGCTCATGCGCGATCGCCCGTGTGCGAGCCGAGGAGCCCCGTGGGGCGGAAGACGAGGAAGACGACGAGGAGGCTGAAGACCACCGCACCGCCCCATCGCGAGAAGCCGAGCACGACCGCCGCCACCTCGATGAAGGCGATGAGGAACCCGCCGAGCGCCGCGCCGGCGGTGTTGCCGATCCCGCCGAGCACCGCCGCGGTGAACGACTTCAGGCCGGCCTGGTAGCCCACCTGGAAGTTCGTGTTGCCGTAGTAGAGGCCGTGGATCACGCCGGCCGCACCGGCCAGCCCGGAGCCGATCAGGAACGTGACCATGATCGTGCGGTCGATGTTGACCCCCATGATCGCCGAGGCATCGCGGTCCATGGAGGTGGTGCGCATCGCCCGGCCGGTGCGCGTGCGCGAGATGAAGAGCTGGAGGGCGATCATCAGCGAGACCGAGACGGCGATGATGAAGATGTTCAGCAACGGTACCCGCACCCCCTCGAGGTCGACCGCCCAGGTGTTCGGGAAGAGCTGCGGCACGTTGTAGCCATACGGCCCGACGAGGTATTGGATGATGTTCTGCAGGATGAAGCTCACGCCGATCGCGGTGATCAGCGGGGCGAGCTTGGGAGCCCGGCGCAGCGGACGATAGGCGAAGCGCTCGATCACGGCGCCGACCACGGCCATGAAGGCGATCGTCAGCGCAAAGGTGATCAGCAGCGAGGCGCCGAGGAGCGGGAGGTCCTGGATCGCGCTCTTCTGCCCGAGCAGGGTGGAGCTGACGAACATCGTCACGAAGGTCGAGACCATGAAGACGTCGCCGTGGGCGAAGTTGATCAGCTCGATGATGCCGTAGACCATGGTGTAGCCGAGGGCGATGAGCGCGTAGATCGCGCCGAGGGTGAGGGCGTTGACGAACTGCTCGAGCCCCATCCAGGCGAGCGCTGCGGCGAGGAAGGCGGCGATCGCCAGCGGGAGCGTCAGCGCACCGCGGCGTGCGGCCGTGTTGACCTGGCCCGCTTCGCCCTGTGCCGCCATCGATCCTCCCTGCTCCCCAATCGGCGTCTGCCGCAGGGGTCGCCTGTGCGTGGCGCCCATTGTCGCGGGCGGCAGGGCGGGGCGCAAGGGGGAGGCGCCTTCGGCACGGGGCACGTCGCCGAAAAGCATCGGGCCCCGGAGCCTTGCGGCTCCGGGGCCCGACATCGCGCGGCGCGAACGCGCCGAACGATCAGGTTCCTAGATTACGGCTCGACCTGCGAGTCGAACACCCAGTCGCCATTCTCCACCTTGTACAGGGAGATGATCTTCTGGGTGGTGTCGCCCACGTCGTCGAAGCCGACGCTGCCGAGCACCGTGTTGTACTTGACGCCCGGGTGCACGACCGCGTCGCGGACCGTCTCGCGGGTCACCGTGCCGCCGGCGATGGCGGCCTTGATGCCCTCGATGATGATCTGCGCGCAGGCGTAGCCCGACGCCGAGTAGGCGCCCGGCTGCTCGCCGTACTTCGCGGAGTACTTCGCGGCGAACGCCTCGGCATCGGGGATGTCGTGGATCGCAGCGACCGAGCTGAAGCTGTTGGCAGCGTCAGCGCCGGCGATGGCGATGTACGAGCCCTCGCCCGTGCCGTCCTGGATGCCGTCCCCGCCGTAGAACGGGACGTTCAGCCCGCCCTGGATCATCGCCTTGCGGACGAGACCAGCGCCGGACGACGTCACGCCGCCGTAGAAGAACGAATCCGGGTTGAGCGCCTTCGCCTTCGTCACGATGGCCGTGAAGTCGGTGACGGTCTTGTCGGCAGCCTCGCGGCCGACGACGGTCCCACCGAGCTCCTCGAACTTCGCGGCGAACGCATCGGCGATGCCCTTGCCGTACACCTCGGTGTCGTCGACGATGTACACCTTGGTCTTGCCGGAGGCGAAGGCGTACGCCGCCACCGCCGGGCCCTGGATGTCATCGGTCGTCGCAACGCGGATGTAGTTCACCGGGCGACCCTCGCGGAGCGCCGCGCCGGCCTCACCCTTGGTGAGATCCGGGTTGGTGTTCGACGGGGAGCACTGGAGCAGGCCCGCGGCCGAAGAGACCGGGATCTGCGCCTTTGCCGAACCCGAGTTGAACGGGCCGACGACGGCGACGACCGTGTTGTCGCCGACGAGCGTCGTCATGTCCGCGGCGGCCTGCGCCGGGTCATGCGCGCCGTTGACGGCGTGGTCGAGCACCTTCACGGTCAGCGTGTAGCCACCGTCGAGGGTGGCCTCCGAGATCGCGAGCTCCGCGCCCTTCTGGGCCGGGCCGGCCGAGGCCAGCGCCGAGCCGCTGAGCGGGAGGCTGATGCCGATCGTCAGGTTCTTCCCGACGCTCGACGAGCCGCCGCACGCAGCAGCGAGCAGGGCGACCGCCGCAACCGCGACGAAGCCCTTCTTGTTAAAGACCTTCATGAGGTCCTCCTTGCTGTACTTCCCGATCGATCGATCGGGCTCTGTCCCGCTCCGGGTGCGCTGCAGACCTGGTGCACGTGGCACCCCGTCGGCTCCGCGCCCGGGTCGGGCTGAGGAACTCCATCATGAACGAGGCGTGCGCCGCGGCGCAAGGGTCCCGGGGCGCCGGGGCGCCGGAAGCGCCCGATTGTTCAGGAACCTAAACCTTCGCGGGCGACACGCCGATCGCGACGAGCAGGGCGCTGCCGGGCGGCAGCTCCACGGCCGTTGGGTCAGCCAGCCTGGCGCTCTCCAGCGGGCGCAACGGCAGGCCGCCGATCGAGGCCGCGGCGGGCGTGCCCCCCGCCCCCGGGGGCGCGGCGATGAGCGTCGCCACGCCGCCGCGGGCCGAGATCGTCGCGCGGTGCGGCCCGATGTACGCGGCGACGGAGAAGTGCTGCGTCGACAGGAGCGGCTGCGCGCCGGGACGCGCCCAGTCGATGCGCGCCGGCGGCGCGGCGACCGCCGTGGCATCGAGCGCGCGGAGGGCCTCGGTGCGTTGCAGCGGGCGCGACGGATCGTCGCGCCCCCAGTCGGCGACGCGGTAGGTGCGCTCCGACGGCTGCTGCACCTCCCAGACGAGGAGGCCGGGGAGCAGCGCGTGGAGCATCCCGGCCGGCACGTCGAAGACATCGCCCGCGCGGACCGGCAGGCGCGCGAGCAGCCGCTCGACCCCGTCTCCCGTGGCGACCGCCGCCGCGAGCGCTTCGGGCGCAGCCGCCGCGTCGCGACCGAGGAGCAGCTCGGCGCCGGGCGCGGCATCGAGGATCACCCAAGCCTCGTGCTTGCCGAGGGCCCCTGCGCCGTGCAGCTCGACGGCGAGCGCATCGCCGGGGTGCACCTGCACGCTCAGCCGCTCGCGGACGTCGAGCAGCTTCACCAGCACGTCGCCGGCGCGCTCGTTCGCCTCGCCGAACCACGCCTCGCCGATCGGTGCACCGGGGCTGGCGCCCGCAAGCTCTCGGAGGGCCACGCCGCCCCAGACGCGCGGCACGAGGCGGGGGGAGATGCGCTCCGGCGTCGGGTTCGGCGTTTCCACGCCGCCCAGTCTAGGGGCGAATCAGGGAGAGGCGAAGGTGACGGTGTACGTGCTGGTGTACGCCGGCCAGTTCGCGCTGGCGGCGACCGTCGCCTTGACCTTGCAGGTCTTGGCGGCATCGCCCGCAACCGGCTTCAACGTCAGCTTTCCGGAGGCCACGACGCATGCGGCGGCAGCGGCGGTCCCGCCGGTCGCCTCGCTCCAGGTGATCTTCGGAGAACCGGTTGCCGCCTGGTAGCCATCGGCGCTTGCATCGTCGAAATAGGTGAACAGGGTCAGGGTGCTTGTGCCGATCGCCGGGGCTGCGGGGGGCACCCCCGCGACGTCGCCCGGCGCCGGCGCGCCGAGCGAGCCCTTGGCGAGCACGTAGGTGGCGACATTCGTCCCGGCGAGATACGGGGCGGCGGCAGCGGCGGTCACGGCGACCTTGCAGGTCCCCGGCTTCTTGATGTGCAGGTAGGCCCGGCCGCCACTCGATTTGATCTCGCAGTAGGCCGACGAAGCCGATGCGACCGCGTAGCTCTGCACTGCGCCCGAATCTTCGGCGCTGGCCGGGAGGAGCTGCCAGCCCGTGATCGTCGTCGCAGCGTGCCCGCGCGTGTAGTTGATGGTGCTGCTGCCGAAGCTGAAGACGGCCATGCGCGCGGTGACGTCGAGCGCACCGCCCCCGGCGCCGAAGATCGGCGTCGCGGGAGCTGCGTCGCCGACCGCCGCCACGCCGACGCCCGCGGCGCCGAAGGCGCTCTCGTCGACCCCGTCGACGACCATGGCCGGCGCCTCGTCGGCAGAGGCGGGGTAGTCGATGTCGCCCGGCTTCTCGCCGCCGAAGTAGAACCCGTCGGCGGCGGCCGGATCGTTGACGATGCCCACCTCTCCGGTGGCGGAGGGATCGACGGCGACGGGCTTCAGGGCGCTCGCGGACTCCGCCGCCTCGTCGTCGAGGTCGGCCAGCGTCGTGGAGGCGGGCATCAGCGACCGCAGGTCGAGCTCCGCCGACACGACGTTCCCGCCAGAGGCCACCACGACGACATCGACCGCTCCCGTCCCCGGGTCTGCCTCGACGGCGATCGTCTCGATTGAGGAGATCGCGTTCTTGAGGGCGAGCGACGAGCCGAAGCCCATCGGCGCGAAATTCTGCGCGCCGTCGAGGCTGTAGATGGCGGCAGCGGTAGAGGCAGTCGTGCCGCTCCCCGCACCCTTCTTCACGGCGAACACCAGGCCGGTGTCGCAGTCCATCTTCAGGTCGCGATAGTCGCCGCCGCGGTAGCCGCTTGTCGAGGTGGTCGGGCTCGAGACCGTGATGCTGTTGCCGAAGATCCCGGCGATCCTGATGATCTTCCCGTCGTCGTAGCCGCCGGTGCTGCTCTCGTCGGCGATGGCGATCAGGGCAAGGTCCTCGACCGCGTCGGCGATGCCGACGCCGAGCGAGTTGCCGCCGGTCCCCCCGGCGCCGTCGGTCGGGCAGTAGGCCACGGCACCCACGCGGCCGGGGCCCGTGCCGGACGTCCCCCCCAGGGCGGTGCCCGGATGCTGCACGAAGGTGCTGCCGCTCAGGTAGTAGATGTCGTCGATGCAGGGCTGCTCGCCTGCGATCCCGGCGTTGCCGTCGGCCTTCAACTTGACCAGCAGCACGGTGTAGGCGTCGGAAGCGCTCGCGGGGCTCGAGGGGCCCGAGCCGAGCACCACGAGCGCCACGTCGGTCCCCTGGATCCCGGTGATCGACACGGTGTCGGCCTGGCCGGAGAGCCCGAAGTAGGCGCCGTCGAACATCATGTCGCCCCGGATCCCGACATTGATGGCATCCGCGCATCCGGCGGTCTTCGCCCCGGGATCGCCGGGATTGGCCCGCTCCTCGCGGATCGCGCCGGCGACGAGGGTCGAGCCGCCCAACTCCTCGACCGGCTGGTCGAAGTCGGTCGTCCGCGCGGCGTCCTTCGCGGCGAGCCACTCCTCGTCGGTGAAGTGCGCGACCGAGAAGCCTCCGCCGGTGAGCGATCCCGTGAGGATCCAGTTCGTCCCCTGTTCGCCGGCGCCCGTTCCCTCGTTCGGCCCCTTCCACCAGGAGATCGCGTTCGAGCCGCCGCCGGCGAAGGTGAAGTAGTGCTGCCCGCCGTCGTAGCTGATCACCGAGCGTCCGCCGCCGGTGAACGAGAAGGTGGCGACCACGCCGTCGGGGTCGGCCGGGTTGAAGGCGGTGTCGCGCACCACTGGCGCGGCGAGGCCGTTGACGGCGAAGCCGCCCGAGCTGGCGGCCGTCCCCGCATCGGCACGGTTGGCGATGAAGTTCCACGCGCTGTGCGAGGCCTGGGGGAAGAGCGGCACGTAGTTGGCGGTCGCCGCGCCGGTGAACTTCACGTTGCGGTCGCCGGGGTTGGCCGCCGTCCAGGTGGCAGCCTTGACGAGGCCGCGGGCGCCGTCGCCCGACAGCACCACCGAGCTCCCCGAGGAGCCGGTCTCGAAGTTGAAGCCGCTGTCGAAGGCCGAGCCGGTGTTGTTGTTCGCGCCGGGCGTGTCCATCACCGCGACGACGCCGTACCCTGCCCCGGTGCCGTGCCGTTCCCCGGTGTCGTTGCCGATGTCGCTTGTGCCCTTCACGTTGATGCCGTGGACGACGAGGCAGCTGCGGATCATCGCCACCGTGCCGAAGTACTCGCCGATGGTCTGCCCGAATCCGCCCGAGTCCTGCACGCCGAGCATCGGCGCCACGGAGCCGACCGGACCCGTGGTGTTCTCGCCACAGGTCGCGGCGGTGCGGCGATTCGGGTTCGGGGCGCACTCGGCGTCACCGCCACCGCCGACCTGGCCGATACGGCCTGGCTGGAGGGATCCGATCGTGTCGCGCCCCTCGAGGCACCCGCTCTCGACTGCGGAGTTGCCGCCGCGGGAATAGAGGTCGTTCCGAACCGCGTGATCCGTGTCGCCGGTGCCTGCATCGGCATCAAGCCCGGTCGCCGCGGTCTCCCAGTGGTCGGCGTCGTCGTAGGTGCCGACGCTGGAGATGGCGCGATTGTTCGTCACCCAGGTCGCGATGCGGACGGTCGCCGTGGAGTTCGGACCCGACGCGGTCCGGTCCCAGATGACAATCGAGCGAGGGCCCTCGTAGTCCGTCGAAGTCGCGGCGGCGTTGTCGTCGGTGCCGTCGTGGTTGACATCTTCTGCGATCACCCCCGACGGCCCGCCGAAGACCATCAGGTCCTGTGCGACCTGGCCGCCGATCGCGGTCAGGTCACGGCTCATCGCACAGCCATTCGCGCAGCCGTCGACGTCGACATCCTGGAAGGGGCTGCGCACCTCGTAGAGCTCGGCGGTCGCGCCGTTGCTGCCGTTGTAGAGCGTGAAGTTGTCGGCCACGGCAAGGGCGGACTTGAGGTCTGAAGGGGTGAAGAGATGGCCGGCGGTCGGCTGCGGCAGCTTCGCGATGACGACCCCGCCGGTGGCCCCCTGCTGGGTGGCGACGTAGACGCTCGCGCGGCCCGGCTTCGCGTCGAAGAGCCAGCCGGTCCACGTGCCGCGCGTGGTGGCACCATCGCCTCCCGCGATCCGCGACTTGATCGCCGTCGTCAACTCGAAGAACTGCCCCGGCTTGATCTCTGTGGCGGGGCAGTCGGCGGCGAAACCGTCGCAGGGGCTGTCGGTCGCCGTGATGTTGTCGTCGACGATGGAGTACTCGTCGCCCGTCGGCATCACCGTGGCGTAGACGCTCAGGGCCGACAGCGGGCCCGACGAGCCGCCGATCAGCCCACCGACGAGGAAGAGGTAACTCGAGTGGATGTTCGCCGTCTCGTCGTAGGCGTGTGCCCAGTACGGCTTCGGCGAACCGGAGATCGTGGTTCCGGTGCCGTTTCCCGCGGTGTACGACTTGAGGTCGAAGCTGTTCCACGAGGTGCCGAAGTCGCG
>JBEGQU010000024.1:0-6497 GCA_041180765.1 Chloroflexota bacterium
AGCTCTGCGACCGGCACGGCATCTTGCTGATCGCCGACGAGGTGATGGCAGGGTTCGGCAGGACCGGCAGGTGGTTCGCGATCGACCACTGGGGCGTCGTCCCCGACATGATGACGATGGCAAAGGGCCTGACGAGCGCGTACGTGCAGCTCGGCGCCCTGGGCATGCGGCGCAAGATCGCCGACCACTTCGCCGACCGCGTCTTCGGCGGTGGCCTCACCTACAACAGCCACCCGCTCGCCTGTGCGACCGCCTTGGCGACGATCGCCGTGTACGAAGAGGATGGGCTGATCGACCGGGCCGCGAAGAGCGGCGCGACGTTGCGGGCGCACCACGAGCGGATGCGGGCGAAGCATCCGTGCGTCGGCGCGATCCGCAACATCGGCCTCTTCGGGATCATCGAGCTCGTCCGAGACCCGGGGACCCGCGAGCCGATCGCGGCCTTCAACTCGACCGCGCCGGAGATGGCCGCCCTCGGCGCCTTCTTCCGGAAGAACGGGCTCTACACGATCGTTCGCTGGAACGGGTTCTTCACCAACCCGCCGCTCAACGTCTCCGACGACGAGCTCGACTTCGCCTTCGACGTGATCGATCGCGGCCTCACCGAGGTCGACCGCTCGCTCGGCCTCGCATGACGAGGGTCGGCGACGGTACGCCGCCGCCCGTTCTCGCGCTCGCCGTCCGCGGCGGGATCCACGAGTCTGCGCATCGGGGGGATGTGGCGATCGTCGGCGCCGGGGGCGCCCTCCTCGGTTCGCTGGGTAGCGCGGAGCGGCTCGTCTCGCTGCGCAGCTCGGTCAAGCCCTTCACCGCCGTCGCGGTGCTTGCCGCCGCCGCCGAGGCCGGGATCGCCGTGCGCGACGAGTCGGTTGCCCTCGCCGCCGCCAGCCATGCGGGCGCAGACGAGCACCTCGCCGTCGCGCGCGCGATGGTCGAGGAGCACGCACTCGATCCCGAGCTGCTGGTCCACGGGCGCCCCTCTGCCCCCCGCGGCGGCTCCGGAGAGTTGCTGGCGCACATGTGCAGCGGTCAGCACCTCTCGCTCCTGCTGCTGGCGAAAGCGATGGGGGTAGACGGTCGCAACTACGGCGAATACGCCCACCCGGTGCAGGTGCGGTTGCGCCAGGTCGTCGGCGAACTCCTCGGCACGGATCTCTCGGAGGCCCCATGGGGCCTCGACGGCTGTGCGATCCCGACCTCCGCCGTGCCGTTGCGCGCCGCGGCGGAGGGGGCGCGCCGCTGGGCGAGTCTGGAGGATCCCGCCGTCCCCGCGCGCTACCGCGCGCACCTCGCCCGTGTCCGCGCGGCGGTGATCGCCCACCCGCGGCTGATCGCCGGCGGCGGGTATCTCGACACCGACCTGATCCGCGGCGGCGAGGGGGACGTCGTCGCAAAGCAGGGTGCGGAGGGCCTCTGCCTCGTCGGCGCCTCGACCGCCGCGCGGGGTGTCGTCGGGATCGCCGTCAAGACGGAAGACGGCGACCTTGCCGCGCGGGCCGGTCGCGTCGCGACCTGTGCCGCGCTCGCCGCCGCCGGCGCGCCGGTCGCCGCATCGCCGCACCTCGCCGCCCACCGCCTGGTGCCGCTTGCCGATCCCCGCGGCGGGGCGCCGCTCGCCGAGATCCGTCCGGGCGAGGCCTTCGCGGCGCTCACCCTCGCGTAGCCGTGCCCACGCCGGCGCGCCTCGCCGACGCCTGGCGAACCCTCGGGATCGCCGCCCCGCCGACCGTGCAGCAGGTGAAAGCCGCCTATCGCCGGCGCGCACGGGAGCTGCACCCGGACGCGGTCGGCGGCGGCGCGGTGCCGGCGGCGAACGCCGCGCGCTTCGCCCGGGTGACGGAGGCATACGAGACCGCGCTCGAGGAGGCGCGTCGCTCCGGGCGCCGCGCCGCGTCGATCGGCGGCCCGGCGTCGCCCAGGCCCGCACCACGGGCGCCGCGTCGCCCCGCGCCCGCGACGGGCGGCAGGGCGACCGCCCCATCGGGCGACCGACCCGCTGCGCGCCCGGGCTCGACGACCTACGACGGGGCCGCGCCGGCGGACGAGGATCCGCCCTGGGATGGCGCCTCCTGGGTCGGCGCCGACTCTGGGACGTACTGGACGGTCAATCCGCGCGAGTATGCCGACCCGCGGAAGCACGGTCCGGAGTACCGGGCCCGCGGACGACGCCCGGTCCGGCGTGCGCCGCGACCAGGGGGCGTCCCCGAGCGGCGCACGGATGGTGTGCCGCTCGCCTCCGACGGCGACCGTGCAGCGGAGGGCGGCGGCGGAGGGCTCACGCGGGCGGTGCTGCTCAGCGCACTCCTCGTCCTCCTCGCCGTCGCCATCGCGATCGGCGCGCGCGGGTAGGATCAGCACATGGTCAAGCGATCCGCCGACTCCCTCTCCGCCGCCGCGCAGCAGTACCTGCTCGCGTTGCGGGCCCGGAGCGACGGGGGCGGTGCCACCCCCTCCCAGGTGGCGAGCGACCTCGGCGTCTCGAAGCAGGCGGCCGGCGAGATGTTCCGCCGCCTGGCGGGGGACGGCCTCCTGGCCCCGTGCCCGGGGCACGCCCGGCTCTGGCGCCTCAGCCCTGCGGGCGAGGCGGCCGCCGACGCGGTCTTCCGCCGCCACGCGCTGCTGGAGTGGCTGCTGACCGGCATCGTCGGGCTGCGATGGGCCGACGCCGACGAAGAGGCGCGGCGCCTGCACACCGCGATCTCGCCGACCCTCGAGGCCCGCCTCGAGGCGCTGCTCGGCTACCCGGAGACCTGCCCGCACGGCAATCCGGTCGACCGGGCCGCCGAGCGCCGGCGCCCGAAGGGGGAGCCGCTCGCGGCGCTCGAGGCGGGTGAGGCGGCGACGATCTATCGCGTGACCGAGGCGGCCGAGTCCGACGCGGCGCTCCTCGGGTACCTCGAGGCGCGCGGCCTGGTGCCGGGTGCGCCGATCTCGATCCTCTCGCGCAGCGGCGCCCTCGACTCGCTGACGCTCGACGGCCCGATCGGCCGCGCCACCCTTGGCTTGCGACCCGCTGCGCTGATCCACGTGCTGCGCGGCAGCGCCGATCCGCGCCTCTTCCATCGCCTGCCGACCGCCGCGCTCTCGGCGCCCGGAGCCGCCCCGCGTCGCCCAGCCGCGCGTCGCCCCACCGGCCGGAAGGGGGTGCGCGCATGAGCGGCACGGTGCGCGTGCGGATCGCACCGAGCCCGACCGGCCCGCTGCACATCGGCACGGCGCGGACCGCGCTCTTCAACGCGCTCTACGCCCGCCGCCATGGTGGCACCTACATCGTGCGCGTCGAGGACACCGACACGGCGCGCTCGACGACCGCGTTCGAGGCCGACATCCTCGAGGGGCTCCGCTGGCTCGGCCTCGAGGGCGATGAGGGGGTGGTCGTCGGCGGCGAGCGCGGCACGCACGGCCCGTATCGCCAGTCTGCGCGCACGACACGCTACGCCGAGGTTGCCCGGCAGCTCCTCGACGCCGGCAAGGCGTACCACTGCTTCTGCACGCCCGAGGCGCTGGAGGCGGAGCGCGCCGCGCGCGAGGCGGCGAAGCTCCCGCCGCGCTACTCCAATCGCTGCCGCTCGATCGCCCCCGGGGAGGCGGCCACACGGCGCGCGGCCGGCGAACCCGCGGCACTGCGCTTCCGCATCCCCGACGGTCCGGTGGTGATCGACGATCTCGTGCGCGGGAGGGTCGAGATCGACGCCGCGACGCTGGGCGGCGACCTCGTGATCCTCCGCGCCGACGGCAGCCCCCTCTATCACTTCACCGTCGTCGTCGACGATGTCGACATGGGAATCACCCACGTGATCCGCGGCGAAGACCATCTCTCCAATACCCCCAAGCACATCCTCCTCTTCGAGGCGCTGGGGGCGCCGCTGCCGCGCTTCGCCCACCTCCCGCTGATCCTCAATGCCGATCGCACGAAGATGAGCAAGCGCAAGAGCCAGACCGCGCTCGCCGACTACCGTGCCGAGGGCTTCATCCAGGAGGCGCTGATCAACTTCCTCGCGCTGCTCGGCTGGTCGACGGGGAGCGAAGACGAGGTGCTCTCCGTCGGCGAGCTCGAGGGCCGCTTCGACCTCGACCACGTGCAGAGGGGCGGAGCGGTCTTCGACCGCGCGCGGCTCGAGTGGCTGAACGGCCAGTGGATCCGCCGCCTCGAGCCGGCGGACCTCGCCGCGCGCCTGCGCCCGTTCTACGATGCGGCAGCGGCCGACGGGCGACTCGGGCGTCCGGCGGGCGACGGCGAGATCGCCGCCCTGCTGCCGCTCATCCGCGAGCGCATCCAGCTGCTGTCGGCGGCAGTCGAGTTGACGGACTTCCTCTTCGTCGCGGCTCCCGCCGTCGACCCTGCGCTGCTCGTACCGAAGCGCTGGGACGCGGCGACCGCCCTCGCCGCCCTCGAGGCGGCCCGGCCGATCCTGGAGCGGGGGATCGGGGAGGGCGATCCGCTCCTCCTCGAGGCCGAGGACCCGACCGAGGCGGCCCTTCGCGGGCTCGCCGAGGAGCGTGGCTGGAAGGCGGGCGACCTCTTCATGGCGCTGCGCGTGGCGGTCACCGGCCGCACCGCGACGCCGCCGCTGTTCGACAGCATGCGCCTCCTCGGCCGGGCGGCGACGCTCGCGCGGCTCGATGCCGCCGCCGCGCGGCTCCGCGGCTAGGATTCCCCCATGCGCATCGGCAACCTCTTCTTCACCACGCTGCGCGAGGATCCCGCCGACGCGGAGATGCCCTCGCACCGGCTCCTGCTGCGCGCCGGGTACATCCGGCCGCTCGGGGCAGGGATCTACTCGCTCCTCCCGCTCGGCATGCGGGTCAACCAGCGCGTGACCCAGGTGATCCGCGAGGAGATGGATGCCATCGGCGCCCAGGAGATGCTCATGCCGGTGGTGCACCCCGCCGACCTCTGGCGCGAGACCGGCCGCTACGACCAGATCGGCCCCGAGATGGGTCGCTTCCGGGATCGCGGCGGGCGCGACATGGTGCTCGCCATGACCCACGAGGAGGTGGTCGGCGACCTGCTGCGCAAGCTCATCAGCTCGTATCGGCAGCTCCCCCAGCAGGTCTACCACTTCCAGACGAAGTGGCGCGACGAGCCCCGCGCCCGCGGCGGGCTCATCCGGGTGCGCGAGTTCACGATGAAGGACGCCTACTCCGCGGACCGCGACGAGGCGGGGCTCGATCACTCGTACAACCTCTACTTCCACGCCTACCATCGGATCTTCGCGCGGCTCGGCATCGATGCGAAGGCGGTCGCCAGCGACGTGGGGATGATGGGCGGCTCGCTGGCCCACGAATTCATGGCGCCGAGTCCGTTCGGCGAAGACACACTCGTCCTCTGCGACGGCTGCGGCGCCGCGGCGAACCGCCAGGTGGCGAGGGTGCGCCGCGAGGCTCCGGCCACGGAGGCGCCGCTGCCGCTCGAGGAGGTCGCGACCCCCGGCGCCCCGACGATCGAGGCACTGGCCGAGCAGCTCGGGGTCGATCGCTCGCGGACGGCGAAGGCGGTCTTCTTCGCCGATCGCGAGGATCGGCTGATCGTGGCGATCGTCCGCGGCGATGACGATGTCGAGGAGACGAAGCTCACCAACGCGCTGAGGGCCCGCGACCTGCGCCCAGCGCGCGAAGAGGAGATCCGCGCCGCCGGCATGGTCCCGGGCTATGCGTCGCCGATCGGCACCAAGGGGGCGACGGTGATCGTCGACGAGCTCGTTGCCGCCTCCTCGAACCTCGTCGCGGGGGCGAACCGCGAGGGGTATCACCTTCGAAACGTCAACGTGCCCCGCGATTTCATCCCCGACGCGGTCGCCGACATCGCCTCGGCGAAGGCCGGCGATGCCTGCACCGCGTGCGGCGCGCCGCTGCGCCTCGAGAACGGGATCGAGGTGGGGAACATCTTCAAGCTCGGCACCCGCTACACCGCCGCCCTCGGCGCCACCTACCTCGACGAGGCGGGGGCCGCGCATCCGATCGTCATGGGCTCGTACGGCATCGGCGTCGGTCGCGCCGTCGCGTGCGCCGCAGAGGCGCACCACGACGAGAAGGGGCTCGCCTGGCCCTCGTCGATCGCCCCCTTCGACGCGCAGGTGGTGCTCGTCGGCGCGAACAAGGACGAGCGGATCGCGCCGGCCGCGGCGGAGCTCGAGCGCGCCGCCGGGGACCTCGGCCTCGAACTGCTCGTCGACGACCGAGACGAGAGCCCCGGCGTCAAGTTCTCCGACGCCGAGCTGCTCGGCGCACCGTGGATGGTGACGATCTCGCCGCGCGCCCTCGACGCGGGTGGCGCAGAGGTGACGCATCGCGCCAGCGGCGAGCGGAGCATCGTGCCGCTCGCCGCGGTCGTCGAGCGCGTGGCGGCGGCGAAGGCGGCCGACCGCGCGGCGATCGAGGCGGCGCTGGGGGCGCGCGGCTTCCCCGCGCGCCTGGTCGGCGCGCCCAAGCGCCCCTGAGCCCGCGCCGCTCGCCGCTCGGCGATGCCGCCGCGGCCGCGGGGCGGCCGATGCTGC
>JBEGQU010000025.1:0-3186 GCA_041180765.1 Chloroflexota bacterium
ACGGTCGGGCGGCGGCGGCCGCGCGCCAGCGTGCCGCCATTCGCGCCGCCTTCCAGCCGCTTCCCGGCAGCGCTCCGGGAAGCGGGTCGCTCCGGCCCCCGGTGCGCCTCGCCCCGGCGAACCGGCCACCGCGCAGTGCCGTCGTGCCGGGCGCCCGCCCCCGCGGCCGCGTCGGCGTTGCCGCATGGCGCGCCACCGACGCGCACGGCCTCTTCGGCATCAGCACGAGCACGGTGATCGCCGGGCTCCTCGGGCTCTTCGCCGCCGCGCTGCTGCTCCTGCTGCTCAGCCTCGGCATCTCGACCTCCGCGGCGAAGATCCGCCTGTTGCAGGACGAGCAGGTGCGGATCCTCGAGGTGGTGCGGGCCGGCGAGGCGGACATGACGCGCCTCGGCCGCGAGCCGGCGATCCGACGCGAGGCGGCCATCCTCGGCTATGGGCAGCTCGTCGACCCGGTCGTGCTGGTCGCCCGATGAGCATGCGGCAGCCGAACCCGCGCAGGTCCGCGCCACCGGCGCCGGTCGCCGCCGGTCGCGCCGCGAACGGCGAGGGCCTGCGCACCGACGCGCCGCGGCGGGCGGGCCTGGCCACGTTCCTGCTCGTCACCATCGGCATCGCCTGCCTGGCGCGGCTCCTCTACTGGCAGGTCCTCGATCGCCAGCGCCTGCTCGATGCGGCCCAGGCGCAGGCGGCACAGAGCATCGTCGAGGCGCCGGTGCGCGGGACGATCACCGACAGCAGCGGCACGGTCGTGCTCGCGACGACGGTGCTCCGGCAGCGACTCACGGCGCGCCCGGTGGCGATTCCCGCGGCCGAGCGTCCGGCGATCGCGAAGCGCCTGGCCGAGCTGGTCGGCGGGGGCGCGACCGCCGAGGCGAGCTTCGGCGCCCTCCTCGCCTCGGGCCGCGCCTGGGGCGTGCTGCACCCCGGCCTCGAGGACGACCCCGCCGCGCGGGTACGGGAGGCGATCGCCGCCGGAGAGCTCCCGGGGATCGGCCTCGAGCAGGTGCGCTTCCGCAGCTACCCGCAGCCGGGCGGCGTCGGCGGGACGAGCCTCGCCAGCCAGCTGCTCGGCTTCGTGAACGCGGATGGGGTGGGGCAGTACGGTGTCGAGGGCTACTACGATGCGGCGCTCGCGGGCGCGGCCAGGGTCACCTCGATCGAGCGCGCGGCAGACGGCTCGCTGAAGACGACGGAGTCGGCCGCCGGCCGGCCGAGCGCCGACCTGCGCCTCTGCATCGACGCACGGGTCCAGGCGATGGTCGAGCAGGAGGCCGCCGTCGCCGGGATCTCCGACGGGGCGGAGTCGGTGAGCGTCGTCGTCATGGATCCCTACACCGGGGCGATCATCAGTTCGGCCTCCTGGCCCTCGTACGACGCGAACGACTACGCAGCGGTCGCGAGCCGCAACCCGCAGCTCCTCGCCGACCCCACGATCTCCAGCACCTACGAGCCCGGCTCGGTGATGAAGGCGATCACCGCGGTCGCGGCGCTCGAAGATGGCGTGGCGACGCCGCAGAGCCTCTACCAGGATGAGAAGGTCCTCCTCCTCGACAACGGCGCCAGCAAGGTGCGCAATGCGAACCTGCAGTCGCGCGGCACGCTCTCGCTGACGGAGGCGCTCGCCTACAGTCGCAACGTCGTCTTCACCAAGGTCGCGCTGCAGCTCGGCGCGACGACCACCAGCGCCGCGGACCGGCTCTATGCCTCCTGGCTGCGCTTCGGCATCGGCGGACAGACCGGCGTCGATCTCGCGGGCGAGGAGCGCGGGATCGCGCGCGACCCGGGAGCGGAGCGGTGGCGCCAGATCGACCTGGCAAACGCCTCGTTCGGCCAGGGCGTCTCGACGACGCTGATGCAGCTGGCCGTCGCGTACTCGGCCATGGTCAATGGCGGCATCCTCGTGCGCCCGAGGGTCGTCGCAGCGGTCGACGGCGTGCCGACGCCGATCACCGCACGGGGGGCGGCCACCACGCCGGAGGTCTCGCGCCAGATGATCCAGATGACGGCGGCAGCGCCGAAGATCGTTCCGCTCTACCAGCGTCTCGCGGCGCTGCCCGCATATGTCTACGGCGGGAAGACCGGGACGGCCCAGATCTGGCGCAAGGACGCGAACGGCGGCCAGGGCGCCTTCGACGAGCGCCACTACAACTTCACCTTCGTCGGCTGGTTCGGGAAGACGGCACCGGACTATGTCATCGCGGTCTCGATCCGCCGCGCGACGCCCGTGGTGCACGGACCGGGCCTCATGGAGAACCGGATCGAGTCGTTCGAGCTCTTCCGCCGCGTGGCGCAGGACCTCATCTCCGTCTACGGCATCACCCCCGCGTCCGTCTCCGACGGGCGCTCGACTTCCCCCGCCCACCCCGGTTCGCCGGAACCCTCCGCTCCGGCGCTGCCGGCGGTGGGCGGGGTCCCACTCCTCCCCGTGCGGCCGGGGCGGCCCGGATGACGGCCGCCACGCGCCCGCACCTCGCCGCCGACGGTGCCGGGTTGGCCGGGCTCGTCGGCGGGCGAGCGGTGGTTGCCGGTCGCATGGCGGTACGCGGCGCCGCGGTCGACTCGCGGCTCGTCTCCGACCGCCCGGGCTGCATCTTCTTCGCGCTCCCGGGCGAGCGGACCGACGGACGGCTGCACGCCGCAGCGGCACTCGAGGCGGGGGCCGCCGCGGTGATCTACGCACCCGGCGGTGGAGCCTCGATCGACGCGGCGATCGGCGCAGCGGCCGCCGTCGCGATGTCGCGGGGTGCATCGCTCGTCGAGGTCGCGGATCCGCTCGCCGCACTCGCCACCGCGGCACGGGCCTGGCGCGCCACCCTCGAGATCGAGGTGATCGGGATCACCGGCTCGGTGGGGAAGACCTCGACGAAGGAGCTGACGATCGCCGCCCTCGGCGGGGAGCGGGCGCACTGCGCCGCAACCCCGGGGAACGCCAACAACGAGATCGGCCTGCCGCTCGCCCTGCTGAACCTTCCGGACGATACGGAGCGCTTCGTGGCGGAGATGGGCCTGTACGTTCCCGGCGACATCGCATCGCTCTGCGCGATCGCGCGTCCCAGCATCGGCGTCGTGACGGCGGTCGACGCGGTGCATGCCTCGCGGGCCGGCGGCCTCGACGCGATCGAGCAGGGGAAGGGGGAGCTCGTCGCCGCCCTGCCCGCCGACGGCTGGGCCATCCTGGCGGTC
>JBEGQU010000026.1:0-31143 GCA_041180765.1 Chloroflexota bacterium
GGCGAGGCGTACCGCGCCGCACCCGGGGCAGGCGAGCGAGAGCGGGGTGCCGTCGGGTGCCCGATGCTGTCCCGCCGGGTAGATCAGCGCATGCTGGGCATCGAACGGCCGGCCCGGGGCGTAGTGCGGCCGGCCGTCGCCGCCGCGCGGGGCGGCGATCGGCGCCTCGTCGCGGGGTGCGATGCGCGCCCCGCGCTTGGTGACGGCGACGAGGGTCCAGATCCCCCCCGTTGCGGCGAGGTAGAGCAGCACGAGGGGGACGACGATGAGCGGGAGGAGGGCGATGAGCGCCCCCCAATCCGGGGTGACGATCGCGGCCAGGAGCTGCATCAGGGCATCGATCAGGTCTGCGATGCGGGCGCCGATCTCGCTCATGCGGCGATCCTACCGCCCACGCGGGGGGCGCGCTCCCGGGCCGCGCTTCGTCGTCGCGCCCCGCCCCGGGCTCCAGCGGCGCTCGGGGCGATCGTCGGCCTCCTTGCGGGCGAGGCCGTCGTGGCGCGCGCCGAGCGGCGGCCGGGGCCGACCGATGGATGGCGCGGCGCCGGTGACCCGCTGCGCCTCGAGGCGCCCGAGGAGCCAGGTGACCGAGGCGATCCGGGCGCCGCGTCCGCGGACCTGGGCGGCGAGCCCCTGGTCGTTGGTGACGACGAGGATCCGGTCCGCCCGGTCGGCCGCCGGGTGGCCGACCAGGGCGAGGATCCTCTCGTCGGCGCTGATCCGCCCGCTGTGGATGATCCGCATCCCCGAGGCGACGCGCTCCATCGGCGCCCCCGCCTCCGGCGCGCCGTCGAGTACGAGGTCGATCGCTACGTTCGCCGGGGCGAGGCCGCGGATGCGACCGATCAGCGCCGCGACGGGGGCGCGCTCTGCGCCGCCCCCGGCGAGCGCGTGCAGGGCGTTGTTGCCGTCGACCAGCAGGCGATCGGTTGCGGCGAGCGGGTCCTTCGCGCGATCCCGTACCATCCGTGCATGCTCCTCTGCGTCGATCTCGACGGCGTCGTCTACCGCGGCGACGAGCCGGTTCCCGGCGTCGGCCCGCTGCTGAGCCGCCGCGTTGCGGCGGGCGACACGGTCGTCTACGTGACGAACAACAGCTTCATCCGCCGTGCTGAGTATCGCGCGCGGATCGAATCCTGTGGCGCCCCCTTCGATCCGCGGCTGATCGTGACCGCCGCCTCGGCGGTGGCGGCGCACCTTGTCGCCGCCGGGGCGCGCCGGGTGCTCGTCCACGGCGCCAGCGGGCTCGCCGACGAGCTGCGCGACGCGGGGCTCGAGGCCCGCCGACCCGCCGAGTTCGACACCCCCGCGGCGCTCGCCGCCTGGGCCCCCGACAGCGTCACCGTCGGGCTCGATCGCGAGGCGCGCTGGCGCGACCTGGCGCTCGCCGCCGACGCGGTGCGCGCCGGAGCCCGGCTCGTCGTGCCGAATCGCGATGCCACCTATCCGGACCCCGGGCGCCTCGTCCCCGGCACGGGGGCGGCGGTCGCCGCCCTCGAGGCGGCGACGGGGGTTCCCGCCACCGTGCTCGGCAAGCCGGCGCCCGACCTGCTGCGCCGCGCCGCCGAGGTCGCCGGACTCCCGTTGGCGCAGGCCGTGATGATCGGCGACTCGCCCGACACCGACATCGCCGCGGCGCGCGCCGCCGGCTGCCGCTCCATCCTGCTGCTCACCGGCGTCACGGCGGCTGCGGACGAGCTCTCGCCGGAGCGGCGCCCGACGCGCACCGTGCGGGATGCGGCGGAACTCGCCGCCGCGATCGAGGCGCTGCGATGAGCGGCTATCTCGATCTCTGGCGCACCGCCGGGCAGCAGTCGCATCCGGGGCGCGCCGGATCGCTCCCCGCGCCGCTCGACGCCGTCGACCGCGCGCTGCTCGTGGGTGCGCACGGTTCACATCCGCTCGCCTTCCTCGAGGCGGCGGCCCTGCTGCGGCCGGCCACCGACGGATTCTCCGGCGGGTTGGTGCTCGACGCGCCGGCGCGCGTCGGCGGCGAGATCCGGGGGCGACTGCGCGCGCGGGCGCTCCGCGCGATCGATGCCCGCGGTGCGCGTCTGGCGGTAAAGGGCTACCTGCTGTGCGAGGTGGCGCGCAGCGAGACGCGCAAGGATCCGAAGGGCGCCGGGACGACTGAGTATTGGGTGGAGGTGGTGGCCCGCGAGATCGGCGAGACGCCGCTCACCGAGACGCCGCTCCCCACGCGCCTCGAGCAGGGAGAGGAGATCGACCTGTCGATCCTCGCGCCGGCGCCACAGGTCGGCCCTCCGTCGGCACATGTGGGGAGCGCGGCGGTCATCTGGACGCTGCAGGCGACCTGGGACCTGCCCCTCGCCGGGGACGAGCGGATCGCCGCGATCGTGCCGGTCGGCCAGCATCCGGACCTGATCCGCTCGGGGGTCATCGGGCTCGGCCCGTCGGCGCTGCTCGACAGCTACGCGTCGAACGGTGCGACGATCGACGTGAGGCCGGCCCCGCCGATCGCAGCCGGCTCCTCGTTCGACGCGCGGGTGGCCTGGCCGGGCGTCGAGGGCGGGCGCGGTGCGCGCGTCGAGCTGCACGTCGACATCGAGGGCGGGGGGAGCGTCCGGCTCGCCGCGACGAACGTCGCGACAGCCGAGCTGGCCGGCGGAGTGGACGTGCGCTTCGACGTTCCGGCCGATGCACCCCCCGTCTGCGATGCCGAGGGAATCTCGGTGCGATATCGGATCCGCGCGCTCGTCGACCGGCCGATGCGGCCCGACCTCGCCGCCGAGCGGAACATCGCGATCTTCTGACGCGCGCCTCCGCGCCGGCAGTCCCCGCTAGGCGGCGCCGAGCGCCGCGAGGGCGATGCGCAGGCCGAAGGCGATGATCAACAGCTGTCCCCCGAGCCGGGTGGCCGTGACCAGCCGCTCGGGGAGCAGTCGCCCCGCGGCGGCGCCCACGGCGCCGAGGAGCAGCTGCCACGAGAGGCTCGCCCCCGCCGCCCCGGCGGTGAAGGCGACGGCCTGGAGCGGCTCGGCGGCGAGCCCCGGGAGGCCGACGGCGAGGGCGACGAAGTAGAGGACCGTCGCAGGGTTCATGGCGGTGAGGGCGATGAAGCGCAGGTAGAGTCGGCTCGGTGACCCGTGCAGGCGCGGATCGCCGAGGTCGGCGCGCGCGCGGCGGCGTCGCTGTGCCAAGGCGGACAGCCCCCGCACGCCGATGCCGACGAGCACGGCGCCCGAGGCGACCTGCAGCGGCACGACCGCTGCGGCAAGGAGGCGTCCGATGATGCCCCCGAGCCCGAGGGCGAGGCTGCAGTAGGCGAGGTCGACCGTCGCCGCCCCCGCGCCGGCGGCGAGCCCACGGCGCAGGCCGCCGAGCATCCCCGCCTCGATGATCAGCACGGCGATGGCGCCGACGGGAACGGCGATCGCGTACCCCGCGAGCACCCCGGCGAGCAGCGCCCCCTCCATCGGGGCATCATACGGGCACGAGGGCGGGCCGCTCCGCCCCATGCAAGGAGGGACCATGGCGCGCATCTTCCTCACCGGCGGCTCGGGCTTCGTCGGCAGCCACGTCCTCCCCGCACTCCTCGCCGCCGGACACCAGGTCGTGGCGCTCGTGCGCAACGAGAAGGCCGCGGAGCGGCTGCGGGTCCGCCACGCCGCCGCCCCCGGCGCGCTGGAGACGCGCCTCGGCGATGTCGTCGATGCCGCCTCGCTCCGCGGCGCCGTCGACGGCTGCGACGCGATCGTCCACCTCGTCGCGCTGCCGCGCGATTGGAACGGCGGCGCAGACCTCGAGCGCGTCAACGCCGGCGGCACGGCGAACCTCGTCGCCGCGGCGCAGGCGGCCGGCATCCGCCGCTTCGTCCACCTCGGTGCCCTCGGCGTGCTCGAGCGCGATGGGCTGCACTACGCCAGCAGCAAGGCGCGCGGCGAGGCGACGGTGCGTGCCTCCGGCCTCGACTGGACGATCCTCAAGCCGAGCCTCATCTGGGGCGAGCGCGACGGCTTCTTCAACATCGTGGCGGCGCTCGTGCGCGTCCCCGCGCCGATTGTGCCGGTGCCCGGCGACGGGAAGAGCCGCTTCCAGCCGGTGTGGGTCGGCGACGTGGCGCGCGCGGTGGTTCAGGTGCTCGGCGATCCGAAGAGCGCCGGCAGGTCGTACGAGCTGGGGGGGCCGCGCTACTGGACCCATCGCGAGATCACCGAGGAGGTCGCCCGCGCGCTCGGCAAGCGGCGCCTCGTGCTGCCGATGCCCGTGCCGCTGATCCGCCTCGTGGCCGGCCTCTCGGAGGCGGTGCGCTTCCCGTTCCCGGTCGCCACCGACCAGTTGCGCCAGCTGGCCTTCGACAACATCGGCGCGGTCGATGGAGTCGAGCGCGAGCTCGGCTTCGTGCCCGTCGACATGGGCGGGCGGCTCGGATACCTCAGGCGGAAGATCAGCAAGCAGTAGCGGCGTCCGACGGGCGCAGAGGGGGAGTAGATGCGATTCCAGGTCAGTGCGAAGGGGATCAACGGCGCGGCGGGGAAGGGACAGGTGCTCGCGCACCCGCTCTTCAGCGACGACCTCGAGTCGACGCACGTGCGCGCGGTCGACAGCCTGAGCGGCGGCCAGGTCGCCGCCTTGCGCCAGATCGGCGAGGCGACCGGCAAGCGCTATGCCCTCGCCCTCGCCGACGGTGGCCGCCTCCCCGCGACGCACCTGCTCCTCGCGGGGGTCGGCCCGCGCCACGATGCCGATCGCCAGGTGCTGCGCCGCTGGGCCGCCGCGGTGGTGCGCCGCCTCGCGGGGCGCCGCGTGACGCGGCTCGCCATCGATGCGACCCCGATCGTCGCCGCGCTGCGCCACGGCGCTCCCGCGCTGCGCGCCGCCGGCGGTGCCTCGTTCGGGCCGGGCCTCGAGGTGCGAGACGTGCCCAAGAACGAGGCCGAGGTCCTCGCCGTCGAGCTGATCGTGCGCGGCGTGATCGAAGGGCTGCACCATGAGGGGATCGACGGCAAGAGCAAGGTCGACGCGCCGCCGGCGAAGCTCGAGCTCGTCGAGATCCTCCTCCCGGCCGGCTGCGACCTGCCCGCCGCGCAGGCCGCCGTGCGGCGATCTGAGATCATCGCCGACGGCACCGTGCGCACCAAGCGCTGGTCGAACCTGCCGGCGAACGAGGCATCGCCGCTCGACGTCGCCGAGGCGGCGCGCGAGCGTGCGCGAGCCGTGGGGCTGCGCGCGCGCGTGATCGGCGCCGCGGAGCTGACCCGCATGGGTGCGGGGATGCTGATGGCGGTCGGCAAGGGCTCCGACAACCCGCCCTGCCTCATCGTCCTCTCCGGCGGCGCGCCGGGGGCGAAGGATCCGCTCGGCCGTCGCCTGGCGATGGTCGGCAAGGGGGTCTGCTTCGATACCGGCGGCATCTCGATCAAGCCGGCCGACGGCATGGAGGAGATGAAGATGGACAAGAACGGCGCGATCGCCGTCATCGAGGCGGCCGCCACGATCGCGCAGCTCGACCCGGGCCGCCCGATCCACGCCGTCGCGGCGATGGTGGAGAACATGCCGGGGAGCCATTCGACGCGCCCCGGCGACGTGGTCACGGCGCTGAACGGCAAGCGGGTCGAGATCACGAACACCGATGCGGAGGGGCGCCTGATCCTGGGCGATGCGATGACCTTCGCCGAGCGCGAGCTGAAGGCGACTCACCTCATCGACGTCTCCACCCTCACCGGCATTGCCTACTCCGCGTACGGCGGCGAGGTGGCGGCCGACTGCGGCAACGATCCGGCGATGCTCGACGAGTTCCACCTTGCCGCGCGCAAGGCGGGCGAGGTCTACTGGCCCTACCCGCTCGCCGAGGCGTACAGGAAGAACATGGACACCTGGTCGGCGGACTTCCAGAACTCCGGGACGCGCGAGGCGTCGCTGATCCGCAGCGGCCTCTTCCTGCAGGAGTTTGCGACCGTGCCGTGGATCCACCTCGACATCGCGGGGACCGCCTATCGGCGCGCCGTGGCTCCCCATGCCGGGCGCGGCTCCACCGGTGCGGCGCACCCGTCGCTCGTCGAGTTCGCCATGGGCGGGGGGGTTCGCCGCCGCGCCTGATACCCTCGCCCTGTAGCGACAGGAGGGCGCATGGCCGCTCGGTGGCACGGTCTGACGCGACGGGAACGCTGGCGCTCCCTGCTGGGTGCCCTGCTCGCGATCCCGGTGCTCGTGGTCGGTCTCGGCCTCGCGGCGGTCGAGCCGGTCCGCGCCGACTCGCTCGACGACGCCCTCGCCCGGCAGCGCGAACTCGCCGCCCAGCTCGCCGCCCAGCAGAAGGCGCTCGCCGACCTGATCGCCCAGCAGGGGAGCCTCTCCAGCCAGCTCTCGAGCACGGCGGGCGCCCTGGCGAAGAACACCGCCTCGCTCGCCAGTATCACGGCCGAGATCACCCGACTCTCTGCGGCGGTCGACCGGGCACGGGCCGCGCTCGGCAAGCTCGAGGCCGCGGTCGACGCCCTCGACGCGGAGATCTCGCAGCTCGTCAAGCAGCAGGAGGCGAAGGCGCGCGACCTTGCCGCCCGGCGGGCGATCCTCGCCGCGCGCATCCGCGAGGCCTACATCGCCGACAGCACCCCGCCGCTCTGGATCCTCCTCTCGGGGCAGAGCTTCACCGACATCCTGCTCGACATCGCCGGGTTCAACGCCCTCGGGCAGGGCGACGTGGCCCTCGCGAACGGGATCGCCCGCGACGCCGCGAGGCTCGCTGCGCTGGAGGAGCGGGTGCGCGAGAACCGCGCCGAGACCGATCGCCTGCGCCAGTCGGCGGCCCGCCAGTCGGCGGCCCTCGCCGCCCAGGTTGGCTCGCTCAACGCCGCGAAGGCGCGCCTCGCCGCGGCGATCGCCGCGCAGAAGAAGGCGCTCGCCGCCCAGCAGGCCGCGCTCGATCGCGTCGTCGCCAACAAGACGGCCCTCGCGGCAGCCGTCGCCGCGCTGAAGGCCGAAGAGGCGCAGGTGACCTCGATCGTCGACCAGCTGCTCAAGGAGCAGTTCGGCAGCGGCCTGCCGACCGTCTACTCGGGAGGCTGGACCTGGCCGATCCTCCGCAACGCGAGCGGCTTCGTGCGGCAGTCGAGCGGGGCTCGCCCCTACATCTCGCAGAAGTTCGGCTGCGTTCCCTGGAAGATCTACCCCCGCAACACCGCATGTCCCAGGAGTGCGCCCTACTTCCACAACGGCGTCGATATCTCGGCGCCGGCAGGGACCCCGATCTACGCCGCCGCCGCGGGCCGCGTGATGATCGCCGGCATCTGCAGCTACTGCAGCGTCTGGCGCGGCATGCGCCCGCTCGCCTGGGTCTGGATCGCGCACTCGAAGAGCCTCGTCTCGATGTACGCGCACATCGGCGACGGGAAGGTCGCCAGCCAGCCGAAGTGGGTCGTGAAGGTCGGGGATGTGGTCACCGCGGGGCAGCTGATCGCCTTCGTCGGCAGCACCGGCAACGTCACCGGGCCGCACCTGCACCTGACGCTGATCTCCGGCGGGAAGTACGTCTGCATCCAGCGCTACCTGCCGTCCGGAAGCTGCCCGGCGTATTAGCGTGGCGCTCGGGGCGTCGCAGATCCCGGACCTGCTGCGGGGGCTCGGCATCGACGCGGGCGAGCCGCATCGCCGCGACGGGGCGACGGTCTGGGACCTGGAGCTCGACGGGGCGCGACGCCGCGGCCTGCGGGTCACCCTCATCCACGACGGGCGTCCCGACGGCGCGCTGATCGCCTGGGCGCACCTCGCCCCGCCGCTCGGCGACGGGCTGCGCAAGGCCTACCGCCGCCTCCTCGAGTGGAACGATCGCTACCTGTTCGCGAAGTTCGGCGTCGCCGAGGATGGGCGGCCGACGCTGAGCGTCGAGCTGCGGGCGGGGGAGGCGACCCCCGCGGCGCTCGCCGAGGCCCTCGCGCGCGTCGTACTGATCGCCGACCGGCTGCTCGACGAGACCGCCGCCTGGATCTGGATCGGCGGGCGCATCCCCCCCGACCCGGGCACCGAGCGCCGCAACCGCCCCCTCCTCGCGGCCCGCCCCGACCTCGCCGAGCGCCTGGAGGGGTAGCGCGCGGGGCTACACTGCCCACATGGACGAGCTCGACCGCCCCCTGCGCCCGGTCCCCGCCCCGCTCCCGGCGCTCCTCACCGGCGAGAACGCCGACATCTACTTCCTGCGCACCGAGGCGGTGCTCGCCGCCGAGGGGCGGAACCCCGTCGTCTCGATGGAGGTCTTCTGCCGCCGCGACGGGGCGGTGCTCTGCGGCATCGACGAGGTGAAGGGGCTCCTCGGGGTCGCCCTCGCCGCCGATGTCGCGGCGGGTCGGGCGAGCGCCTGGGCGCTCAGGGATGGCGACGCCATCGCCGCCAAGGAGGTGGTGCTGCGCATCCGCGCCCCCTATCGCTCGATTGCCCGCCTGGAGACCGCCTATCTCGGGATGCTGGCACACGGCACGGGGTGGGCGACCGCGGCGCGGGAGATCGTCGAGGCGGCCGCCCCCACGCCGGTGATCGCCTTCGGTGCCCGGCACGTCCATCCGAACGTCGCGGATCGCCTCGACTATGCGGCGATCGTCGGCGGCGCCGTCGGCGCCTCCACCACCGCGGGAAGCGCCCGCCACGCCCTGGCCCCGGTCGGCACGATGCCGCACGCGCTGATGCTCATCTACGGCGACACGCTGGCCGCCGCCGAGGCGTACGACCGCGTCGCCGAGCCCGGCGCGCCGCGCATCGTGCTCGTCGACACCTTCCGCGACGAGGCGGAGGAGTCGGCCCGCGTCGCGCGCGCGCTCGGTCCGCGCCTGGCCGGCGTGCGCCTCGACCGCGCGAGCGAGCTCGGCGGCGTCACCCCGGAACTCGTCCGCGAGGTACGCGCCGCCCTCGACGGCGCCGGTGCACAGCAGGCGAAGATCATCGTCTCGGGCGGGCTCACGACCGAGCGAATCGCCGCGTTCCGGGCCGTCGGCGCGCCGGTCGACACCTACGCCGTCGGCAGCGCGATCTCCGGCGTGCGGCCGATCGACTTCACCGCCGACATCCACGAGATCGACGGGCGCCCCGTCGGCAAGCGCGGCCGCGCGAGCGGCCCCACGCCGTCGCCGCGCCTGCGCCCCGTCGACCTCGACGCCTGGCGGCTCGCGGCGACCCCGGGCGGGCGCTAGGATCGGCGCATGGCCCTGACGATCGCCACCCCCGCCCCCGACGCGCGCGACCTGCTGCGCCACGAGGAGGCGATCGCCCGCGCCGCGGCGATCTCGGGGGCGCGCTACGACCTCCAGATCGAGCTTGCGGCTGGCGCGGCGACCTTCAGCGGACAGATCGTCGCCGAGTTCGACCTCGCCGCGGGCTTCGATCCGCGCGCCGCCTTCTTCTGCTTCCGCGGCCGCACGATCGCCTCGCTGCGGGTCAACGGCACGGAGATCGACCGGCCCGAGTGGAACGGCTACCGCCTCTACCTCCCCGCGGCGGCGCTGCGGGGCGGCGCGCGCAACCGGGTCGAGGTGGCGTGGGAGAACCAGTACGACGAGGGTGGCGACGGGCTCTTCCGCTTCGTCGATCCGGAAGACGGGTGCGAGTACGTCTACACGAACTTCGAGCCCTACGAGTCGCACCGGCTCGCGCCGCTCTTCGACCAGCCCGACATCAAGGCGCGCCTGACCCTCCGCGTGCTGGCGCCCGCGCACTGGACGGTGCTCGCCAACGGCGAGGAGTCGAGCCGTGGCGCGGCCGATGCGAGCGGGCGGGTGCTGCACTCGTTCGCCGAGACGCCGCCGCTCTCCTCCTATCTCTTCGCCCTCGCCGCGGGCGATTTCGTCGGCACGCGCGCCGAGGTCGAGGTGCCCGGTCGCGCCGCGAAGGTCCCCGTCGGGCTCTGGTCCCGCAGGTCGCAGGAGCGCTACCTCTCGCACGACCTGTTCCAGCGCTTCACCGCCCAGGCCTTCGCCTACTACGGCGAGCTCTTCGGCCGCGAGTACCCCTTCGACAAGCTCGACCATCTCTATGCGCCGGAGTTCGCGACGGGGGCGATGGAGAACGTCGGCCTGATCATCTACAACGAGAACTACCTCTTCCGCAGCGCCCCCACCCCGAGCGACGTCACCGACCTCGGAGAGGTCGTCTTCCACGAGATCGCGCACATGTGGTTCGGCAACCTCGTCACGATGCGCTGGTGGGACGACCTCTGGCTGAACGAATCGTTCGCGACATATGTCTCGTACCTCGCGCTCACCGAGGGGTCCGACTTCCCGGGCGGCTGGCGCGAGTTCAACGTGCAGCTGAAGCGCTGGGCCCTCGCCGAGGATGACGCGCCGACGACCCATCCGATCGCGGGGAGCGTCGCCGACACCGACCAGACCTTCCTGAACTTCGACGGGATCACCTACGGCAAGGGGGGTGCCGTGCTCAAGCAGCTCGGGGCGCGCCTCGGCCGCGTCGGCTTCTCGGCGGGCCTGCGGCTGCACTTCCAGCGGCACGCGTTCGGCAACGCCACGCTCGACGAGTTCCTCGCCTCGCTCCAGGAGGGGAGCGGCGTCGACCTCGCGACCTGGTCGCAGCAGTGGCTCCGAACCAGCGGGCCGAACCGGCTCGGCGCGATCGTCGAGCCAGGACCCCGCGACACCATCGGCCGCCTGACCGTCACCCAGGAGGTCGCCTCGGGCGACCCCGTGCTGCGCCAGCACCTGCTCAAGGTCGCCCTGCTGCGCCCGGCCGCCGGCGGCGCCGTGGCCATCGAGTCGCACGAGCTGCTGCTCGACGGCGCGAGCGCCGAGATCCCGTCGGCGGCGGGGAGCCCCCTTCCGCTCGCGGTCGTCCCCAACCACGAGGACCTCGCCGTCGGCAAGCTCGCCCTCGACGCGACCACCCTGCGCTTCGCCGAGGCGCGGCTCGAGGCGATCCCCGATGGCCTCCTGCGCCAGGTGCTCTGGACGGCGATCTGGGAGCTCGTGCGCGACGGGCGCTACGACCCGCGCGACTACGCCGAGATGCTCATCGCCCGGCTCCCGGAGGAGCCCGAGGCGGCGATCGTCCAGCAGGTCGCCGAGTCGACGATCGGCGCGCTGCTGCTGCGCTGGCTTCCCGACGGAGAGCGAGAGTCCTACGGCAGCCGCATCGTGGCGGCTGCCCGGCGCCGGCTGGAGCGCGGCGGCGGCGCCGGGCTACGGATCGTCTGGTCGCGCATCCTCGTGATCGCCGCGGTCACGCCGCGCGACGTCGAGGCCGGATGGGAGATCGCCAGCGGACAGACCCCGCTCGAGGGCGTGGAGATCGACCAAGACCACCGCTGGGCGCTGCTCATCCGCGGCGCCTCGTTCGGTGCGACCGCGACGGCGGAGCGCCTGCGCGCCGAGGCCCGCAGGGACCCGAGCGATCGCGGTGCGCGCGCGCTGCTCACCGCCGCCGCCGCCGAGCCGAGCGTCGCGACCAAGCGCAGCACCTGGGAGCGGATGTTCACGCCGTCGGCCTACGGCAGCGTCAAGAAGGCCCTCGCCGCCGCCGCGGGCTTCGCCTGGCCGTGGCAGCGCGAGCTGCTCGTCCCGTACATTGAGAAGGTACCCGTCGCCTACCTGCAGCTGGGCTCAGCGGACGCCACCTTCTCGCGCGACCTGATGACGCGCGCCGCGAGCTTCGCCACCTGGGGCGACCCCGAGCGGCTGCTCGCGGCGACCGGCGACCTGCTCGAGCGGATCGAGCGCCCGGAGAGCGGGCTGGCGCGGGTCGATGCGGCGCGGCTGCGGCGGTTCACGCTGATGGAGCGCGACACCCTGTCGCGCATCGCGAGGAGCCGGCGCCGCGCCTAGCGCGTGATCTCGGCGGCGAACTCCTCGAATACGCCGAGGTAGTGGTCGACGTCGCGGTCGCTCATGGTGATGGAGAGGGTCCACTCCTCGTCGCGGCCGGGCGTGCCGAAGATCCCGCGGTTCATGTTCCAAAGCCAGAGGAGGTCGACGAGCTCCTTCTGCTGCGCGGACTTGTAGCTCTCGTAGTCGACGACCTTGCTCCCGGCGAAGGTGATGACGCCCTTCGACTCGATGCCGACGGGGTAGGCGGCGAGGCGGTAGCGGTCGATGATCCCCTGCGCGCCGTCGAGCAGGCGCTCGTTGATCTCGCCGAGCCGCCCGTAGGCGGCGGGGGTCATGACGCGCTCGAGGTTGGTGCGCGCCGCCGCCATCGCCAGCGGATTGCCGTTGAACGTGCCGACCATGTAGACGTCGCCCGAGAGCACCGGCGCCCAGGCCTCCTCGGTGGCGCCGATCGCGCCCGTCGGGATGCCGGCGCCGAGCGCCTTGGCGAGGCAGACCATGTCGGGCTGGATGCCGAAGAGCTCCGTGGCGCCGCCCGCGGCGACCGTGAGCCCGGTCTTGACCTCGTCGACGATCCAGACCACGCCGAACCGCTTCGTGATGCGGCGCACCTCGGCGAGGTAGCCGGGCTCCGGCAGGATGACGCCGCAGTTCATCATCGCCGCCTCCATGATCAGGCAGGCGGGCAGGCGCCCCTCCGCCTGCAGGCGCTCCAGGCGGCGCTCCAGGGCCGGCGCGTCGTTGAAGGGGACGGCGACGGTCATCTGCGTGACGCTGTCGGGGATCCCCTTGCCGTAGGCGATCGAGGGGTAGTTCTCCCGGTCGCCCATGTCGTAGACGCTCAGCCCGATGTCGACCATCACGTAGTCGTGGTGGCCGTGGTAGCTGCCGAAGATCTTCATCACGACGTCTCGGCCGGTCAGCGCACGGGCGATGCGGATCGCGTCCATCGTCGCCTCTGAGCCGGAGTTGACGAAGCGCCACTTCGGCAGCTTCCAGCGCTCGGCGAGCAGCTCGGCGACGACGTAGGCGTCCTCCGTCGGCGCCGCGAAGTGGCTGCCGACGCGGATGCGCCGCTCGACCGCCTCCACGATCGCCGGGTGCCCGTGCCCCTGGACCATGCTCCCGATCCCGTTGTGCACGTCGAGGTACTGGTGCCCGTCGACGTCCCAGACGTACTGGCCCTGCCCCCGGTCGAGGTAGATCGGGTAGGGGGCGCGGCGCTGGTAGCTCGACGGCACGCCGCCGACGAGCGATCGCTCGGCGCGGGCGAATGCGGCTGCAGAGGCCGTCGTGCGGCCGTTCAGGCGCTCCCCCTCGCGGGCGGTGAGGGCGGCGATCCGCGCCGGGTCGAGGGCGATCGTCGGCGTCGACGGGGGGAGGGTCCGATGGGGCGTCGGGGCCGAGGTCGGGGCGAGGTGGCGGAGCGGTTCGATGGCCATCGGACACCTGTCTCTGTTTGCGGATTCCGCAGCGCAGAACCCTCTAGGGGCGATATTAGCACCGCGAGGACCCCTGTGCTGCGATATTCGCAGCCTGAGCACGATTCGTGCGGGCGGCGAGGGTGGTTTTCGGGGGGTCAGCGGCCCCCGGGACGGTCGGCCAGGCGGACCGCCGCCTCGACCGCGAGGAGGCTCTTCGCGTCGACGATCGCCCCGCGGCGGGCCGCCTCGAGCCCGTCGCCGATGCTCAGGCGCACCGGCTCGAGGCGCTCGCCGGCATCCGGGCCGCGGCGCCCCGGCCCCGCGGGGCGCAGGTCGAAGGCGAGGAAGAGCTCCATCCGCTCGTCGGTGAAGCCCGGCGCGGTGTAGAAGCCGGCGAGGTGGCGCCAGCTCGCCGCCAGGAGCCCGGTCTCCTCCTCGAGCTCCCGCGCGGCCGCCACGGCGGCCAGCTCGGCCGCGCCGCCCTCCCGATCGCGCTTCCCCGCGGGCACCTCGAGCAGCAGCCGATCGACGGGCGTGCGGAACTGCCGCACCATCAGGAGCTCCGAGGCGCGCGTGATCGACGCCTCGTTCGGCGCGTCGATCGCGAGGATTGCGACGGCGCCGGGGTGCCCCACGACGAAGCGCACGTGGCGTGATCCGTCGAGCCGCTCGATCTCCTCGCGGCGCCACTCCATGTAGGCCGCCTGCGCGACGAGGCGCCGCTCGACCACGCGCTCGGCGAGATCGCCGGGCTCGAGCAGCCGCTCCAGCCTGCGCCCGAGGGCGTCGTCGCCGTAGATCGCCGTCATCCGCGCGCTGCCATCAGAGGGTCTTCGTGACCTTGCTCAGTCCCTCGGGTGCATCCGGGTCCGCACCGCGCGCGCCGGCGACGGCCTCGACGAGCGCGAGTAGCGCGACGGCGGTGACCGGCGTCGCCAGCGGCCCGTCGAGCGGCACGGGGATCGTCAGGTCGCGCGCCGGCGCGGGTGCCGTCGCGGCCCCGATGGTGAGCAGCGGAGCGCCGATCTCGTGGAGGCGCCGGACGACGCGGGCGGTCGCGTCGCCGGTCGTCGCATCGGTGGCGATGGCGATCGTCGGCGTGGCGGCACTCGCGGCGGCGATCGGGCCATGGAGCAGGTCGGCGGCCGAGTAGCCGTCGGCGAAGATCCCGGTGGTCTCGCGCAGCTTCAGTGCCCCCTCGAGGGCATTCGGAAACTGGAAGCCGCGGGCCACGACGAGGGCGCGATTCGCGCCGCGCAGCGCACCCCATGCGGGGTGCCCTGCCGCGCCATCGAGCCAGGCGTCGGCCGCCGCGAGCGCCGCCGCGGTGCGCTCCGGGAGGGCGGCGATCTCGGCGGTCCAGTCGGCCGGGCGCTTGCCCGCCGCCGCGCCGGCGGCCAGGAGGGCCACCGCGACGAGTTCCGCGACGTAGGTCTTGGTCGCCGCGACGGCGCGCTCGGGGCCCGCGCCGAGGGCGATCGGGAGCTCGACAGCGCCGTAGAGCGGCGACCCGGTCTCGTTCGTGAGCCCGATCGTGAGCGCCCCCGCCCCCCGCGACGCCGCGGCGACCGCGTTGATGTCCGGCCCGGCGCCCGACTGGCTGAGCGCGACCAGGGCCACCGCGGGGGAGGCGCTGTTCACGCCGTACTGCGTGAGCAGGCTTGGTGCGGCGAGGGCGACGGGCACCCCGAGGGTCGCCTCGAGCAGGTAGCGGGCGTAGATCGCCGCATGGTCGCTCGTGCCGCGTCCCGCGACCACGACCACCGCCGGTCGCCGTGCGGCGAGCGCGGCGCCGACCGCCCCGATCTCCTCGCGGCGTGCGACGAGCCGCGCCACGACGTCGATCGACTCCTCGATCTCCGCGCGCATGATCGTTCGCGCCCGCGGTCCGCTCATGCGCCCTCCGGCATCGTGCGGATCTTCCAGACCGGCCCGAAGAGGAGGGGGACGAAGGCGAAGGTTGCGCCGATCCCGCCGATGAGCAGCGCGGGGCGCAGGCCGAGCGTCTCGCCGATGAGGCCGCCGAGCAGCGCCCCGACCGGGATCGTGCCCCACACGAACCAGCGCATCGTGGCGTTCATGCGCCCCTGCATCGGCTCCGGGGTGATCGCCTGGCGGTAGCTGACCTGGTTGATGTTGTAGAGCGTCCCCGACGCGATGCCGGCGAATCCCGAGGCGGCGACCAGGGCGACGTTGCGTAGGTCGTTGCCGCGCTCTCCCAGGGCGACGGCGGCGAGGAGCGGGCCGCTCCAGGGGATGGAGAGGACGATCGTCGGCCCGACGCCGAGTCGCCGCGTGATCCTTCCGGCGGAGAGCGCGGCCAGCAGCCCGCCGACGCCGGAGAGGGAGAAGGTGAGCCCGATCAGGGCCGGCGACATGTCCAGCTCGCGGACGGCGAAGAGGACGAGCAGCGTGTTGCCGATCGTGCCGAAGAGGTTCGAGGTCGCCGTGGCGGCGCCGATGGTGCGCAGGGCCGGGTGTCCGAACACGAAGCGGACACCGTCGCCGATCTCGCCGCCGAGGCTCCGTCGCGCCCCGTCGGCATCCGGAGCGGGGGCGGGGCGATCGTCCCCGTGGCCACGGATCGAGAAGATGAAGAGCGCCGAGAGGGCGAACGATGCGGCGTCGACGAGGATCGCCAGCGGCGCCGCGACGAGGCTGAGCAGGCTGCCGCCTGCGGCGGGCCCGGCGAGCTGCGCCGCGGTGCGGCTCACCTCGAGCTTGCTGTTCCCCTCGACGAGGTCCTCCTTGCGGATGAGGCTGGGGAGGAACGATTGGTAGGCGACGTCGAAGAAGACCGTGAGCGTGCCGACGAGGAAGCCGACGGCGAGGAGCAGGGGGAGGCTGAGCCAGCCACCGAGGTGGGCGAGCGGGATCAGGGCGAGGAGTGCGGCACGCCCGAGGTCGCCGGCGACCAGCACGGCGCGCCGGGGGAGCCGGTCGACGACCGCTCCGGCGATCAGGCCGATCAGCAGGAACGGGAGGAAGTCCGCGAGGTTGAGGAGGGCGACCTCCGATGCTCCGGCGTCGAGGATCTTGATCGCCACGAGCGGGAGCGCGATCCCGGTGATGCTCGAGCCGAGGTGCGAGATCGTCTCGGCGGCCCAGAACCGCAGGAAGCCGCCGTCGCGGGCCAGCGATCGCCTGGGCGGGGTCGGCGAGGCGGCGGAGGCGTTGCTGGACATCCGCTGGAGTATAGGTTCCCCGCTCTGCGCCGCGATCGAGGGGTGGGGTGGCCAGAGGGAATTGAACCCTCATCTGCGGCTCCACAAACCGCGGTCCTAACCATTGAACGATGGCCACCAGGTGGAGAGCGCATCTTACCCCCTCGCCGCCCCTCGTCGGGCGGCACCCGCTTGCGGGTAGAATGGGGGCGTCGCGGGGGCAGCCCCGTGGCGGAGGGAGGGCTCTGATGCAACTGCGACGCTCCGTCCCGGCGCTGGGCAGGATCCCGGCCGGCGAGTTCGGCGTGACCCTCGGCGACTTCTTCTTCCCGGTCTTCCTCGGCGAGCGGCTGGGCGCGCGCCTCCAGGGGTTGGCGCTGGCCGTCGTCGGGGCGCTCGTCGTGGCCGCCTCGGCGCAGGTCGTGATCCCCCTCCCCGGGACCCCCGTGCCGCTCACCGGCCAGACATTCGGCGTCCTCCTCGTTGGCGCCGCGCTCGGCGCGCGCCGCGGCGTCGCTTCCCTCGGGCTCTACCTGCTGCTCGGCATCGCCGGTGCCCCCGTCTTCCGCGAGGGGGCCCACGGCATCGCCCAGTTCGCCCGCGTCGACGACGGCGCGCTCGTCGGGCTCGCCCCGACCGGCGGCTATCTCGTCGGCATGCTCGCCGCTGCCTGGCTCGTCGGCCGCCTCGCCGACCTCGGCTGGGATCGCTCGATCGTCGGCACCGTCGGGGCGATGCTGCTCGGCAACCTCGCCATCTACGCCTTCGGCGTGCCGTGGCTCGCCGCCTCGCTCCAGGTCGACCTCGGCGTCGCTGCCGCGAAGGGCCTCGCACCCTTCCTCGTCGGCGACCTCATCAAGCTGGCCGCCGCCGCCGCCGTCTTCCCCAGCGCCTGGTGGTACGTCAACAACGGCCGCAGCGCCGGCCCGCGCTAGCCACGCCCCCGCGGCGCCGTCGGCCGTGACGCGCGCCGCGCTCCTCGGCCTCGACCTCGGCACCACATCGGCCAAGGCCCTCCTCGTCGATGTCGACAGTGGCGCGCCACTCGCCTTCGCCCGGCGTCCCGCGGGGCGGCTGCTCGTCGACGCCAGTGGTGCGGCGGAGCACGATGCCGAAGCCTGGTGGGCGGCGATCGTCGCAGCCGTCCGCGAGGCCCTCGCCGCAGCGCGAGCGGAGGGCCCGATCGACGTCCGCGCCATCTCCGTCGCGGGGCACGGACCGAGCCTCGTGCCGATGCGCGCCGACGGAGCCTTCGCCGGCCCGGTGATCACCTGGCTCGATCGCCGCGCCACGGTCGATGAGCGGGAGCTCGCCGGACTCATCGGACGCTCGGGGTGGCTGCTCGCCGAGTTGCCGAAGGCGCGTTGGTTCCTGCGCGAGCGCGCGGCACTCGCCGCGGAGAGCGCCTGGCTGCTCTCGACCTGGGACGCGATCGCCTACCGGCTCTCGGGCGAAGCCGTCACCTCGTTCTGGGACCCGGCCCGCAGCCTCGATGCAGCCCAGCGGTCGAGCCTGCAGTCACCGCGCGGCGGACTCGATGCGCGGGCGATGCCGGCCGAGGTCGCCCCGGGCACCCTCCTCGGCTGCCTGCGCTCGGACATGGCCGACGAGCTCGGCCTCCCCGCCACGGTGGCCATCGTGGCGGGCCTGAACGACGGGCTCTCGGCCGTCGTCGGCGCGGGGCTCGATCGCGCGGGGCTCGCCGTCGACGTGGGTGGCACGGCCGGCGGTCTGGCGATCGCCGCGCTGCCCGACCCGGCCGCCAGCGTGGTGCACCGGCTTGGCGGCGCCCTCTGGGCCGGTCCCGCCCCCGCACCGTTCGGCGACCTGCGGATCGTCGGCGGCGCCTTCTCCGGCACGGGGGCGATCCTCGAGCGAACGCTCGAGGCACTCGAGGCGCAGGGCATCTCGATGGGGCCGACTGCCCGGGCGGGGCTCTTCGCCGCTGCGGCCGCGGTGCCACTCGGCGCCGACGGCCTCTTGGCGAGGGCCGCGGGGGACCCGGCGTGGCGCGCCCCGGGCGCGAGCCTCGACGAACGCTTCACCGGCACCCGCGCGTCCCACACGCCCGCGCACTATGTCCGCGCGGCGATCGAGGCGGGCGCCCTCGCCGTCGCCGGACTGCTCGCCCCCGCCCGTGCCGCCGGACTGCGCGTCGACGAGGTGCGCCTCTCGGGGCCGGCGACCGGCGCATCGGTCGGGACGCTCGAGGGGGCCCTCGCCGGGGTGCCGGCGCCGACCGCCTGGCTCGCCGCCCTCCGCGCCGACCTGTTCGCCTGCCCGGTCGTGCTGCCGCGTCTCGGCGAGACCGCCGCGGCGGGTGCGGCGGCGCTCGCCGGCGCGGGCGTGGGTGCGTACGGGTCGCTCGGCGAGGCGATCGGCGCGCTCGTCCACCCGGCGCGCCGGGTGGAGCCCGGCGTCAACGCAGACGCCGCGGCGCAGCTCTTGGATCGCTACCGGTCGCTGGTCGCCCCGCGCGTGCGGGAGGATGCGATCGGGACAGCCGGGTCCTCGACGGGAGACTAGGCCCGCTTCGCCTGCCCCTTCGGCTTCGCCTTCGCGGTCCCCTTGCCGAGGGCGGTGCGGCCGGCGAGGGTCGTCGCCGCGTGGCCATCCTCGAGGGGGAAGTGACAGGCGACGCTCGACGCGAGCTGCTGCGGCGTCGCGGCGAGCTTCGGCTCCTCGGTGGTGCAGCGCTCGGGGTTGCCGAGCCGTTCGCGCAGCCAGCAGCGGCTGCTGAAGCGGCAGCCGGCCGGCGGATTGATCGGCGACGGGATCTCCCCCTCGAGGATCAGCCGGTCCTCGGTGTCGTGCGGCTCGATCTTCGGGACGGCCGAGATCAGCGCGACGGTGTACGGGTGCTGCGGCTTGGTGAAGACCTGCTCCACCGGCCCGAGCTCGACGACCTTACCCAGGTACATCACCGCAACGCGGTCGGCGAAGTAACCCACGACGTCGAGGTTGTGGCTGATGAACATGTAGGTGAGGCCCTCCTGCGAGCGGAGGTCCGCGAGCAGGTTCAGCACCTGGCTCTGGATCGAGACGTCGAGGGCGGAGACCGGTTCGTCGAGCACGACGAACTCCGGGTCGAGCGCGAGTGCGCGCGCGATGCCGACGCGCTGACGCTGGCCGCCCGAGAACTCGTGCGGGTAGCGGACGGCGTACTCGGACGGGAGGCCGACGAGGCGCAACGACTCGTAGACGCGCGGCTTGCGCTCCTTGGCGTTCCCGATCCCGTGGGCGATGAGCCCCTCCTCGATCTGGTCGCCGATCGGCAGGCGCGGGTTGAGCGAGCCGAACGGGTCCTGGAAGACGATCTGCATCCTCCGGCGGAGCCGACGGCGCTCCTCTGCGGAGCGGCTGCTGAGCTGCTGGCCGTCGAACCAGACCTCGCCGGCCGTCGCCTTCTGGAGGCCGAGGGTGACGCGACCGAGGGTGGTCTTCCCCGAGCCCGACTCCCCGACGACCGCGAGGGTCTCGCCCTTGGCGATCGCCAGGTCGACCCCGTCGACCGCCTTCACCGCGAGCCGCTTGCCGATCAGGGGCAGCCCGCCGCCGATGGGGAAGTGCTTCTTCACGCCCTTCAGCTCGATCATCGGCACGCCCTTCACCGCGTCGACCCCCTTGCCCTTGCGCTCCGCGCCGCTCACTTGGACGCCTCGCGCCTGGCGGCTGGCCGGGCCCCGTCGGCGATCTCGTCGGCGCGGAAGCAGCGCACGGCACGATCCGCGCCGCGCGGCTCGAGGGCCGGCACGCTCGCCGCGCACGCCTTCACCGCGAAGCGGCAGCGCGGGTGGAAGCGGCAGCCGCTCGGGAAGTTCGCCGGCGAGGGGACCATCCCCTGGATCGTCGAGAGCCCCTTGCCGCGGCGCTCGTACGAGGGGATCGAGGCGACGAGATCGAGCGCGTAGGGGCTGGCGGGGGCACGCAGCACCTTGGCGGCCGGCCCCTCCTCGACGATCTGCCCCGCGTACATCACGGCGATCCGGTCGGCCGTCTCGGCGACGACGCCGAGGTCGTGGGTGATGAGCAGGAGCGCCGTGCCGCGCTCGCGCGTGGTACGGCGCAGCAGCTCGAGCACCTGCGCCTGGATCGTCACGTCGAGGGCGGTCGTCGGCTCGTCGGCGATGATCAGCTCCGGCTCGCCGGCGAGGGCCATCGCGATCATCGCGCGCTGGCGCATGCCGCCCGAGAGCTCGTGGGGGTACTGCTTGGCGCGCCGCGCGGCCTGGGCGATCTCGACCGCCTCCAGGTAGCCGATCGCCTTCTCGTGCGCCGTCTTCCAGTTGCCGCGTCCGTGGGCCACCAGCACCTCGGCGATCTGCTCGCCGATTGTGGTCACCGGGTTCAGGGCGGAGAGCGGCTCCTGGAAGATCATCGAGATACCGCCGCCGCGGACCTTGCGCATGTACGACTCGGGGCGCCCCAGGAGCTCCTCGCCGCGGAAGCGCACCGAGCCGGTGACGATCGACTGGTCCTTCGGCAGGAGGCCGATCGTGGCCAGGGCGGAGACGCTCTTGCCGGAGCCCGACTCGCCCACGATCGCGAGGCACTCGCCGGGTGCGATGGAGAAGGAGACGTCTTCCACCACCCGCACGGTGCCGAGCGCGGTCTTGAACGAGACGTTGAGGCCGGCGACGTCGACCACCCGACCCCCTGCGGCGCCCTTCGCGGCGCTCACTTGCGCCCCCGCGGATCGAGTGCGGCACGGAGGGCGTCGCCGATCATGTTCACCGAGAGCGAGGTGAGGACGATGAAGAGGCCGGGGAAGCCGATCCACCACCAGTTCCCCTGCTGGAGGAACTTCGACGATTCGGAGAGGATGTTGCCCCAGGTGGGGGTCGCCGGATCGACGCCGAAGCCGAGGTAGCTGATGAACGCCTCGCTGACGATCGCTCCGCCGACGATGAACGGCGCGGCCACCACGAGCGGGCCGATCGCGTTCGGCAGGATGTGGCGGATGGCGATGCGCAGCGGGGGCACGCCGAGCGCGCGCGCCGCCTCGACGTACTCCATCTCGCGGATGGCGAGCACCTGCCCGCGCACGAGCCGCGCCAGGCCCATCCAGCCGAAGCCGACGAAGACGAAGACGAGCGTCCACATGCCGCCCCCGCCCACCCCCTGGAGGATGCGCGCGAGGAAGAGGATGACGAAGAGCGAGGGGATCATCAGGAAGACGTCGGCGAGGCGCATCAGGAACGAGTCGACCTTTCCGCCGACGAAGCCCGCGATCACGCCGACGAAGGCGCCGATGCCGATGCTGCCGATCGCGGTGAGGAAGCCGATCATCAGCGAGGTTCGCCCGCCGTTCACCACGAGCGTCAGCACGTCGAGCTGCAGCAGCCCCGTCTCGCCGAACGGGCGCCCCCAGGCCGGCGGGCGCCCGACGAAGTTGATCTCGTCGGGCTGCGGGACGTTGTAGAAGTCGAAGGGGAGCAGGATCGAGCCGATCGCGACGAAGAGGAAGATGCCGATGAGGATGCGCAGCCCCCACGGGCCCATGCGGCCCGCGAAGAAGCGCCGCCGGGCCTGCTGCCAAGGGCTCTCGGAGACGGGGAGCACCGGCTGCAGGTCGCTCACAGGCGCACCCGCGGATCGAGCACGGCGTAGAGCAGGTCGGAGATGAGATTGCCGATGGCCACGGCCGACGCCCCGAGCGTGAGGATGCCCATCAGCAGCGGGTAGTCGAGGTTGCCGATGGCGATGACGGTCAGGCGCCCGACCCCGGGCCAGCTGAAGATCGTCTCGGTCACGAGTGCCCCCGAGACGAGGAAGGGGAAGGCGAGGCCGATGTTCGTGGCGAACGGGATCAGCCCGGTGCGCAGGATGTGGCGGCGGTTGATCCGCAGGGCGCTCAGGCCCTTCGAGCGCGCCGTGCGCACGTGCTCCATGCCCATCGACTCGATGACGCTCTGGCGCACATATCGGGCGTCGCCGGCGACGCTGATCGTGACGAGGGTGACGACGGGCAGGATCAGGTGGCGGCCGAGGTCGACCGCCGCGGCGATCGGGTCGTAGGCGACGTAGGCCCAGTAGTTCGGGCTGCCGAAGGCCGGGGAGATGCGCCCGTCGGTCATGCCGCTCACCGGGGTGACCCCCAGCCAGACCGAGAAGATCGAGATCAGGGCGAAGCCGAGGATGAAGGTCGGGAACGAGGCGGTGACGTAGGTGAAGACGCTGAAGGCGTTGTCGAAGAACCCCCCGTTGCGCAGGGCAGTGATCACCCCGAGGACCACGGCGAGCGAGAGCCAGATCACCGCGGAGAGCAGGGCGAGGATCAACGTGGGGAGGAGCGCGCCGCTGAGGCGGTCGATCACCGCCGTGCCGTTCTCGTAGCTGTAGCCGAAGTCGCCGTGGACGATCCCCGTGTCGACGCCGGAGAGGAACGTCGGCAGGATGCTCGGCAGCCCCGTCGGGCCGAGCAGGGCCTCGATGCCGTCGGCGTCGCGGCGGCAGGCCCCGAGCCAGCGGCAGTACTGCACCGGCACCGGCTTGTCGAGTCCGAGCGCCTTCACGTAGGCCTGCTGCTGCTGCGGGGTGAAGCGCGGGTTGTTCGCGTACTTCTGCTCGGGGCCGCCCGGGGCGGCGAGCAGGAGGGCGTAGATGAAGACGGTGGTGCCGAGGAGCAGGAGCAGGCTCGCCCCGATGCGGCGAAGGGCAAACTTCAGCACGGCGACCTCCTCTCTCGCGCCCGCGGGCGTCTGGGAATCCTAGCCGATTGCGTCGCGCTCCCGCGCTGCTCGTGCGCGCGCCCCGCGCGGAGCCACGGCAAGAGAACGAGGGGTGGGGCCTTGCGGCCCCACCCCTCTCCCCACACGGGTCGCCCGAAGGCTCCCCGTCGGTTCAGCTCAGTTCGACAGGGAGAGATCCCCGGCGTTCCAGAGCGGCCCGGCCTGGGTCGGGTTCGAGAGGAACCCGCCGACCTTGTCGCTCACGAGCTCGATCCCCATCCAGTAGTAGATCGGGATCTCGACCGTCTGCGCGGCCATGATGTCCTGCGCCTTGCCCGCGGCAGCGGCGATGACATCAAGGTCGATCGTGCTCTTGATCTTGTCGAGCTCGACGTCGAGCTCGGGGATGTTCACCTTCGCGTCGTTCTGCCCGTCCGGCTCGACCTTCGAGGAGTGGTACACCCCGTACAGGGAGACCGCCTCGATGCCCGAGCTGTAGGCGTGCAGGGCGACGTCGAAGTTCCCGCGTGCAAGGTTGCACGAGAGGTTCTCGTCCTACTCGGTCCACGGGGCGAAGATCGTCCCGCCGCCGTTGTAGACGAGCTTGATCCCGGCCTTGGCGAGGTCGGCGGCCACGTAGGCCGTCGTCGCCTTGCGCACCGCCTTGCGGGTGGTGCACAGCTCGAGGACCGCCTCGACGCCGTTCTTGTCGACGATCCCGTTGCCGTTGCTGTCGACCCAGCCGGCGTCGGTCAGGGTCTTCTTCGCGGCGGCCAGGTCGTACTTGACCGGGCTCGTCTCCTTGTAGAACCAGGCGAGCGGGGTGACGCTCGACGTGGCCACCACGCCGGCACCACCCAGGATGCGGTTGTAGATGCCCTGCTTGTCGACGGCCTGGGCGAACGCCTTGCGCATCGCCGGGTCCGACATCGGGCAGCCCTTGCCGCCGCGCTCCGTCACGACCGGCTCGTAGATCGAGCAGTCGTCGGCGGAGTGGTTCGGGCGGAAGAACTCGTACGTGAAGATGCTCTGGGGCTTCTGCTGCGTGCCGAGGTCCTTCGTGGACGCGTAGGCGTTCCCGTCAAGGTCGGTCACGATGTCGAGCTCACCTGCGCGGAACTTCGCGATGCAGGTGTCCGGATCGCCGCAGACGACGTACTTGATCGAGTCAAGGTTGGCCGGCTTGCCGCTGTACGGATTCTTCCACTTGTCGTTGCGGACCATGACGGTCTCGACGCCCTCGGTGCGGCCGGCGAACTTGAACGGGCCCGAGACCGGGACGTTCGGAAGGTCGGCCACGCGGAAGCCGGCGCCGAGGACCATGTCGGTCGCCTCGTTGCCGGAGTTCACGTCGAACTGCTCGAAGTAGTGCTTCGGCATGATGCTGACGCCGCCGTACACGCCCGAGTAGATCTCGGAGTAGTGCAGCTTGATCGTCAGGTCATCGACGCACTCGACGTCGGAGATCTCCTTGGTCCCGGTCGTCGAGAGCGGGTTGCCGGGGAGAAGGATCCAGTCGTGCGTGTACTTGGCGTCGGCGCAGGTGATCGGCTGGCCGTCGGACCAGACGAGCCCCTCGCGGAGCTTCCAGGTCACGGTCATCGCGTCGCCGTTCTCGCCGGGGAGGACGATGCCCTTGTTGGCGATCGTCGGGATCTCCGTCGCCATCCACGGCACGTACTTCGCCTCGTTGCTGAGGGTGACGAGGCCGTCCCAGACCGTCGCCAGCACGTTCGCCGACATCACGGTCGAGTAGTAGAAGGGGTTCAGGCTGTCGACGTCCTGATAGTCGCCGACAAGCAGCGTCCCGCCCGAATTGCCGCTACCCGGCGAATACGAGCCGACGATGCTGGCGCCACCGCCGCATGCCCCGGCGACGAGCGCGGCGCTGACCGCGAACGTCGCAAGAAGCGTCGTCTTACGCATGTGTTTCCTCCTTATGGGGCCCGGACCGGGTCCCCGTCAGATCAAGCGCGATTTGCGCTTCGGGCGATGGTATCCGATCCCGCCCGCGAACCTTTCTGTGCGTTCATAAAGATTTGTGCACCTTTGCCCGGGCTGGGGGAGGGTGGGCGACTCGACCCCGCCCGCGGCGGGGTACGGGCTAGGGCTGCAGCCGCCGGATCTCCCATGGTCCGTCCCCCTCGGCGGGAGCGCCGGCGGGGCGGAGGTACTCGAACCGATCGTGCAGGCGATTCGGGCGCCCCTGCCAGAACTCCCAGCGTGCGGGGCGCAGCCGATAGCCGCCCCAGTGCGGAGGGAGGGGGACGGCGCCGGGGTGCGCGGCGCGCGCCGCCTCGAGGCTCGCCTCCAGGGTGCCGCGATCGGCGATCGGCGCCCCCTGGCGGCTCGCCCAGGCGCCGAGCTGGCTCTCGCGGGGGCGGCCGGCGAAATAGGCCGCCGCCTCGCTGGCGGGGAGGGGGCGCATCGCCCCCGAGCAGCGGACCTGGCGCTCGAGCCCGGGCCACCAGATGCTCAGCGCCGCCTCGGGGCGCGCGGCGAGGTCGCGCCCCTTGCGGCTCTCGACGTTGGTGTAGATGTCGAGCCCCTCGGGGCCGATGCCGCGGACGAGCACCATGCGCACGCTCGGGCTCCCCGCCGCGTCGGCGGTGGCGAGGGCGGCGGCGAGGGGCTCGGGGGCGGCGGCGGCAATCGCCTCGTCGACCCAGGCGCGGAACTGCGCGACGGGATCGGGGAGCAGGTCGGCGCGGTCGAGCCCGCGCGCGGCGTAGTCGGAGCGGCCGCCGAGCGGCGTGCGCCCGTCGCCGGTCAGGCGAGCCCCGCGGGCGCCTCGAGTCGCGCCTTCAGGTCGCCGAGGAACGCCGCCACCACGGCGCCGTCGACGGCGCGGTGGTCGGCAGAGAGGGTGGCGGTGAGCATCTGGCGGGCGACGACGGCGCCGTCGCGGACGACGGCGCGCTGCTCGCTCTTCCCGGTGGCGAGGATCGCCACCTGCGGCGGCGTGATGATCGCCGTGAACTGCGTCACGGGGAAGCCGCCGAGGTTGGAGAGGGTGAACGTCGCGTCGGAGAACTCCGCCGGCCGCAGCTTGCCGGCCTTGGTGCGGGCGACGAGGTCGCGCAGCTCGGCGGAGATCGTCGCCAGGTCCTTCGACCCGCAGTCGAGGAGCGCCGGGGCGACGAGCCCGTCGGGGATGGCGATCGCCACGCCGACGTTGATCGCGTCGACGCGCTCGAGCGTGTCGCCGGACCAGACGGCGTTGAGCGAGGGGGCGGCGGCGAGCGACTGGGCGATCGCGCGCACGAGCCAGGCGGTGAGCGTCACCCGCTCGTCGCCGCTGCGCCCGGCGTTGAGCGCGTCGTTGGCGGCGATCACCGCCTCCATCTCGATCTCCGTCGAGACGTAGAAGTGCGGCGCCCGCGACTTCGACTCGACCATGCGCCGGCTGATCGCGGTGCGCATCGTCGTGAAGCTGACGGGCGTGCGCCCCGGGCGGTCGGCCATCGGTGCGCTACTTGCCGTCGTCGATGTAGGCGATCACCGCACCGACGGCAACCTCGCTGCCGGCGGGCGAGACGATCTCGACGAGCGTGCCGGCGGCGGGCGCCTCGAACTCGACGGTCGCCTTCTCGGTCTCGAGCTCGCCGATCGGCTGTCCGGCGGTGACGGCGTCGCCGACCTTGGCGGTCCAGTTGCCGATCTTGCCGACCTCGGTGTCGTAGCCGAGGCGGGGCATCTCCACGGGGATACGCATGACTACTCCTTGCCTTCTGGTCGCGGTGCGACCTGCTGCCGTAGTGTACCGCCGCTCAGCGCTGGGACTCGAGCGCCGCCTCGGTGGGCATGCTCTGCGTGTGGTGGATCCGCGTCGGGGTGTCCCAGCCGTCGCCCACCTCGGCGAGGGCGGCGGCCAGGAGGCGGATCGCCCCGGTGATCAGGAAGATCCCGACGTAGGTGGGGTAGGTGACGGGGAGGAGGGCGAGCACCGCCACGCCGACCGCCTGGCCGGCGGCGAGGGAGGCGGCGTTCGTCGCCCCGAAGGTCGCCTGCGCGTGGACCGTCTCGCCCGGGCTGGCGAGGCGCAGCAGTCGCTCCTGGGCGGAGAGGGTGCCGGCGGCGAAGCCGATCGTCGTGACGACCACCACGGCGATCAGCACCAACGGTGCGTAGGGGTTCCACGGGCCGGCGAAGACCGACGAGCCCATGCCGAGGCCGCGGGCGACGAGGGAGATGCGGTAGAGGCGGCTCGCCGAGCCGTGCTCGAGCCAGTTGCCGATGAGGATCGCGCCGACGAGGGCGGCAGCCGACCCGGCGGCGGAGAGGAGGATGGCGTAGGCGGCCGTCTGGTTGAGGACGACGATCGCATAGACGGAGAGGTACGGCGCGAAGCCGGCGCCGAGGGCGGCGATCGCGTTGGTGCGGATGAAGCGGCGCATCGGGGCACTCAGGGCGCGCGCGCTCCGCGCCGGCCCGGTGACGATTGCACCCGGGCGGGGCAGCCCGCGGAGCGAGTGGATGAAGGCGAGGCTCGCGATGAGCGCCCCCGCGAAGGCGGGGGCGTAGATGAGGACCCCCCAGTCGGCCTCGCCGAGGCGGACCATCAGCGCCACGGGGACGAGCAGGACCGATCCGAGGCCGAACTGGATCGCCAGCGAGCGCGGCGCGACGAAGCGGCGCTCGCGCTCCGGGAGGATCCGGCCGTACCAGGTTTGGACGTTCGCGCCGGCCATCGCCTGCGCCGTGGCACCGACGCCGAAGCCGACGGCGATCAGGGCGATCGCGCCGAGCGGCGGCAGGGCTCCGACGGCGACGGCGACCACGACGAGCAGGTAGAGGATCGGGCGCAGCAGCCCCGTGGCCGAGATGAGCAGAGTGAGGCGCCGCAGGTCGCCGCCGGTACGGCGCAGCGCGGCCGGGACCAGTCCCTGCAGGATGCCGCCCGCGAAGGGGAAGAGGCCGATGAGCGTGGCCACCGCCGGCGAGGCGCCGAGGGTCGCGACGAGGGGGATGGCCAGGCTATCGCCGGCGAGCGCGACGGTCACCGCGTCGGCGATCGCCAGCGTCCGGAATGCGGCGTAGCGACCGGTCAGGAACCGTCGCCACTCGGTGGCCGCGCGGCTCACCGTGGCTGGGCGGCGGTGCTGGCCCGGACCTGCTCCTCGATGCGATCGACCTCGGCGGTGATCGCGGCGCGGAGCGCGTCGAGCTCGTCGCGCGCCTTCTCGGTGGCGTTGTCGACGGCGGTCAGCGTGCGCTTGATCTCCTTCACCGCGTCGAGGCGGGTGCGCAGCGCCTCGATCGCGTCGCGCAGGGCGCCCAGGTCGGCGCCGCTCCCCTCGGTGCGGCGGAGGATCCGCGCGGTGATCTTCGCCAGGCGGTAGGCCGCCTCGAGCGTCGCCAGGTCGGGCGCCTCGGGGTCGACGGCGCAGAAGATGCCATAGCGGTGGGTCTGGAAGGGGGCGATCCCCGCGGGTGCGGCGGCCTCGCTGAAGACCATCAGCGCCACGTCGGCCTTGCGGTTCTCCTTCGCCTCGGCGAGCTCCTTCTCGATCGCCGGCCAGGTCATCGGCTTGTCTTTCACCTCGACGACGATGCGCAGCGGCGGCGTGCTGGCGTCCTTGGCGTTCAGCACGATCACTGCGTCGCCCTTCTTGGACTCGGCGACGGCACCGACGGCGCCGCCCGTCGCCTCGATCGTGTCGTCGGTGGCGCGGAGCAGCTCGGAGTATTCGGCGACGACCCGCGCCTCGAAGTCGGCCCCCTTCGCCGTCCCCTTCTTGCGCTCGCCGCGCGCCGCCTTCTGCGAGGCGTCGAGCTCGACGATCTTGGCGAGCACGTCGTCGAAGCGGCGCGCCACCTCGGAGCGGAAGCCGCTGAGCGGCGACGCGTCGCGCGTCGGGTCGAGCAGGTGCGCGAGCTTGCTCGCGTCGCCGTCGAAGTAGGTGCCGAGGATCGTGTTCAGCCGCCCGAGCGCCGAGTCGCGGCGGTTCTCGTCGAAGAGGTCCTTGGTGAACTGGGCGAGCTGCCCCTTGTCGCCGATGAAGCGCTCCAGCGTCGCCGGCATCGCGCCCCCCTCGCTCGAGAAGTTGCGGCGCAGGATCTCCTCGACCTCGGCGCTCGCGCGGCGGTTCGCCTCGGCGGCGTCGGCAAGGAACTTGTCGAATGCGCGTCGCACATGGTCGACGTCGATCGAGCCGCTCGCCCCCTGCAGGGCGGTCAGGCCGACGCGCAGGGCACGCTCGACGACCTCGGGCCGCTCCTCGGGCGAGCGCCCCTCGAGGTAGCCGGCCAGCGCGCGGTCGACGAGCTCAAGCGAGGCGACGCGGATGCGATCGCCGACGACCTCGACCTGCGTCGGGCGGTTCGCGCTCGCCAGGGGGACGATCTCGGGGAGCCGCTCGCCGCTCATCTCAGCGGAGGGCGACCAGGGCGCAGCCATCGCAGAGGGCGACGAGGGCGCGCTTGTCGCGGGCGTGGCCGGCCACATGGAGCACCCCGGCGCAGCCGGGCTTGCGGCAGCGCCAGGACCAGGCGGCGTCGTCGGGGCCGCCCGCATAGGGGAGCGCCTCGGCGGCGAGCCGCTCGGCGAGCCCCTCGGTCGCGGCGAGGGTGGCGGCGACTGCCGCGGCGCGCTCGGCCTCCGACTCTCGGCGGTAGGGGTAGCTCTGGGCGACGTTCGACGACATGCGACGAGTATACCGACCCCCTATGCTCACGCCGATGACCGCATCGATGCGTTCCCTGCTCCTCGGCACCCTGGTGCTGCGCACCGCCACGGGAACGACCGGGGCGCTCTTGATCGTCTGGAACCAGCACCTCCACGAGACCGGGGTGGTGAGCATCTCGCCGGTCGACCTGGCGACGATCACCCTCGCCTTCTACGTGACGGAGCTGCTCGGCTCGCCGATCTTCGGCATCGTCGCCGATCGCATCGGGCGGAAGCCGGTGATGCTCCTCGGACCGCTCTTCGGCCTGGCCGCGGTCGTGATGACGCCCTTCGCGGCGACGATCCCGCTGCTCGTCGGCACCCGGCTCCTCGAGGGTGCCTCGACGGCGGCGAGCGTCCCGTCGATCCTCTCGTATGTCGCCGCGGGCACGAGCCACGACGCGAAGCTGCGGGGCCGGGTCGTCACCCTCTTCGAGATCGCCACGCTCGGCGGCCTGCTCGTCGCCGGCACGGCGCTCGCCGGCCCGCTCTGGGAGATCTTCAAGACCGGCTCGTTCGCGGTGAACGGCGCGATCTACCTGGGCGCGCTCGCGCTGTTCGCCTACGGCGTGCGCGACGAGCATGTCCCGCCGCCGCCGCACCAGGAGGGGCGGCTGCGCAAGTACGCCAAGCTCTTCAGCCAGCGCGGCATCCTGCTCTTCGTCCCCACCTGGGTGTCGATCAACGCGATCATCGGCGTCTGGGTGCCGCAGGGGCTCAACCTCCTCCTCGGCGGGGCTGGCGTCGACAGCCGCGGCCAGTTCCTGCTGAGCGGCTTCCCGTTCATCGTCATCACCTCGGCCTTCGCCTTCGTCGCGCTGGTCGGCGGGGTCGGCCTGGTCTTCTGGGGGAATCGCTTCGCCGCCTTCCGGCGCACGACGATCCTGCTGATGGGACTCGTGGCCTTCATCTTCGGCATGGCGGCGGTCTTCGGCATCAACCGCCTCTCCGGCGACCAGCTGCCGCTCATCGCCCTGCTCTTCGCCGTCGTCTGCGGGTCGATCTTCTTCATCGCCGGCGCGACGCCGGCAGCCCTGGGCTTCCTCGCCGACGTCTCCGAGCGCTATCACACCGATCGCAGCGCGGTGATGGGCCTCTACTCGATCTTCCTCGGCCTCGGCCAGGTGATCGGGGTCAAGGTCGCGGGGGAGCTCGCGACCGTCGCCGGGGTCGACGGGCTCGTCTACGCCACGCTCGGCTTCCTCGCCGTGGCGGGCGGTTTCCTGCTCGTGCTGCGCCGGGTGGAGCACGAGATCCTGCCGCACCTCTCGCCCGCGCACCGCGTCCGGCACGCGCAACTCGAGGAGCGGGGATAGCCGGCGCCGATACACTCGCGGCACGCCCGTGCATCGCGGGCAGGAGAGCAGGGAGGGATCGTGGGCAAGGCAGCAGGGAGCGTCGTCATCGTCTCCGACAGCGCGTCGGACATCTCGCCCG
>JBEGQU010000027.1:0-5642 GCA_041180765.1 Chloroflexota bacterium
GACCGGCTGCTCGAGTACTTCTCGGCGAAGCTGCGCGCTGCGCGGCCGTAGCCGTCGCGGACCGCCCTCGGGGTCAGGCTTCGGTCGACCCCGTCGGCTGCTTTCCGGCGGGCCAGTAGAGCTCCTTGTGGATCGCCTCGGCGGGGAGGCCGTACGCGAGCAGCTCGCGCTCTGCGGCGACGATCATGTCGGGATTGCCGCAGAGGTATGCGACCGCGTCGCGCGCATCGATCCCGAGGTCGCGCAGCGCGGGACCGATGATCGTCTCCACGCGACCGCTGCGCCCAGTCCATCCTGCGTTCTGGGGATCTGCTGGTCGCGAGATCGTCGGCACGTAGGTTGCCGGATACTCGCCGCTCGAAGCCCAGCCGTCGAGCAGGTCGCGGTAGCCGATGTCGCTCACGTAGCTCACGCCGTTGAGGTAGACCGCCCGGCGCGGCGTGCCATCGTCGAGGAGCGTGCGCGCCATGGCGACGAACGGGGCGATCCCGGTCCCCGACGAGACGAAGAGGTGGGTCCGCGAATCGTCGGGCTGCAGGGTGAATTTCCCCTTCGGGGCGAGGACCCGCAGGCGGTGGCCGACGGGGAGGGCGAATGCGAGCGGGGTGAACGCGCCGCCGCGCACGAGGCGCAGGTAGAGCTCGTAGCCGCCGTCGAGGGCGCGCGCCGACGAGGCGATCGAGTAGGGGCGCTGGACGAACCGCTCGCCGACCTTGACCCCGATCGTCACGTACTGCCCCGGCTCGAAGGGGGTCGTCGCACCGTCGGGCTTGATCCAGACGCGGGCGAGGGTGTCGGTATCGTCGACGCGCCTGGCGAGGACCGCGTTGTACGCCGGATCGTCGGCGGCGATGCCCAGCTCGGCGGGGGTCGGTCGCTGCTGGTCGCCCATCTGGTGGCCCTCCGCTCTCCCCGCCCCGGGGTCCGTGCGGCCCTTGCGGCGCCCTGCCGCGGCGCAGCCGCTTCGGGGCAGTGTAGGGGAGGCGGGCGGCGCTGCGCCGCGGCAGGCCAGGTTGACCGTGGGGGGGTGGCGCTTCTATCCTCCCCGCCCAGCCCTCGGTCCCCGCGGGAGGCGCCCGCCCGGCGGACGGTGCTCGTGAGGAGGTGATTCGCCCGTGGCCTCTGGCAGCGTCGCCGAGATCAAGAGCCGCCTGGCCGTCGCGGACGTGGTCGGCGAGACGGTCGCGCTGCGCAAGGCCGGCACCACCTTCAAGGGCCTCTGCCCCTTCCACGGCGAGAAGACCCCATCGTTCGTCGTGACCCCCGCGCGCGAGACCTGGAAGTGCTTCGGCTGCGGCAAGGGGGGCGACATCTTCACCTTCGTCATGGAGCGCGACGGCCTGCCGTTCGGCGAGGCGCTGAAGCTCCTCGCCGACAAGGCGGGCGTGACGCTGGACGATCGGAGCCGTGCGGAAGATGCGCGCCTCGCGCGGCTTCGAGGGGTACTCGAGGGGGCGGTCAGCTTCTACCACGCGATCCTCACGAGCCATCCGCTCGGCGCCGAGGCGCTGGCCTACCTCAAGTCGCGCGGGTTCACCGACGAGACCATCGCCGCCCAGCGGCTCGGATGGGCCCCCGACTCCTGGGACGCCTGCTCCAAGGCCCTCGCCGCGAAGCGCGGCGCGACACCCGCCGAGCTCGCCGCCGTCGGGCTCACGACCGAGCGCGACGGGGGGCGCGGTGCCTACGACCGGTTCCGCGCCCGGGTGATCTTCCCCATCCGCGATGCGAGCGGGCGCCTGACCGGGCTCGGTGGGCGACTCCTCCCCGCCGACGACAAGCGCGGCGACCGCGGGCCGAAGTACCTCAATAGCGCGGCGACGGCGCTCTTCGACAAGTCGCGTACCCTCTACCTGATCGACAAGGCGAAGCCGGCGATCCGCAAGGGTGGCACGGCGGTGCTCGTCGAGGGCTACACCGACGCCCTCATGGCCCACCAGTCGGGCTTCACCAACGTCGTGGCGAGCATGGGCACGGCCCTCACGCCCGCACAGGTCGCGCTGCTGCTGCGCTACGGCTCGAAGATCCTCCTGGCCTACGACGTCGATGCCGCGGGGGCGAAGGCGGGCGCCTTCGGGGCGACGGAGCTGCTGCGGCTCGTCCTCGAGCTCGGGCGCAGCGAGAGCGGCCCCTCCCTCGTCGATGTCGGCGTGGTGCGCCTCCCGGACGATCGCGATCCCGACGAGGTCATGCGCGACGATCCCGAAACCTGGCGTGCCGCGGTCGAGCGCCCGGTGCCCGTGGTCGAGTACCTCATCGAGACGCACGCCTCGGCACACGACCTGCGGGACCTCGGCGGGCGCAAGCGCGCGATCGACGGGATCAACCCGATCCTGCGCAGCCTGCGCGACCCGGTCGTGCGCGACGGCTACATCGCGGCGGCGGCGCGACGCATCGGGGTCGACGACGCGACGATCCGAGAGGCGCTGCGCACGCCGGGCGTCGGAGGCGCCGCAGCCGCGGACACCAGGATCTCGGCAGACAGCGTCCGCGCCGCCGATGCCGGGGGCGACCTCGAGGCGATCCTGGCCGGGGTGACCCCGCCCGAGGCCGAGTTGCTGCGCCTCCTGCTGCTCGCCCCGGCCGAGCGCCTGCGGGTGCGCGAGGGGCTGACCGACGAGCACTTCTCGAGTGGCCTCGCCCGCTCGCTCTGGCGCGCGCTCCGCGAGGCGCTCGATGCTACGCTCGCAGGCGGAAGGGGCGTCGGCGATATCGAGCGCCTTCCGACCGCCATCGACGGCGAGGAGCGGCGGCTCGCCCAGGCGCTCATCGCACGGGAGGCGACGCCGTTGACGACTGACCGGGTCCGGATCGGCATCGACCAGACGCTCCTGCGCCTGGAGGCTGATCGCCTCGACGAGGCGATGGCCTGGTCGCGCTCAGAGCTGGCCGAGGCGGAGCGGGGCGGCGACACCGTACGGGTACGGGAGCTGCTCGAGCGCGAGCGCGAACTGGGTGGGAAGCGACGGGCACTCGACCGACGCGTCGGCGCGTCAGGGGTGCTGGTAGTGAGGGGGGGCAGCCAGTGACGAAGCCGAAGGTCGCCAAGCCCACCGTAAAGGGGTCCGCCGTGCCCACCCCCAAGCCGACGTCCAAGTTCCCGGCGAAGCCCGCTGCCAAGCCGGCGGCGAAGCCCGCCACGAAGGCATCCGCCAAGGCGCCCGCGAAACCCGCGACGAAGCCGGCCGCCAAGCCCGCTGCCAAGCCGGCCGCGAAGGTGCCCGCGAAGGCGCCCGCGAAGGGGGCGAAAGCCTCCCTCGCCGCCCCGGAGGCACCCGCTGCCGCGAAGCGCGCCGCGCCCTCGTCTTCCGAGAAGGCGAGCGGGCGCGCTGCCACAACGGAGAGCGAAGCGGCGAAGCGGCTGGCCGGTGTCGCCGACCCGGATGCCGCGGCGCTCGCCGCCGTCGAGACGGAGGGTGTCGACCTGCTCGACCCAGAGGCCGCCGCCGCCGCGCTGGTCGAGGCGGCGGTCGACGCCCCGAAGGCGGATGCCGCCGAGGCGGTCGTGGAGAGCTCCTCGGGCGTCGACGATCCGGTGCGCATGTACCTCAAGGAGATCGGCCGCGTCGGGCTGCTCACCGCCGAGGAGGAGGTCGTCCTCGCGAAGATGATCGAGCTCGGCGAGCAGATGGCCGACGAGCCGTGGAAGGCGGTCTACAACCTGCACCAGTGGACCTTCCATGAGACGGAGCGCAAGACCCGCGCGAAGAAGGACTGGTACCGCTTCGATGCATCCCTCGCCGCGCGGGCGCACCGGACGATGGAACAGGCGCTCGCCGCCTGGGTGAAGGGGCACCACGTCCACGCCTGCCCGATCACCGGGTTCGACAAGGCGGCGAAGGCGGCGGGGAGCGAGGCCGCAGAGCGCAGCCTCCTCGTCGCGAAGAGCCTCGTAAAGGCGTTCAACGACCCGAACCGCCGCAACCTTGCCGCCAAGACCGCCGAACTGCTGGACTTCGCCTTCCAGGCGGTGAGCACCGGCGACCTCGAGAGTCGCGACAACCCGGTCCTCGCGAAGCTCTTCCTCTGGACCCGCGACGAGGTGGCCCTCCCCGCGCTCGAGGCGCACATCCTCGCCGGGAAGCACATCGGGAAGGACGGCGAGGACTGGATCCGCGAGGCCGGGTGGGACCCGGAGAATCCGGCCTACGGCAAGCTGCGCGGCCGTGAGGGCTACGTCGTGCAGCTCGGCTGGCGCGGCCGCGAGGAGCTGACCAAGGCAAACCTGCGCCTTGTCGTCTCCATCGCCAAGAAGTACATCGGCCGAGGCATGAGCTTCCTCGACCTGATCCAGGAGGGGAACATCGGGCTCATCCGCGCCGTCGAGAAGTTCGAGTACATCAAGGGCTTCAAGTTCTCGACCTACGCCACCTGGTGGATCCGCCAGGCGATCACCCGGGCGATCGCCGACCAGGCGCGCACGATCCGCATCCCCGTGCACATGTACGAGCAGTTGAACCGCCTGACCCGCGTGCAGCGCCAGCTCTTCCAGACGCTCGGCCGCGAGCCGACCGACGAGGAGATCGCCCAGGAGCTCACCCGGCTGATCGGCGAGTCGGAGGCGCTCAAGAAGCAGGCGACGATCGAGGAGGTGCGCCAGCTGAAGGGGATCCAGAACGACGCGAAGAACCGCCGCGCGAAGATCGTTGCCGAAGAGGAGCCGGCGAAGGGCGACGATGCGAAGGGGAACGTCATGACCGCGGAGCGCGTCCGCGAGATGCGCAAGGTGAGCCAAGAGCCGGTCTCGCTCGAGACGCCGATCGGCGAGGAGGAAGACTCGCACCTCGGCGACTTCATCGAGGATCGCAACGCCCTCAATCCCTATGCCTCGGCCGAGCGGGCAAACCTGAAGGAGCTGATGGAGTCCGTCCTCAAGGGGCTCAAGCAGCGAGAGCAGCGGGTGCTGCGCCTGCGCTTCGGCTTCGACGACGGTCGCCCGCGGACCCTCGAGGAGGTCGGAGCGGAGTTCAACGTCACGCGCGAGCGCATCCGACAGCTCGAGGCGAAGGCGCTCCGTGCGCTCCGCCACCCGTCGCGCAGCCGCAAGCTCGAGGAGTTCGCCGACGTGAAGCGCCCCGTGAAGGCGCCCCGATCGGGCGCCGCGCCGAAGGGGCGCCCGTGAGCCAGGGTGCCAGCACCACGGTGACCGTGCCGCCCGGCGTCGGGCTCCACGCCCGGCCGGCGGCGCTCTTCGTGCAGCGTGCGGCGGGCTACGCCTCGTCGATCCGGCTGGCCGCCGGCGGGCGGGAGGCGGACGGCAAGTCGATCCTGGCGCTGCTCCAGCTCGGTGCCGGCGGGGGGGCCGAGCTCACGATCAGCGCCGAGGGGACCGACGCCGAGGCGGCCGTGGCCGGCCTCGCCGAGTACGTCCGCAACCTCGGCTGACCGCGGGCGCCGGGGGCGGCATACTGCCGTCAGGCGCCCAGACGGGCGCCCAAGGAGGAGCAGATGGACATCGTCGCCGCCGCAAAGGGCGTGATCAAGGGCCTCGGCGGGCCCGACAACATCAAGACGAGCGAGCCGTGCATCACGCGGATCCGCTGCGACATCAAGGACATGGCGAAGATCGACGAGCCGGCCCTCAAGAAGGCCGGCGCCATCGCCGTGGTCAAGATGGGGAAGAGCGTCCAGGTGATCATGGG
>JBEGQU010000028.1:0-4581 GCA_041180765.1 Chloroflexota bacterium
AAGTTCGGCATCTTCGGCATCGCCGTCGCCACCGTCGGCATGCTCATGACCACCGCCTACATCTTGGCGATGGACACCTTCGGCCCGATCACCGACAACGCTGGTGGCATCGCTGAGTTCAGCCGGGCCCCGCAGAAGGTGCGCACGGTCACCGACAAGCTCGACGCGGTGGGAAACACGACCAAGGCGCTGACGAAGGGGTACGCGATCGCCTCGGCATCGCTGGCCGCCTTCCTCCTCTTCTCGGCCTACCTCGACAAGGTGAACCTGATCCTGGAGCGCGCCGGGCGGCCGCTGCTCGACGCGGTGAACCTGGCGAGCGTCAACGTGTTCATCGGCGCGCTGATCGGCGCGATGCTCGCCTACTTCTTCAGCTCGCTCGCGATCCGCGCGGTCGGTCGCACCGCACAGGCGATCATCGTCGAGGTGCGCCGACAGTTCCGCGAGATCCCGGGGATCATGACCTACAAGGCGCGCCCGGACTATGCGCGCGTCGTCGACATCACCACGATCGCCGCGCTGCGCGAGATGATCGCCCCGGGCGCCATCGCCGTGTTCACGCCGGTGCTCGTGGGGATCCTCCTCGGCGCCGAGGCGGTCGCCGGCCTGTTGATCGTCGGCACGATCAGCGGCGTCCTGCTCGCCACCGTGCTGAACAACTCCGGCGGCGCGTGGGACAACGCGAAGAAGTTCATCGAGTCGGGCGGCCTGAAGGACGAGAGGGGGAAGGTCCTCGGCAAGGGGAGCGACGCCCACGCGGCCGCCGTCGTCGGCGACACCGTCGGCGACCCCTTCAAGGACACGGCCGGTCCGTCGCTCCACCTGCTCGTGAAGCTGCTCGCGACCGTCACCCTCGTCCTCGCGCCGCTCTTCATCGGCGGCTGAGCCACCGCGACGACGGCCGCGGAGGGAGCCGTGCTCGATCCGCAGCTGCTCGTCGCGCTGGTCCTGGGGCTCGTCCAGGGGCTCACGGAGTTCCTGCCGATCTCCTCGTCGGCGCACCTCTGGGCGCTGCCCTATCTCTTCGGGGTGGATGACCCGCTCCTCTCGTCGCTCGCCTTCGGGGCGGTCCTGCACCTCGGCACGCTCGCGGCGGTACTCGTCGCGATGCGCCGCGACGTCGCCCGGCTCGCCGGGACCGCCGCGACCGTGCTGTTCTCGTTCGGCCGCCGCCGCGGCGATCCCGCCGACGAGCACCTGATCCTGGCGATCGTCGTCGGCACCATCCCTGCGGTGCTGCTCGGCCTGCTGGTGGGCGACCTGCTCGAGTCGGCGGTGCGCACGCCGCTCGTCGTCGCTGCGGCGGTGCTCGCCGGCGCGGGGCTGCTGCTCTTCGCCGAGCGCCGCGGCAGCCGCGAGCGGCCCTTCGGCACCGTCGGGCTGATCGACGGCCTGCTCATCGGACTCGCCCAGGCGCTCGCCCTCGTGCCGGGGATCAGCCGATCGGGCGCCACCATCGCCGGCGGCCTCCTGCTCGGCTTCCGCCGCGAGGCGGCGGCGCGCATCGGCTTCCTGCTCGGCATCCCGGCGATCGCCGGCGCCGGCGCGCTCGAGCTGCGCAAGGTCCTCGCCGAGGGGGGCGACCTCGCGGCGCTCGGCCCGACGCTCGTGGTGGGGGTGCTCGCCGCCTTCGCCAGCGGTCTCGTCGCGATCCGCCTGCTGCTCCTCCTGCTCGACGGCCGCTCGACGCGCCCGTTCATCGCCTACCGCGTCCTGTTTGCCGCGATCCTGATCGGCACGGCGCTCCTGCGCGGCGGCGCCTGAGCGCTCCCGCGGCGCGACCCCGCGCCTGCGGGGCGCTACGATGCCCCACAGGTATTGGGCAGACGAACTCGCGGCACGCGTCTCCGGGCCCCAGGTCGTCAACGACTCGAAGACCCCGTCGGGGACCGTCCACGTGGGGAGCCTCCGCGGCCCGGTGATCCACGACGCGATCGCGCGCGCGCTGCGCGACCGCGGCATCCCGGTGCAGTTCCGCTACGGGGTCGAGGACCTCGACGCGATGGACGCGCAGGCGCTGCTCACCCCCGATGCGGTGGAGCGGTACATGGGCGTTCCGCTGTCGCGCGTCCCCGCCCCCGAGGGCTCCGACGCGCCGAACTACGCGCGGCACTTCGTCGGGACGCTCTTCTTCCCGACCTTCGCCCGCCTCGGGATCCGGCCGGAGTTCTACTGGCTCTCCGAGATCTACCCGACCGGGGCGATGGATCCGTACATCCGCACCGCGCTCGACCGGGCGCAGCTCATCCGCGACCTCTACGTGCGCGTGAGCAACGTCGAGCGCCCGGCCGGATGGCTGCCGGTGCAGGTGATCTGCGAGGCCTGTGGCTGCGTCGGCACGACGCTCGCCGACGACTGGGATGGCAGCACCGTGCACTATCGCTGCCTCCCCGACTATGTGACCTGGGCGAGGGGGTGCGGGCACGAGGGGCGCATCGCCCCCTTCGGTGGCGCCGCGAAGATGCCGTTCAACGTGGAGTGGGCGGCCAAGTGGTCGCTCATGGGGGTCACGATCGAGGGCTGCGGCAAGGACCTCGGCACCAAGGGCGGTTCGCGCGACCGGAGCGAGGCGGTGGCGCGCGAGGTGTTCGACCGCGAGCCGCCGATCAACGTCCAGTACGAGTTCCTCAACGTCGGCGGGAAGAAGATGAGCACCTCGAAGGGGCGCGGTGCCGCCGCGCACGCGATCGCCGAGGCGGTGCCGCCCGACGTGCTCCGCTTCCTCTTCCTCCGCCCGCGGCCGAACCAGGCGATCGACTTCGATCCCGAGGGGACCGACGCGGTACCACGGCTGCTCGACGAGTACGACCGCATCGCCGCGGCGACGTCGGGGGCGACGGTGCGCGGGGAGCTGCCGGCCGACTACGAGCGGCTGCACCTCTATAGCCAGGTCGCCGACGAGGGTGCCGAGGTGGCGAAGCGCCGTGCCGGCGAGTGGCGTCCCGCCTTCGGGCAGCTGGCGCTGCTGCTGCAGCTCCCCGGCGTCGATGCCGCGGCTCGTGCCGCGGCCGAGAAGGGGAGCCCGCTCGGCGCCGACGAGCGCCGCGAGCTCGACGAGCGCATCGCCGCCGCGCGCCGTTGGCTCGAGGCCTACGCCCCCGACGAGGCGAAGGTCGCCGTGCGCGACGAACTCCCCCTAGAGCAGGTCGCCGCCCTCGCCCCCGCGGAGCGCGCCTGGCTCGCGGCCCTCGCCGATGCCGCCGACGCCGCGACCGCCGGCTCGCTCGAGACCGGCGAGGCCTGGCAGGCGCTGATCTTCTCCTGCGCGAAGTCGGGCGAGATCGCCCCGGGGCGCGCCTTCGCCGCCCTCTACGCCGCCCTGCTCGGTCGCGCGAACGGCCCGCGCGCCGGCTGGCTGCTCGCGGCCCTCGACCGTGCCGTCGTCGTGGCGCGCCTGCGCGCCGCCGCAGCGGTGGGTGAGGCTGTCGCATGAGCGTCGGGGCGCAGCGCCTCCGCGACGACGCCGACCGGCTGCGTGCCGGCGCGATCGCCAAGCGCGAGGATCCGACGCTCGTGGACCGGGCGCTCGAGGCCGACGCGCGCCGCCGCGCCCGCTCGGCCGAGGTCGATGCCCTCCGCGCCGAGCGGAAGGCCCGCTCCGCCGAGGTGGGCACCCTGCTCGCCGGCGGCGCGGCGAAGGAGGCCGCCGAGGTGGTCGCCCTCAAGCGGGCCTCACAGGAGATCGCCGACCGCCTCGTGGCGCTCGAGGCGGAGCTCGCCGCCGCCGAGGCGGAGCTCGAGGATCTCTTGCTGCGCATCCCGAACCCGCCCGACGAGGACATCCCCGTCGGCGGCGCCGAGGCGAACCTGCCGATCCGCACCTGGGTCCCGGCCGGCCATCCGCCGATCCCCGAGCGGGGCGAGCCGGCGACGGCGCCCGCCCCCGAGCACGACGCGGTCGCCGCGCGGCTCGGCATCTTCGACCTCGAGCGCGGCGCGAAGGTCGCCGGCGCCGCTTTCCCCGCGTACCGCGGCGACGGCGCGGCGCTGATCCGCGCGCTGATCAACCTCTTCCTCGACACCCACGTGCGCGAGCACGGCTTCACCGAGATCTGGCCCCCGGTGCTGGTCAACGAAGCCTCCGCGCGCGGCACCGGGCAGATCCCCGACAAGGAGGACCAGATGTACGTCGTCGGCCGCGACGGGCTCTACCTCGCCCCGACCGCCGAGGTACCGGTGACGAACCTCCACCGCGACGAGATCCTCGATGCGTCGCAGCTGCCGATCCGCTACGCCGCCTACACCCCCTGCTTCCGCAGGGAGGCGGGGGCGGCCGGGCGCGAGACGCGCGGCATCCTGCGGCTGCACCAGTTCGACAAGGTCGAGATGGTCAGCTTCGAGCGACCCGAGGCGTCGCGCGAGGCGCTCGAGTGGCTCACCGCCCGCGCCGAGCTGCTGCTGCAGCGGCTCGAGCTGCCGTATCGGGTGCTGCTCATGGCCACGGGCGACATGGGATTCGTGCAGATGCGCAAGTACGACCTCGAGGTCTGGTCGGCGGGTTCGCGGCGCTGGCTCGAGGTCTCGTCGTGCTCCAACTTCGGCGACTACCAGGCGCGCCGCATGGCGATCCGCTACCGCGCC
>JBEGQU010000029.1:0-3143 GCA_041180765.1 Chloroflexota bacterium
GCTCGACCTGAGCCTCTTCCGTGCCGGGGCGTTCCTCAAGCGCCCCCTGCCGCGCCGGGTGCGTGTCCATCCGGCGCTCGCCGCCCGGACGACCGGCATGGTCCTCGCCGCCCTCTTCCATCGCATCGCCCCCTTCCTCGAGTCGCGCGGCCTGATCCGCGCCTTCAACCGCCGCCGCAGCCGCGCGACCACGGCCCTCAACCGCCTGGCACGACAGCCCGAGCAGGCGATGCCCTTCGGCATCGCCCTGCTGCTCGGCATCGCCGTCTCCGCGAGCCTGCTCCCGGGCGCCCCCGAGGATGCGCGGCTCTCGATCGGCGGTGACACCATCGAGGTGGCAGCCGATGACGGTTCGGTCGCAACGCCCCTGACGGGTTGGGGCGGCACGCAGTCGGTCGACCACGCCGCAGCCGACGTGGCCGACTCGACCGTCGATGGCCTGGCCAGCGACACGGCGGTCGTCGGCGACCTGCCGTCCGGCCGCAGCGCCGGCTGGCGGACGATCGAACCGCCCTACGTCGACCAGCAGGTCGCGGCGGGAACCACGGACGGATTCGGCGCGGTCGTGGGGCTGGATGGGCGGCTCACCCTCCCCGCAGCCGTAGATCTCCAGGTCCACGACGGCAGCGATCACGTGATCATCCACGTGGTCGAACGCGGCCAGCGGCTCGCCAACATCGCCAAGCAGTACAAGATCGACGTCATGGAGCTCCTCTGGTCGAACAACCTGAAGACGCTCGACACTCCTTCGCCCGGCACCCGCCTGCGGATCCCCGACGTGAAGGGGATCGTGCACGTCGTCACCGAGAACGAGACGCTCTCCTCGATCGCCGCCCGCGCCGGCGTGTCGAAGGCGAAGATCATCGAGTACAACGGCCTCGTCTCGCCGAACATCATCTTGGGGATGGTCCTCGTGATCCCCGGCGGACGCGGGGCGGCCCTTCCCACGTTCCAGGTGGGGAAGGGGCAGTGGGCGTACGCCGGGCCGCGCCCCAGCGTCTACAGCGGCACGACGCTGAAGTATCCGGTGCAGGGCGGCCACTATGTGCGCGGGTTCTTCCGCGGCCACGAGGGGATGGACATCGCGGCACCCTACGGCACGCCGATCATGTCGGCCGCCGCCGGCGTCGTCACGCGCGTGGGCTGGGGCCGGAACTGCGGCTGGTTCGTCTTCGTCGCGCACGGCTCGAACCTGTACACGGGCTACTGCCACATGTCCAAGATCCTCGCCTCGCCCGGGCAACGCGTGGCGCGCGGCGAGGTGATCGGCCGCATCGGTACCTCCGGCAAGACGACGGGACCCCATGTGCACTTCGTCGTGTCGCGCGGCGAGCCGTTCAGCTATCGCTGCATCCTCTACGATCCCGCGCGCTTCCTCCCGTAGCCCGGTGTTCCTCGACGAAGCGGTCATCTACCTCGGCGCCGGACGCGGTGGCGACGGTGCCTCGACGATGCGGCGCGAGTCGCACGTGCCGCGCGGCGGGCCCGACGGCGGCGACGGTGGACGCGGCGGAAGCGTCTACGTGGTGGTCGACACCGGGCAGACGACCCTGCGGGATTTCGAGGTGAAGCGGCGCTTCGTGGCCGGCGACGCGACTGGCGGCGGGAACAAGCGCTCGCACGGCAAGGCGGGCGCGGACCTCGTGATCGGCGTGCCGCCGGGGACCGCGATCTTCGACGCGAAGAGCGGCGACCTGATCGCCGACCTCGTGTCGCGCGAACAGCGCGTGCTCCTGGTCCGCGGCGGGCGCGGTGGGCTCGGCAATGCGCACTTCGCCACGTCGACCCACCAGGCGCCGCGCCATGCCCAGCGCGGCGAGCCGGGCGAGTCGCGGGAGGTGCGCCTCGAGTTGCGGCTCATCGCCGACATCGGCCTCGTGGGCCTGCCGAATGCAGGCAAGTCGACCCTCCTCGCCGCGCTCACCGCCGCCCAGCCGAAGATCGGCGACTACCCCTTCACGACGCTCGAGCCGAACCTGGGCGTGCTCGACCTCGGCTACGAGGACGGTCGGCGACCGACCGTCGCCGACCTCCCCGGCTTGATCGAGGGTGCCTCGCTCGGCGCCGGCCTCGGCTTTGCCTTCCTGCGTCATGCGGCGCGCACCCGGGTGCTCGTCCACGTGGTGGATGCGAGTGCCGCCGATCCGTTCCGCGACGCCGAGACCATCCGGGGCGAGCTGCGCGCCCACAACGAGGCGCTGTTGGGGAAGACCACGCTCGTGGTCTTGAACAAGGTGGACCGCCCCGAGGCGCGCGAGCGCGTGGCCGACCTGACCGCCCGCTTCGCGGCCCTCGGGCTGCCCGCCATCGCCTGCTCTGCCGCGGGTGGCCATGGCGGCGAGGGGATTGCCGCGCTCCGTGCGGAGCTCGCCCGGCTCCTCCCCGATGCCGAGACGCTGGCCCAGCCGACGGAGCCGGCGGGGATCGTCGTGCACCGCATCGAGCCGGTTGCCGCCCGCGGCTTCGAGATCGTGCGCGAGGGGGATGCGTTCCGCGTGAAGGGGAAGGCGATCGAGCGCCTCGTGCACCAGACCGACTTCGGGCGCGAGGAGTCCGCGGAGCGATTCCAGCACGAGCTCGTGCGCCAGGGGATCGAGGCGGCGCTGCGTCGTGCGGGCTGTCGCACCGGCGACTCGGTGCGCATCGGCGACCTGCAGATGGACTGGGAGGACCTCGACGAGGGGGAGCTCCTCGATGCGGCGGAGGCGGCCGAGGCGCTCGAGATGGACCTGGTGCCGCGCGGCGAGAGCGAGGGTTGACGGTGGGCGGCATCGGGATCCTCGGCGGCACGTTCGATCCGATCCACGACGGCCACCTTGCGCTCGGCCAGGCGGCGTACGACCTGCTCGGCCTGGAGCACGTGCTCTTCGTCCCCGCCGCCCGGCCGCCGCACAAGGTCGGTGATCGGGTGACCGATCCCGAGGTTCGCTGCCACATGGTCCAGCTTGCGATCGCCGGGAATCCCGCATTCAAGATGAGTCGCATCGAGCTCGACCGCCCGGGCCTCTCGTACACCATCGATACGCTTCGTGCGATCGCCGAAGAGCGAAGTTCCAGCGGCGCGAGCGGCGAGATGACGCTGATCCTCTCGGTCGAGTCACTCCTCGGCTTTCCCGAGTGGGAGGACCCCACGGGGATTCTCG
>JBEGQU010000030.1:0-3418 GCA_041180765.1 Chloroflexota bacterium
GGGATGCCCGCGGGCGAGGCGATCCTCGCGGCGGCGCGCGGCGAGATCGTCCTCGGCGGCTGCGTCGTGTCGTCCGCCCCCGGGGCGCCGGAGCCCCGCTATGCCTGCCCGGCCTGCGAGCGGCAGTTCGCATGACCGCCCGCGACAACGGGGTCTCGCAGGCCGATCGTCGCGTCGGCGGGCTGCTCGGCGTCATCGTCGGCGACGCGATCGGCGTGCCGTGGGAGTTCCAGCCGGCGCACACCGCGCCCCGACCGACCCTCGCGATCGGCTTCGGCGCGCACCACCAGCCACCCGGCACCTGGTCCGATGACGGGTCGATGACCCTTGCCCTCCTTGAATCGATGCTCGAGGTCGGCTGGGACCTCGAGGACCAGGCGCGGCGCTTCCTCGCTTGGTACGAAGACGCGCAGTACACCTCGGGGGGCGTCTGCTTCGACACTGGGATCACGATCACCCATGCGTTCCGGCGCCTCCGCGACGGGGTACCGGCAGCAGAGGCCGGCCCGGCAGACGATCGCGCGCAGTCGAACGGCTCGCTCATGCGCATCCTCCCCGTCGCGCTCCTCGGCGACGGCCGCAGCGACGCCGAGCTGGTCGCCCGCGCCGAGGAGGCGACCCGGGTGACCCACGGGCATCCACGGGTGGCCGTCGCATCGGCGCTCTACACCCTCGTCGCCCGCGAGCTGCTCGCCGGCGCCGATCCGGTGCCCGCCCTCGAGCGGGCCCAGGAGCGGCTCCGGGCGGTCTATGCCGCCGATCCCGCGCGAGAGCGCCTCATCGGCAGCTGCCTCGAGTTGAAGGTCGCTCTCGGGGGCGCCTACGTGGCCGACAGCCTCGTGAGTGCCCTCTTGGCGCTCCAGGAGGGCGCCGACTTCCGCGACGTGGTGGAGACCGCCATCTCGTACGGGGGCGACACCGACACCACGGGCGCGATCGCCGGCGGCCTCGCGGGGATCCGCTTCGGCGCGCGGGCGATCCCTGGGGCTTGGCTCGACCCCGTGCGGAGCCAGCCCGGCTGGTTCATCGTCGAGGGGCTCGCCGCCCGCCTCCGCTAGCGGCCGACCGCCGCGCGGAGGGCTGGCGCCACGTCGCGCCGCTCCCAGGGGAACTCGGCGTGCCCGAAGTGCCCCTCGCGGGCCGTGGCGGCGTAGATCGGCCGGCGCAGGCCGAAGCGCTCGATCATCCCCGCCGGGCTGAAGTCGAAGTGCGTGCGCACCAGCTCGGCGATCCGCTCGTCGGGGATCGAGCCGGTGCCGAACGTGTCGACCGAGAAGGCGACGGGGTGCACGACGCCGATCGCGTAGGCGACCGAGATCTCGCAGCGGTCGGCGAGGCCCGCGGCGACGACGTTCACCGCGGCGTGCCGTACCGCGTAGGCGGCGGAGCGGTCGACCTTCGTCGCGTCCTTGCCGCTGAAGGCGCCGCCGCCGTGGCGGCCGATCCCGCCGTAGGTGTCGACGGCGATCTTGCGCCCGGTGAGGCCGGAGTCGGCGAGCGGCCCGCCGACGACGAAGCGGCCGGTCGGGTTGATGTGCAGCTTCGCGTCGGGGAGCAGCAGGTCGCCGAGTTCGCGGCGCACCAGCGACTCGAGCTCGCGCCGGATCTCGGCGTCGGAGGCGCTCGCGCGGTGCTGCGCCGAGAGGACGACCGCGTCGATCCCCTCGACCCTGCCGTCGACGACGCGCACCGAGACCTGCGCCTTGCCGTCGGGGCGCAGCCACGGGATGGAGCCGTCCTCGCGCGCCTTCCGCAGCGCGACGGTGAGCCGTCGCGACCAGACGACCGGCGCGGGGAGCAGCTCGGGCGTCTCGTTCGTCGCCAGGCCGTAGATGATCCCCTGGTCGCCGGCGCCGAGCTCGCCGCCGCCGAGGTCGACCCCCTGGGCGATGTCGCGGCTCTGCGGGTCGATCGTCACCCTGATCGTGCACGTGTCGGGGTCGATCCCCTCGGCGGCGCTCTCGTAGCCGATCTCGCGGATCACGCGCCGGGCGATCGCCACGATCTCCGTCGCGCTCAGCGGGTCGGCGCTCTCGACCTGGCCGAACACCCACACCTCGTCGCTGCTCGCCGCCGCCTCCACGCCGCAGCGGGCGTACGGGTCGCGCGCCAGCAGGGCGTCGACGATGCTGTCGCTGATCTGGTCGCAGAGCTTGTCGGGGTGCCCGATCGTCACCGACTCTGCTGTAACAATCTTGGCGCCCGTGGCGCCGCCGGGGGTGCTGCTCGTTGCCACTGCCCGTTCCTCCCAGTTCGACCGGCGTGGGCCGGCGCCTGGGGCATGCGTGCCGGCGCGCGGCGCTTCCGCCACGGCCTGCCTGCAGACCCGTCCGCATCGCCACTCAGCGTTGGCACCGTTTCGGCCCCCGGGTTGGGGATCCGTTGGTTGCCGCACCTTCGTCGAGCTGAATCTCTCCGGTGCTCTCGATGCGCGCCGCCACCGAGGCGACGCCGCGATCATAGCGCGACGCGACGCCGTGCGCCACCAAGGCGCGCGCACGCGCGACGCCGCGAAGTCGCGCGCAACCGCGCGCAAAAAGAACACCCCGCCCGTTCGGGCGGGGTGTTCGAGTCAGCGACTTCGCGCCGCGCGCATGCGCGCCGCGCGCGGCGGCTTACTTGCCGAAGATGCTCCAGCCGCTCGACGCGGCCGGCTTCGGGGCGGCGGCGGCCTTCGGGGCAGCGGCCTTCTTCGACTTCTTGGCCTTCTTCGCCTTCGGGGCGGCAGCCTTCTTGGCGGCGGCCTTCTTCGGCGCAGCCTTCTTCACGGCCTTCTTCGCGGCCTTCTTCTTCGGCGCGGCCGGAGCGGCGGCGACGACGGCGGCCGGCTTGGCCGCCTTCTTCTTGGCAACAGCCATTTGGTTCACCTCAATAACTCCCGGGGCTCTTTGGACCCCGCTGCCGTTAACTTTGCCAGAGATCGCCGAGGTTGGGAAGCGCGGCCCCGGCACCGCGGGGCTCGACGGCCCCAGGGGCGGCCCCGGCGGCGACCCGGGCGGGTGTCAGGCGGCGGCGCCGGGCGCGGGCGCCCCCGTCGCCCCCGGCGCCTCGGGTGCCGCGGGGCGCTTCGGGGGGAGGTGGATCCCCGCGAGCATGCAGCGCACCGAGCCCCCCGACATCTCGACGGTGGGGATGGCGATCGGCAGGAGGGCGGCGGAGTGCTCGATCGCGGCGACTTGGTCGGGGCGCAGGGCCGCGGCGGCCCGGGTGGAGAGGGCGAGCACCCGCCCACGGCCGCCGGTCAGCTCGAGGGCGTTCCCGGCGAACTCGGCGACCTGCCGCCGGTCGAGCGCGATCAGCTCGCGCCCCGTTTCGGTGAGGCGCGCCGCCACCCGCGCCCGCTCGGCGGGGTCGGGGATGCAGTCGAGCCCGGCGAGCACGAAGTCGGTGGCGATCGTGAGCACGACGTTGGTGTGGT
>JBEGQU010000031.1:0-5100 GCA_041180765.1 Chloroflexota bacterium
GAGAGCGTATCGCCGTAGCGCAGCGGGGCGACCACCGAGTGCAGTTCGTGATAGCCGTCGTCGCGCCTTCCGACGATCGCCAGCGTGAGATTGACCTTCCCGGGCGCCCGCTCCTCCACCGTACCGTCACCGGGGGGGCCGACGATCGAGCGCCGATGTTCGCCGCGCCGCGCCGCCGGCGGATCTCCGTAGGTGCTGTAGCGCCGGGCGGGGGCGGGCGCCTCGAGCGGCGCAAGGTCGGGGAGGGCGTCGAGCAGGCGCAGCCACTCCGCCATCCCCAGGGCCTGTGCGCGAAGGTCCGGGCTGAGCCCCGCCGTCGCGAGCGCATCGGCGATCCGGCCGGGGGGCAGGTGCAGCGCGCGCGGCAGTGCATTGCGCAGCTTCTTGCGGCGCTCCTGGAACCCACCCTGGACGAGACGCCAGAGGCGGTCCTCGTCGGTGGCGTCCAGGTCGAGCGCATCCGGTCCGCTCCGACGCTCCAGGAGAAGCACGGCGGAGTCGACGCTCGGCTCCGGTTCGAAGGCCTCCCGCGGCACCCGCCGCAGGATCCGCGGCGCCGTGCGCGCCTGCACGAACGCCGTGAGGTAGGACCAATCCCCTATCGGGGCCGCGACACGCTCGGCGACCTCGAGCTGCACGAGGAGCACGATGCGCTCGGCGGGATTCGGCAACAGGAGGAGGCGATGCAGCAGGGGGCTGGTGACGTGGTACGGGATGTTCGCGGCAACGTGCCAGGCTCCCTCCGACGGAACCAGCGCGGCGAGATCCACCTGCAGGGCGTCGCCGTGGACGAGCGTGAGCGAGCCGCTGCGGATCTCCGCGGCAAAGCGCTGCTGCAGCCGCGGGATGAGGTCATCGTCGATCTCGACGGCGACGACGCGCGCGCCGCGGCCGAGAAGCGACTCTGTCAGGGCTCCGAGCCCAGGGCCGATCTCGAGCACGCACGTTCCCGCCGTGGCACCCGTCGCGGCGGCGATCGCGTCGCGCGCATCGAGGTCGCGCAGGAAGTTCTGGCTCAGGCGGCGCTTCGCCTCGTGCCCATCGACCGTGCTGCGTCCCCGCTTCATGCCGGCACCATGGTGCCGAAGGGCCAGGAGGCGACCGGGCGGAGCCCCGCCGCGGGATCGAGCAGGCGGGCACGCCCCTCGGCGAGCGCGGCGTGCGCGGCCGCGCCGATCATCGCCGCATTGTCGGTACACCAGGCGACGGGGGGCACCGCGAGCGGCCTGCCGTGGGAGGCGGCGACCGCGGACAGCGCCGCGCGGAGCGGTGCGTTCGCGGCGACGCCGCCCCCGACGACGAGCGTGGCGCCGGGTGTCTCGGCAAGGGCACGGTCGACGCGCTCGACGATCGCGCCGACGATCGCGGACTCGGCGGCAGCCGCGATGCGGCGTCGCTCCGGCTCGGGGACAGGACGCTCAGCCAACAGCCGGGTCAGCGCAGCGGCACGCCCTGGCGTCGAGGGGTCGAGGCCGATGGCTTCGAGCGCCAGCCGCACCGCGGCGGTCTTGACCCCGCTGAACGACAGGTCGTACGGAGCGCTGGTGCGAGCGACGGGAAGGCGCAGCGGCGCTCCCGCGGGGGCGCCCGCAGCGAGGGCGGAGAGCGCGGCGCCCCCGGGGTACGGCAGGCCGAGGAGGCGAGCGATCTTGTCGAAGGCCTCCCCCGCCGCATCGTCGATCGTGCTCCCGAGGATGCTGCTCGCGCCGCCTGCGTCGACCCGAACGAGCAGCGTATGCCCACCGGAGACGATCAGACCGACCGCGGGGAGGGTGGCCAGCGACGACCCCCCAGCCGCGTCGAGCCAGGCGGCGCGGAAGTGTCCCTCGAGGTGGTTCGTCGGGAGCAGCGGGAGGTCCCGCGCCCAGGCCCAGGCAGCGGCGACGCCGGTACCGACGAGGAGCGAGCCGATGAGCCCGGGGCCCGCGGTGACGGCGACGGCGCCGATCTCGTCGGCACAGCCGAGCGCCTCGGCCTCCGCGAGGACCTCGTCGAGCAGGTGCGGAAGGTGACGGTGATGGGCGCGAGCCGCCGCCTCGGGGACCACGCCCCCCGCGGCGGCGTGGAGCGCCGCCTGGCTGGCCACGCGCTCGGCGAGCACGCTTCGCCCGTCGCGGACGAGGGCGACCGCCGACTCGTCGCAGCTCGACTCGACGGCGAGGATCAACCGCGGCAGGGGTGCGCGGCTCACGGCGCCTCCGCCGCGGCGTCGAATGCCGAGGCGTCCGGAAGCCGCCTGCCGGCGGCCAGGTTCGCGCGCGCAAGCGCCTCGCGCGCGCGCTGGCGTGGATCGCCCAACTCCGCCGTCGTCATGATCAGCGCATCCTCGCGGTTGTCGTCGTAGTAGCGTCGCCGGCGACCCGCCTCGACGAAGCCAAGGCGGGCGTAGAGACCCTGTGCGGCGAGGTTGGAGACGCGCACGTCGAGGGTCGCCACGCGCGCGTTGCCGCGACGGGCCTCCTCCAGCAGGGCAAGCAGCAGCAACGTCCCGATTCCGCGACCGCGCGCGCTTGGCTCGACGGCGATCGTCGCCACATGCGCCTCGTCGACCATCAGCCAGATCCCCGCGAATCCGACGAGCGCGGCGCCGTCTCGCGCGGCGACGTAGCGCGCGAGGCGGTTCTCGGTCAGCTCGGTCCGATACGCATCCGGCGGCCACGGAGCGGCGAAACTCGCGCCCTCGATGCGCTCGACCTCTGGCAGGTCGTCGAGGCCGAGTGGGGTGATGCGCACCGTGCTCATGCCACTCCGCGTGGCGCGGCGGGGTAATCGATCTCGAACGGTTCGGATGGCGGCACCTCGCCAGCCATCAGTCGCTCGACGTCGTCCCAGGCGAGGTCGCAGATCGCCGCAGCGAATGCCGAACCGCACTCCCCGAGTGTCGGCACCGGGGATCGCGCGCCGTTCGAGACGACGCGCACCCCCGCGGCATCGACGAGCAGGGCCTCGCGCGCACCGATCGGCAACCTGGCCTCCGTGCCGAGTGCGCGGTAGAGCGCTGCGGGCGAGGAGACCGAGAGCAGCGGCACTCCGAGCCCGCGCGAGGCACCGAGCGCTGCGCTCGCGACGCTTCGCACGCCGGTATAGCTACCCGGCCCGCGGCCGGCGATCACGGCGACGATGCGCCGGCGCTCGTCGGCACCCGAGAAGAGCGCATCGATCGACGGCAGTGGCCCCTTCTCGCGATCCGAGGGTGCGGCCACGCGGATGCGCCTCCCCGCGGATCCATCCAGGTCGACCCGTGCGACGAGCGGCTCGCCGAGCGAACCGTCGAGCACCAGGAGGCTCGGGTGCTCGGCGCCGCTCACTGCCCACCCCGGAACCCGTTCGCAATCTGCTCGAGTCGCGGCAGGTCCGCGGCGTCGATATGCACCCGTCGCTCGTCTCCGGCCCGCATCTCGAGCCGAATCTGCAGGTCGCGCGGATCGGGAGGCAGCAGTACCCGCTCCGGCCACTCGAGGATCGTCACGCCACCGGCCTGACGTTCGTCGACGAACCCGGCGAGCCGCGGATCGCTCCCGGGATCTAGGCGATAAGCATCGCCGTGCCAGATCGGCAGGCGGCCGGCGTGCTCCGACACGAGGACGAAGGTCGGCGAGGCGAGGGGCGGTACGGCGCCCAGCGAGGTGCCGATCGCCCGTGCGAGCGTGGTCTTCCCCGCCCCGAGATCGCCCGAGAGAAGGACGCGGTCGCCCGGCAGGAGCGTTGCCGCGATCGCCGCGCCGAGCATCTCCGTCGCGGCGAGATCGACGAGGGGCAGGGTGAGGGAGCTCACGCCACCAGGCGACGTAGGTCGCCGAGGGGAATCTGGTGCTCCTCGGCGCCAAGGCGGACCCGCGCGAGGGGGTGGGTGCCGGAGGTGACGTCGAGGCCGAGCCAGGCGCCGAGCCGCCCCTCGTGGGGGCCGCCGACGATCGCGACGTCCGCATCTCCCGGCGCGTCCGATGCCCCCTTCGGGAGCCGGCCGGCAGGGAACGCCACGCCCGCCGGCTCCCCGCTCAGCACCACGTCGATGCCGTCGAGGAGCCGCAGGTCGATCCCCTGGGGCGCCGGACGTCGGCCGTCGAGGACGAGCAGGCCGAAGGGCTCGGTCGCGACCGCGGCGGCGATGCGGCGCTCCAGCGAGGCGGCCAGCGCCTCGCGCTCGCCGTCGCTCAACGAGCGCACGATGATGCCGCGCACGCCGACCGCACGGGCGCGCAGGACCGTCTCCGGCGACGCGGCGAAGACGGCGAGGATGCCGGCGGTCCGCGCAGCCTCCCACCCCTGGCTATCCGGCTCGGCGTCGAAGGCGACGACCCTGCCCGCGACCGCATCGCCGATCAGGCTACGACCGAGGATGAATCGATCCGGGGGCGGCACGGCGGGGAGCAGGCGGACAGATCCCGGGACGGAGCGCGCCGCCGGTTGGCGGCTGCCGCGCTCGACAGGCAGGAGCAGCGCGCGCGCGACCGCCCGCGCGAGATCGTCTCCCTCTGCCGGGTTGCCATCCTCGACGCTGGGGTCGCCGAGCGCCGCGATCGTCCCGGTCGGCTCGAAGAGCATGCGCGCAGTACCCGGCGCGCAGACGGGGGCAAGCGCCTCGATGGGGAGGGCACCGTCGAGGACCGCGGCGGCGGCGGCGCCCACGACGATCACGGGGGTGCCGACCGCCCGGCTCGCGACGCTCGGAAGGTCGGCAAGGCGGCGGAGGGCGTCGCCGATCGCGACGACCCGAAGCGCGCTGCCCAGCCCGTCGCGACCCCGTTCCGGGCTCTCGGCCAGGTCGCCGAGGCGGTCGGCGATCTCCGCGCGATCGCGCAGCGGCCCCGCCGCGAGCGCGGCATCGCCGCGACGCCGTCGCTCGGCGGCATCTCGGGGGGCGAGTGCGGCGGCGGGCTCCTCTATCGCGCTGCTGCGACCGTCAGGCCAGGCGTCGATGAGGCGTCCGGCGCTCGCCCCGATCTCCACCAGTCGCAGCGGCATGCCGAGCGAGCGGGAGAGCAGCCGTGCCGCCCCCTCCAGCCGCTCGGCCCCGCCGGTCAGCATGAGGCGCGGGTCGGGATCGAGCGGTCCGCTGGGTGACGCGATCTCCCGCAGGGCCTGGCGGAGCGCCAGCGG
>JBEGQU010000032.1:0-4026 GCA_041180765.1 Chloroflexota bacterium
CGCGATGCACCTCCCCGAGCGCGACGGGATCTTCGCCGACCTGCTGCTGCTCGACCTCCTCGTGCGCGAGCGCGCCGCGGGCCGCCACAGCATGAGCGCGGTGATGGCGCACGTCGCCGAGATCGCCGGCGCCTCGTTCTACCTGCGGATCGACGTGCACATCGACCGCGCCGCCTACCCGGCGGTGAAGGAGCGGCTCGCGCGCGACCTCGTCGCCGCGCCGCCGTCGACGATCGGCGCCCACGCGGTGCGCGCCGTGCCGCTCGGCACCGGCGACGGCGTGAAGTTCTTCGTGGCCGACGGCAGCTGGCTCCTCGTGCGCTACAGCGGTACGGAGCCGCTCGTGCGCGTCTACGCCGAGGCGACCACCGCCGCGCTCCGCGACGAGCTCCTCGCCCACGGCGAGGCCCTCGCGCGCGGCTAGCCCCGGGGCGGCGCGCCGCAGCGCCTAGGGGGCCCAGTCCCAGCCGATCAGCTCGAGCGTCGCCGCGTCGAGGTGCAGCGCGCAGGGCGTCCCGTCGCCGAGCGTCCCGGCCACGACCCAGGCGAGCCGTCGCGGCAGTTCCAGCGGCTCGTCTCCGCCGCCCCGCCCGGGGGCGACCCAGGCCAGCACGGGCGTGCCCTCGACGCGCCCGGTGCCGAGGAGGCGCTGCGCTGCGGCGCCCGCCGCCGTCGCATCGGCGCGCGCCATCGGAGCGGGCGCGCCGGCGAGCGGTGCCGGGGCGGGGCGCGAGACGCCGACGAGCGCGCCGGAGCGGCTGAGCACGAGCCGCAGCGCATCCCCCTCGACCGGCACGCCGTCGACGCGGCGCTCCCAGAGCAGGACGCGGCGGCCGCCCGCCACCTCGATCAGCGGCGGGCCGGCGGGGAGTCCGATGCCGAGTGCCCGCAGGTGGAGCAGTCCGCGCGCGACGAGCGCTGTCTCGCCGAGCGCGGGGCCGCCAGTCGGCACGCCGCCCCGTGCGAGGAGGCGCAGCGCGCCGTCCGGCGCGGTGCGCACCGTGAGGGTCGCGCCGTCCGGCGCCTCGAGGCGCTGTTCGACGAGCGCCTCACCCGCCTCGATGACGATCGTCGCCGGGACGGCGGTCGTCGCGGCGAGCGGGAACGGCTCGACGAGCAGGAGCGCCAACCGCCGCGCCGCACCGGCTGCCGCGCCCGACTCGCGCGCCGTGATCGGGCGCGGTGCATCCGGGGCGCGGACGCTCGCGGGGGCGGCGCAGGCCCCGAGCGACGCGACGGCGGCGAGCGCGAGCGCCGCACCGGCCGCCCGGTGCCTAGCCACGGCGCTGGCCCGGGCGGTACGGGGGGATCTGCTGCGGCGCGACCGGGCGGTAGTCGTAGGCGCCCCACCACTGCGGGTCGAGGCGCGCAGGGTTGAAGCCCGACAGGAGCCCGCGGTCGAACGCGCTCCCCGCGGACTCGCCGTCGAGCAGCGCCGCCCAGAACGCCCCCTCGAAGCGCAGCATCTGCCGTTGCCAGGCGGCGCCGACGTAGCCGACGTAGAAGCTCGACGGGCCCTCCTCGCCCGGCTCGCTGCGGTGCCGCGCGATGCCGAACGCGTCGGGGAGCGTCGAGCGCGCCTCGCCGTTGTGGCAGCTGGCGATGACCACGAGCCGCGCCGGCGCCGCGCCCGCGCGCGCAGCGGCGATCTCGTTGGCGACGATCTTCGGCGCGTTCTCGCAGCGTCCCGCATCGGCGCGCACGCCCGACGAGCGCCCGTGCGCCACCGGATCCCAGTAGTGGTCACCATGGCTCTGCACGTAGAAGGCGCTCACGCCGGAGACGGCCGCGAGCGCCGCCGGCTCGGTGAACGCCGGTCCGACGGCACCGAGCGTGCTCCACCCGAGTGCCGCGAGGCTGCGCGTCGCCTGTGCGGCGAGCCGCGCGGCGGCCGACGAGAAGAAGTCGGTGCAGGGGGCGGTGAAGGCGGTGCGGTTGGCGAAGACGGCCGCCTCGCGCGCGGTGGTCCGCGCTGGGAGCCCGCCGGTCGTGGTCGTGACGCCGGCGGCGAGCAGGAGCGCGACGAGCATGCACACCTCGGGCGGGGGCGGTGCGGCGTCGTGCGACGGTGGCATCGCGGCCGTACGGCGCACGTATCTGCTAAGGTGGCGCCGTCAACGCCGCGTGGACGCGAAGCCGGTGAGAATCCGGCACTGTCCCGCAACGGTAATTGGGAGCGATCCCAGAGTCCGGTCGCCGGACACGCGGCAGAAGCGATCAGCCCTCGAGGCAAGGGAGGATGCAATGGTCTCGTTGTCGCGCACCACCCAGCGCTCCGCGCTCGTCGCGCTGCTCTTGGCGTTCGTCGCCGCCTCGTGCGGTGGGGCGGCGACCGGCTCGCTGCCGCCGGCGAGCGGCACCCCGGTCACCGAGGCACCCTACCCGCGCACCGTGACCGACGACGCGGGGAGTCGCGTGACGATTCCCGCGGAGCCGCAGCAGATCGTCGCCCTGACGCCGGCCAGCCTCGAGACGCTCGCCGAGCTGAACCTCGCCGACCACGTCGTCGGCCGGGCCGACTGCCCCTGCACCCCTCCGGAGCTCGAGTCGGTGCCGATCGTCGCCGACTACGTCGAGACGAACGTCGAGGCGATCCTCGAGATGAGCCCGGACCTGGTCTTCGCCGGGGGCTCGGACTTCACCCCCGCCGAGGTGATCGCCGCGCTCCAGGGTGCGGGGGTTCCGGTGGTCGTCGTCGACCCGAAGGGGATCGACGGCGTGCTCGCCTCGCTGCAGCTGGTCGGCGACGCGGCCGGCCGGAGCGTTGCCGCCGCCACGCTCGTGGCGGGGATCCGCTCCGACCTCGACGCGCTCGCGGCCGCCGTGCAGGGGGCCGTGCGACCGCGCGTCTTCTACGAGATCGACGCGACCGGGGCGATCTACGGCCTCGCCCCCGACGACTATGCCGTCGAGCTCGTCGAGCGCGCCGGCGGCGAGCCGGTCACGAGCGGTGCGAACGGCGTTTACGAGATCGGGCTCGAGGCGCTGATCACCGCGCAGCCCGAGGTGATCCTGCTCGGCGATGCGGCGTACGGCACGACCGCCGAGGCGGTCGCCGCGCGCCCGGGCTGGGAGGCGCTCCCCGCGGTGGGGAACGGGAAGATCCTGCCGATCGACGGCGATCTCGTGAGCACGCCGGGGCCGCGCATCGCCGAAGCGCTCCGCGCGCTCATCGCCGCGATCCACCCCGAGATCCAGCTGCCGCAGTGACGCCGCGACGCCTCGCGGCCGTCGGCGCCGCAGCCCTCGTCGCCCTCGCGATCGTCGCGCTCGGCAGCGGCACGGCGAACCTGGCTCCCGGCGAGGTGCTCGCGGCGCTCGCGCAGCGCCTCGGCATCGCGGCGGGCGAGCCGGTGACGGCGGCGGCCAGCGCGATCGTCGTCGACCTGCGCGCGCCACGTATCCTCGCCGCGGCCGCCGTCGGCGCGGCGCTCGCCGTCTCCGGTGCCGCCTTCCAGTCGCTGCTGCGCAACCCGCTCGCCGACCCGTACGTGCTCGGCACGAGCAGCGGCGCGGCGCTCGGCGCGGCGCTCGCGATCCTCGTGCCGATCGGCGGCGTCGCCTGGGAGCTCGGCGGAGTGCAGCTCGCCGCCTTCGCCGGCGCACTCGCCTCGGTCGCCCTCGTCTGGTCGATCGCCGGCGTCGGCAGCGGCGAGGAGCGGATCGCCGGGGTGCTGCTCGTCGGCTACGCGGTCGCCTCGCTGCTCGCCGCCGCCCTCTCGCTGGTGATGCTCGTGAGCGGGGCGAACCTGCGGGCGATCTTCGGCTTCCTGCTCGGCGGTCTCGACGGCGCCACCTGGCCGCGCCTCCTCGCCGCCGCCCTGCCGATTGCCGCGGCCACGGCGCTCCTCGCCCTGCGGGGGCGCCCGCTCGCCGCCTTCCTCCTGGGTGACGAGGCGGCGACGCACCTCGGCGTCGACGTGCGCCGCGAGCGCCGCATCGCCGTCGCCCTCGCCTCGCTCGCCACGGCGGCCGCCGTCGCCCTCGCCGGGCTCGTCGGCTTCGTCGGCCTCGTCGTGCCGCACC
>JBEGQU010000033.1:0-13413 GCA_041180765.1 Chloroflexota bacterium
CACCCGAGCCGCCATCCTCAACGCGAACTACGTGGCGGAGCGGCTGCAGCGCAGCTTCCCCGTGCTCTACCGCGGCGCGCAGAAGCGGGTGGCGCACGAGTGCATCGTCGACGTCCGCCAGCTCAAGGCCACCAGCGGGGTCGAGGCGGGAGACATCGCCAAGCGCCTGATGGACTACGGCTTCCACGCGCCGACCGTCTCCTGGCCCGTGGCCGGGACGCTGATGATCGAGCCGACCGAATCGGAGTCCAAGGCGGAACTCGACCGCTTCTGCGCGGCGATGGTCGCCATCCGTGCCGAGGCGGCGAAGATCGAGCGCGGCGAGTGGACGCACGACGACAGCCCCCTCGCCCACGCGCCGCACACCGCCGCGGCCGTGGCCGGAGACGAGTGGCCCCACCCCTACGACCGGCGCGAGGCGGCGTTCCCCGCGCCATGGCTCCACGAGCGGAAGTTCTGGCCCTCGGTCAGCCGCGTCGACGGGGCCTACGGCGACCGAAACTTCTTCTGCTCCTGCGCCGCGCTCTAGGGGACGTCGCGCTGCGGGTCAGGACTCCGATGCTGCCGCGAGCGGCCGCGCACCGCGGAGGGCGCGCAGGCGGTTGATCCGATCCGAGATCGGCGGATGCGTCGCGAGGAAGCCGGCTGCACGGGCCTCGAAGCGCTTCACGGGGTTGACCATGTAGAGGTGGGCCGTCGCCTTGGTCGCGACCTCCAGCACCTCCTTGTCGCCCGCGAGCTTCGCCAGGGCCCGCTCAAGCCCCTCGGGGTTGCGCGTCAGCTCGACCCCCGAGGCGTCGGCGAGGTACTCGCGCTGTCGCGAGACGGCCAGCTGCACCATCCGCGCCGCGATGGGTGCGAGGACGGCGAGCACGATGGCCAGCACGACGAAGAGCGCCTGCAGCGCGTTCCCCCCCTCGCGGTCGTCGGAGCGGCGGCGCCCTCCGCCCCAGAAGGCGTAGCGCAGGATGAGGTCGGAGAGGAGCGCGAGCGAGCCGACGAGGGCCGCGACGAGCAGCCCGTAGCGGATGTCGAAGTTGCGCACGTGCGAGAGCTCGTGGCCGATGACGCCGCCCATCTCCTCGCGGTCGAGCTTCGCCATGAGGCCGCGGGTCACCGCGACGCTCGCGTGTGCCGGGTCGCGCCCCGTGGCGAAGGCGTTGAGCGCCGTGTCGTCGATCACGTAGACCTTCGGCTTCGGGAGGTTCGCCGCGAGGCTCAGCTCGGTGACGATGTTGTCGAGCTGCTGCTCCTCGAGCCCGGCCTGCGGGTCGAGCGGCTTGGCGCCCGCCGCGGCGAGCACCGCCCGATCGCCGCCGAACCAGGCGCCGAGCGTGAGCAGGAAGCCGAGCAGGAACGAGACGCCGGTGAACGGCAGTGCGCTGTCGACCGTGCCGGTCAGGGCGATCCCCGCGCTCGTCGCGAGCGCGACGAGGATCGCCACGACGATGAGCACGAGCAGCAGGGAGCGGCGGCGGTTCTCCGCGGCGAGATCGTAGAAGGTCGCCATGTGCCCGCCCCCGCTAGGAGAGCTTGACCTGCGGCGCGGCCTCCTCGGCGTCCGGCGCATCGAAGAAGTCGCGAACGGCGAAGCCGAAGGCCCGCGCGAAGATCACGCCGGGGAACGACTGCACCGAGTTGTTGTACGAGAGCACCGAGGCGTTGTAGTGCTGCCGGCTGAAGCCGATCTGGTTCTCGGTCGAGGCGAGCTGCTCCTGGAGCTGCATCACGTTCTCGTTCGAGCGCAGCGTCGGATAGGCCTCGACGTTCGCGAAGAGGGTGCGCAGCGAGCCGGTGAGCAGGTTCTCGGCCTTCGCCTGGTCGGCGGCGCTCCCCGACTCGCCGGCGCTCACCGCCGCGGCGCGGGCCCGGGTGACGCTCTCGAGGACCCCCTTCTCGAAGCCCTGCTGTCCCTTCACCGCCTCGACGAGGTTCGGGATCAGGTCATAGCGGCGCTTCAACTGCACCTGGATCTGGCCGAGGGCCTCGTCGACGCGATTGCGTCCGGTGACCAGCCCGTTGTAGGCGCTGATCGCGACGAGGGCGAGGATGCCGACGACGATCAAGATCGGGAGAAGGGTCTCCATGCGGACCTCCGGGCTCGGGCGCCGCTCTGCTGCGGCGCTCCACCGCCATTCTACCCCCGCGGGACCCGTTCCCCGATGCGTTTGACGACCCCCCGGGGGGGCGGGCTAGGGTGGGGGCAGCAGCCGGGTAGAGGCCTCGGAGGTCTCCCCGGTGCGGGTGCAGCCCGACACCATTGGGCCCCCGCGTGAAAGGCATCGGACCATGAACGTCCTGTTGGTCGGCACCGGCACGGTCGGCGAGGCGATCGCCCACCTCCTGAAGGGCCGCAAGTGGCTCGGCAAGCTCACCCTCGCGGACTACTCGCTCGAGCGGGCCAAATCGGTGGCGCACGCCGTCGGGGCCGACTACTCCGTGGCGCAGGTCGACGCGGGCGACGCGGGGCAGCTGAAGGAGTTGATCGCCTCGTCGAAGGCCGACCTGGTGCTCAACGCGGTCGACCCGCGCTTCGTCCCGGCGGTCTTCGACGCCGCCCTCGAGGCCGGCGTGCACTACATCGACATGGCGACGAGCCTCTCGGTCCCCGACCCGAAGAACCCCTACACCGTCCCCGGCGAGATGCTCGGGGACTACCAGCAGGCGAAGGGTGGCCTCTGGGAGGCGCGCGGCAAGCTCGCCCTCGTCGGCATGGGCATGGATCCGGGCCTGTCGAACATCTTCGCCGCCTACGCCAAGAAGTGGACCGTCGACGAGGTGAGCGCCGTCCACGTCCGCGACGGCGGCGACCTCCGCATCGAGGGCTACCCGTTCGCCACGGTCTTCAGCCTCTGGACGGTGATCGAGGAGTGCCTCAACCCGCCGCTCGTCTGGCGCAACGGCCGCATCGAGGTGCGCGAACCCTTCAGCGAACCCGAGGACTTCGTCTTCCCCGAGGGGGTCGGGCCGGTGATGTGCGTCAACGTCGAGCACGAGGAGGTGGTGCAGCTCCCGCGCACGATGAGCGCCGACCTGATCACCTTCAAGTACGCCCTCGGCGCGGACTTCATCGAGACGCTGCAGCTGCTGCACCGCCTCGGGCTCGACGGCAAGGAGCCGATCAACGTCAAGGGGACGAGAGTCGCGCCCCGCGACGTCATCGGCGCCCTCTCGCCGGACCCGTCGACGCTCGGCAAGAACATGGTCGGCCGTGCGATCGTCGGCACGCTCGTCTCCGGCAAGAAGGACGGACGCCCGCGCGAGACCTTCCACTACCAGGTCTGCGATGCCGCGGAGACGATGGGCCGCTACAACCTGCAGCCGGTCGCCTGGCAGACGGGCGTCATGCCGGTGATGGCGATGGAGCTGATCGCCGAGGGGGTCTGGGGCGGCGCGGGCGTGAAGTCGCCCGACGCGATGGACCCGGATCCGTTCCTCGACCTCTGCGAGGACTACGACGTCACGGTGAAGCTGGAGCACCGCCTCCCCGGCCGCTCGATCCTCCCGGCGACGACGCAGCCGCCGGTGGGCGCGAACAAGGTGACGGTGAAGGGCTCGTCGAGCCCCACCGACCTGGCCTACTCCGCCGCGGCGACCGCCGCGCTCTCCGCGCCGTTCGCCGAACCCGAGCCAGACTCGGGTCGCCCGCAGCGCAACATCCGCTGACGGAACGCCTCGGGGGCGGCGGCGCGGACGCCTAGCGCCCGGGGGCGGCCACGCCCATCAGCCGCTCGAGGAGCGGGATCGGCGGCGTACCGTGCGACAGCATCGCCCGCAGGTGCGCAGGGCGCGAGAAGCCCGCGGTCGCCGGGCGGTCGCCGGGGAGGCTCGGCACGGCCGGCACCTCGACGCCGGCGGCGCGGGCGGCTGCGGCGCGGGCCCGGTCCTCGACCTCCCAGCAGCCGAGCGAGCCGACGTAGTAGGTCGGGAGCTGCGTCGCCGTGAGCCGGGCGCGCAGGTACTTCGCCTTCGCCTCCGACGCCTCTTGCCAGGAGCGCCCCACCATCAGCTCCATCGCCCATGCCTCGTCGCGCCCCTCGGCATGGATCCCGATGTCGAGCAGCGCGTTGGCGATGCAGCGCAGGTAGAACTTCCAGTGCACGAGGAGCAGCGCCCCGTCGCCGTCCCCGAAGCCCTCGTCGAGCATCACCTGCGTCACGTAGACCGCCCACCCCTCGGCGAAGACGCCGGAGCCGAAGGCGGCGCGCAGCGGGCGGTCGCTCTGGTTCGCGGCGGCGAGCTGCAGGTAGTGGCCGGGGATCGCCTCGTGGATGGCGAGCAGCGCGAGCATCCGGTCGTTGTCCTCGCGGAGCATCGACTCCACCTGCTCCGGGGTTGCGTCGTCGGCCGGCGGCGTGACGTAGAAGAAGCTCTTCTCGCCGCGGTCGAGCGGTCCGGGCGCGTCGAGGAAGGCGCCACCGTAGGCGCGCAGGAAGCGCGGCGTCCAGACGATCTCGAGCGGCTCGGCGGGCAGGTCGACCAGCCCGGTGCGCCGGACGAACGCCTCGCAGCGGGCCGTCTCCTCGCGGCAGCGATCGAGCAGCGCCGCGGCGTCGCTGTGCTCCCCGCCGATCGCATGGAGCGTCTCCGCGACGAGCGCCTGGCCGTCGCCGGCGAGTTCCGCGGCGCGATCGGCGCCGATCCACCGCGGCGCGATGTGCGCCGCGATCTCGACCATGCGCGCACGGACCGCATCGAACTCGCGCGCCGCCTGGTGCGCGACCGCCGTGCGGTCGTGCGATCCGAAGAGCGTGTGGCGCAGGGCACGGTCGTAGAGCGGCGCGCCGAGGCGCCCCTCTCCCTCGCTGCGCGGCAGCACCTCGTCGCGCAGCCGTGCCGCGTAGCGCTCCCCGGCGGCGCGCGCCGCGTCGGCCGGCCCCTGCAGCTCGGCGCCGTAGGCCTCGACCGCCATCGCGGCGAGCTCGCCGATCCCGGCCGCCTGGGCGATCGCGGTCTCCACGTGCAGGCGACTGACCGGGCGCGCCGGCAACTCGATCTCGCCCGTCGGCGGGGTTCCGCCGTGCGGACGCGGCGCACCGTCGTCGGCGGAGACGCGCAACGCCGGGACCCCGACGAGCGCCGCGAGGGCGCCGTCGAGGTAGGCGCCGACCCCGGCGAGGCGTGCGGCGAGCGCCGCCATGCGGGATTCGCGCGTGCCGAAGTTGCGGGCGACGAGCGGGAAGAGCCCGCCACCGACCACCGAGACGGCGTGGAGCGCATCCCAGGCGGCGGGGCGCAGCTCGAGGCGATCAAAGCGGACGGCGGCGAGGGTGGCGAGGGCGAGGTCGCGGTCGGCGAGGTCGTCGGCACCGAGCGACGAGGGGTCGAGGGCCCGCAGGCGCGCCGCCTCGGCGTCGGCCCAGGCGATCGCGGCGGCATCGGCGGCGGGCCCCTCGCCCGGCCACGAGCCGTCGTGGTCGTGGATCCCCATCCCCGTCGCGGCGACGGGGTGGAGGGCCGCGAAGCGCGCGAGGAGACCGCTGGCGTCGAGGGCGTCGCGCTTCATGCGCGGCAGGGTACCATCAGCGCATGGGCGCCCAAGACACCACCGACGCATTCTTCGAGCTCCTCAACGCGGGGGATCGCGACGGGGCGCTGCGCCTCGTCGACGAGCGCGTCGAGATGCGCGTCCACGTGGGCGAGAGCGTGCAGCTGCTCAAGGGCCACGAGCGCGTCGGCGGCTGGTTCCTCCGCGCCGACAAGGGGCTGCGCATGATCCCCGGCGAGATCAAGGACACCGGGCACCAGGTGGAGTGCGACATCCTCGTCGTGCGCCCGGGCGCGCCGAGCCAGAAGATCGACGCCGTCTTCAAGGTCGAGGCCGGGAAGATCTCGGCGATCAACCTCTCCCCGCGCTAGCCTTCCGCCGTCGCTACGGCGACGGCGACGCGGTCACGTCCGGGATCACCGAGGGGATGAGGATCCGCTGCCCGACGTAGATCTTCGCCGGATCGGTGATCGACGGGTTGGCGCCGAGGATCGCGTCGATGCTCACCTGGTAGAGCGTGCTGATCTTGCTCATCGTGTCGCCGAACACCACCGTGTGGTAGACCGCCGGGGGGGTCGGCGTCGGCGTGGCGGTGGCGCTCGGCGTCGGCGTGGCGGCGATCGCGGCGACGAAGCCGCCGATCCCCTTGAAGATCGATGGCGCGGCGAAGAGGGCCACGGCCGCGCAGAGGATGATCGCGGCGACCCCCCGCGCGCCGCCGATCGCCTTCGGCAGGCGGATCGGGGGCTTCGGCAACTCGTCTTCCACGTCACGGCGCCGGTGCAGGGGGATGATCCGCTCGCGCTCGCGGTCGGCGGCGCCGGCGGGGGGCGGTGGCGGCACGGGCACGGCGGCCCAGATGCTCCCCTCCGGATCCGACCCGCCGTAGACCTCGTCGACCGGCTCGGCCGGGGCGAGCGGCACCTCCTCGCCGCGGGCGATCGCCTCCAGGTCGATCCCCCGCCCGGTGGCGCCGCTGGCGGCGAGCCGCTCCTCCAGCGTGACCGGGACGGGAGCGGCGTCGACGCTCTTCGCGGCCTCGCGCGACGCCCAGGCGGCGAAGGCGGGACAGGCGGCGAACTCCCCGCCGAGGCAGAAGCGCGCCTGGTGCCCGAGGTCGATCGCGAGCGGCGGGCGCTGGGCGAAGCAGCCGTGCTCGTCCGCGGGGCTCGCCGAGCGGCGCGCGGAATCGTCGGTGAAGGCGACGAAGGGGCAGGCGCGGGCGCTCATGCGCGCGATCGTACCGTGCCGCGCCAGGCACGCTCCATGCGATCGGCGAGCGCGTCGCTCCAGGCCACCGCGCGCTCGAGCTCTTCCCGCGATCCCGGCGGCGGCGGAGTCTCGCCGGGCGCGAGCGGCGAGCAGTCTTCTAGGCCGATGATCTCGACGCCCGGCGCACCGATCCGGCGCGGCGTGAAGCGGAAGACGACCGGCACGACCGGCACGCCCGTGCGCATGGCGATGATCGCCGCCCCGGGACGGAACTCCGCGAAGCGATCGGCGGGTCCGCCGGTGCCACCCTCGGGCATCACCGCATAGTGCGCCCCTGCGGCGAAGACCGCCGTGGCGGCGGCGAGGTGCGTGTCGATGCCGCTGGTGCCGCGCCAGACCGGCAGGAGCCCCCCGAGGCGTCGCAGGAGTCCGGCGCGGAGGCGGCCGCGCCCGACGATGAACGGCCCGAGGCCGAGCCACCAGACGCGCGGCTCGGCGGGCATCGCCACCCCGAGCGCGAACGCCTCGTAGTAGCGCCGGTGCGGCCCCCCGACGATCAGGCGCGGACCGCTGGTGGCGAGGCGCTCGAGTCCGCGACTCCGGACGCGCATGCCGACGAGCCAGCCGAGCGCGGCGACGACGGCGCGGAGGACGCGGTAGAAGGGCGTGGCCCTGGCCCACGGCTGCTTGCCGAGCCAGGCGACCCCCTCCCCCTCCTCGGGCGGCCGGAGGGCATCGGCGGTGTACGCGCTGTAGGCGCGCGGTTTCCTCTCGCTCATCGCGAGAACACTACACGCCGCGGGGGGCACCGCCGACCGTGGGCGCGCCGCCCGCGGGGGGTCGGCTACCGTATGGGCGTGCCGCACCCGCGGCCGACCGATCAAGGCAGCCCAAGGAGGACCCCGTGCAGGCAATGGAAGCCCCGCTCATCTTCATCCATCTCCTCGGCATGGCGAGCGTCGTCGGCGGCTACCTCGCCGGGCTCGGCACCAAGCCCCTGCGCTTCGCCGCGGGGATCGTGCACGGCACGCTGCTGCAGCTGGTCAGCGGCCTGCTGCTGCTCGGCGTGGTCGAGGCGGCCGCGGCGAACGGCGGCGACCCGGTCGACCACGCCAAGTTCGGCGTGAAGATCCTCGTCGTGGCGGTCATGCTCGTGCTCGCCTGGCCGAGGCGGAGGAGCGCCGAGGTCACGGGGAGCATCTACCACGCGGTGGGGCTGCTGGCGATCGCCAATGTCGCCATCGCCGTCTTCTGGAGCAACTAACGCGCAAGCAGAGAGCATGAAAGTGAGGAGATCCATGCGTTCGATCGTTCGTTCCATCCGCGCCGAGTTCGCCGCGGTCGAGGTGCACGCCCACTGCGACGTGCCGTGCGGCATCTACGACCCGTCCGGCGCGGTGCTCGCCGCCAAGACCGTGGCCCGCATGGTCGAGCTGCTCGGCCAGATCGAGGTGACGGACCACGCCTCGCGCAACAAGTTCGTGCGCGCGGTCGCGGTGAAGGAAGAGCACGCCGAGAAGGTGAAGCGCGAGGTCCAGGTCATCTGGTCGGACTACTTCAAGCCCGAGCACCTGTCGAAGGTGCCCGACCTGCACGACCAGGTCTGGAAGCTGCTGAAGCTCGCCTCCAAGAACAAGCAGTCGGTCGATGCGGCCGCGGCGGCCGAGTTGGTCGCGGCGACCGAGGCGTTCGCCGCAGCCTTCGCCGCCTCGAAGGCCTGACCGCGCGGCCATGGCGTCCGCCGCGCGCCGCGTCTGGCGCGCGATCGTCAGGGGCAACTCGATGGAGCCGGCCCTCCGGGAGGGGGACCGGCTCCTCGTGCTCCCGGCAGGACCGCACGGCCTGCCCGGCCTGCGCGGCCTGCCGCCGATCGGCAGCGTCGTGGTGGTAGAGCGAGCGGGGCAGCTCGACGTCAAGCGGGTCGCGGCGCCAGCGGCCCCGCTGCCCCCGAGCACGCTCTGGCTGCTCGGCGACAACGCCGCCGCCTCGACCGATTCCCGCACCCTCGGCCCGGCCCCCCTCGACGCGCTGCGCGGACGCGCGATCTGGCGCAGCGGCCCGAGGGGGCGGCGGGGACAGATCGGCCGCGGCTAGAGACGGCTAGAGGCGGTCGCGCAGGTCGGCGAGCAGGTCGAGCCCCTCGGGCTCGCCGGGCAGGAAGTGCTGGACGAGGAGACGCTCCGCCCCCGCATCGGCGAAGGCGCGGGCGCGCTCGACCGCCGCAGCGGGCGTGCCGACGAGCCAACGCCCGCGTCGCGGCGCCATGTACGCCTCGGCGTCGCCCGATGCGCCGACGCTCGCCATGAAGCGGGCGACCTTCGCCTCGTAGTCGGCGCCGTCGCGCCCGAGCAGGAAGCCAGTCATCGCCGAGTGGACGATCGTCGCCGGATCGCGCCCCGCGGCGCGACAGGTCGCGTCGAGCGCGGCGAGCTTCTCGCGCAGCGACTCGGGCGTCGTCGAGGTGAGGTTGAACTCGTCGGCGTATGCCGCGGCGATGCGCATGCCGCGCGGCGACCCCTCGCCGCCGGTGATGATCCACGGCACCGGATCGGGGCGCGGGCGCATGCGCGCCCCCTCCACCCGGTAGTGGGCACCATCGAACGACCAGCCGTCCTCGCCCGCCCAGAGCCCGCGGACGACCTGCAGCTGCTCCTCGAGCATGTCGGCACGCTCGCGCATCTCGGGGAACGCGAAGCCGTGGCGCCGGTGCTCCGAGGCGTGCCACCCCGCGCCGATGCCGGCGTGCACGCGGCGGCCGGCCATCTCCTGCACGGTGGCGACGACCTTCGCCAGGTTGCCGGGATGGCGGAAGGTGACGGGGCTCACGAGCGTGCCGAGGGCGATCCGGCGCGTCTCGCGCGCGAGCCCGGCGAGCACCGCCCAGGCATCGGTGGTCGACTGATCGTCAGGTCCCGGGAACGACTCGTAGTGATCGGTGCGGTAGAAGGCGGCGAAGCCGAGGGCCTCGGCGCGCACGGCGAGGGCCAACTGCTGCGCGTACGAGAGCCCCATCTGCCCCTCGATGACGATGCCGATCTCCATGGGGCCACGATAGGGCACCGAGCAGGCTCCGCGCGAGGTGCTACGCTGCGCAAGTAGTTTGACGACCGCGACGCGATGCGCGGCAGATGTGGAGGAACCCCCATGGCCCGCACGAACGCCGCACGCGCCCCGAAGCGCCGCCCCGCAGCAGCCGGCACGCGCACCACGAAGCCCGCCCCCAAGGGCTCCGAGACCCTCCCCGCCGCCGCGAACCTCAGCCGCCGGGCCAAGCAGGGGATCGTCGTCGCGATCATGCTCGCGCTCTTCCTCGGCGCCCTCGACCAGACGATCGTCGGGACCGCACTCCCCCGGATCATCACCGAGCTCCAGGGGGCGAAGCTCTACACCTGGGTGGTCACGATCTACCTGCTCGCGAGCACGGTGACCGTCCCGATCTACGGCAAGCTCTCCGACATGTACGGCCGGAAGCCGCTCCTGCTCGCAGGGGTCGGCATCTTCCTCACCGGATCGGCGCTCGCGGGCCTCTCGCAGAACATCGAGCAGCTGATCGCCTTCCGCGGCCTCCAGGGCCTCGGCGCCGGCGCGCTCTTCCCGATCGCCCTGGCGACGATCGGCGACCTGTTCGACGCGCGCGAGCGCGGCCGCTACCAGGGGCTCTTCGGCGCCGTGTTCGGCCTCTCGAGCCTCGTCGGCCCGGCGCTCGGCGGCTTCCTCACCGACAACCTCAGCTGGCACTGGATCTTCTACGTGAACCTGCCCATCGGCCTGCTGAGCATCGCGATCATCGCCCGCGAACTCCCCACGATCCGCGGACGCGTCCAGCAGCAGATCGACCTCCTCGGCGCGCTCACCTTCGCCGCGGCGATCATCCCGATCCTGATCGGCCTGACCAACGTCCAGACGAGCGAGTTCGCCAGCCCCGAGGTGGGCGGGCTGATCCTCGCGGGCCTCGGGATCCTCGCGGTGTTCCTCCTGGTCGAGGAGCGCGCCAAGGACCCGATCATCCCGCTCGCCCTCTTCCGCAACATCACCTTCGCCGCGTCGGCGCTCGCGACCTTCTTCGCCTCGGTCGGCTTCTTCGCCGCGGTGATCTTCCTCCCGCGCTACTTCCAGGCGGTGCTCGGCGAGAGCGCGACCAGCTCCGGCTACGCCACCCTGCCGCTCCTCGTCGGCGTGATCTTCAGCTCGGTCGCCGCGGGGCAGGTCGTGGCGCGCACGGGGAGGTACAAGGTGCTGATCCTCGGCGCGATCTCGGTGCTCGCACTCGGCTCGTTCCTGATGACCCACCTGGCGGCGGACACCGACCCGTGGCTCCTCCGCGCGTGGATGCTCATCGCCGGGCTCGGCGTCGGGCCGACGCTCTCGGTCTTCACCGTGGTGGTCCAGAACGCCGTCGCCCCCCGCTACCTCGGCTCGGCCACGTCGAACCTCACCTTCTTCCGCCAGGTGGGTGGCTCCGTCGGGCTCGCGATCGCGGGTTCGTACTTCGGCGGCCAGCTCGCCACGACCATCCCCACGCGCCTCTCCGCCGCGGTGCCGCCGCAGCTCGCGGGGGCGCTCGCCGGCGGCCAGGGTACCGACCTCTCGCAGCTGACGAACGTCGGCCTGAACGGGCCGGCGCTGCTGGCGCAGCTGCCCGCAGCGGTCCAGCCGCTGGTGGCGCCGTTCATCGATGCGATCGTCGCCGCCATCAAGGCCGGGATTGCCGATGCGATCGGCGCGATCTTCTGGCTCGCCGTCGCGGCGAGCGGCATCGCCTTCGCCTGCGCGCTCTTCATCCGCGAGATCCCGCTTCGTCGGCGCGAGGGCGGCACGCCGGCGGAGATGTAGCGGGGTCTCCCACCTGTCTGTTACGCAAGGCTCCGCCGATGCAGGCGGGTAGAATGGCCGCATGAGCAGGCAGCGACGCACCCCCGCCCTGCGCCGTGCCCTGCGCCTCGCGCTCGCGGCGACGCTCCTCGTGGGCGTCGAGGTCGCCGAACTCGCAACGCCCCGCAACGCAGAGGCGGCCAGCCGCTGCACCGCGTGGAGCTCGTCGACCGTACCGCCAGAGTCGATCTGGGTGCACATCCCAATCCGCCGCGGGCGGCGCACCTACAAGGGCTACGCCGAGCAGGTCGACTTCAAGACGTACGTCGAACGGGTCGTCATCTCCGAGTGGGGGAACAAGGCGACGACCCGCGCGGAGCTGCTCGAGGCGGCGCTGCTCGCCAAGCAGTACGCCTGGTACTACATCCTGCACCCGAGCAGCTCGCGGCGCGACAAGGCGAAGCACTGCTTCGATATCGGCTCAACGACCGCGTACCAGATCTACCGCCCGACGGCGACGACGAGCGCCGCCCAGCTGGCACGCATCCGCAGCGCGATCGAGGCAACCTGGCAGATGGGCCTCTGGCGTACCGCCGGGTCCCAGCAGGGATTCGCCCACCCCGGCTATCGCACCGGCGTCTACAGCCGCGGCTGCCCGTACCGGACCAACGGCTGGCACCTGCTCCACCAGAACGCGCGGCGCTGCGCCCAGGAGGGTTGGGCGTTCGAGTCGATCGTCCGTCGCTACTACGGGCAAGTCGCCTTCTACGAGAACCGACCCGACCGCATCGCCGACGTGCCGCTCGGGCGCCTCTGGCGCGTCTCGGCCGGCCGCGAGCTGATCAGTTCCTCCGGCAGCGCCCCCTGGACGAGCCACGGTGCCCTGCTCCCGGAGACCCCGGCGGGGAGCAGCTCCCTCGGGATCCTCGCGATCGACGCCCTGCGGACGAGCGCGGAGCCCGCCGGCTACGAGGCGGTCGAGGTCGGCGCTAACGCAGCGGGGCTCCCCTGGATCGCGCGCCTGACCCCGGCGAGCTCGGCCCGGAGGGTCGTGGACGATCCGCTCGCGACGCCGTGGAGCCCCCCGTCGGGCGACTGGAGCGGGTGGTACGCGGCGGGCGACGACGTGCGCCCCTACGCGGGCGATTTCGACGGGGATCTCTACCCCGAGGTCGGGCTCCTGCGCTTGCGGGTCGAGGGATCGGGGGCGACGAGCGCGACACTCGCCGCCTTCGAGCTCGGCCCCGACGGCTGGAGCTGGCGCGACGACATCTGGAGCGTGGCGGACCTCGCCGCGGCCGGCCTCGATCCGGCGCAGCTGGCGACCACGGTGGGAGACTTCAACGGCGATGGCGCCGACGACCTCGCCCTCGCCACGGCCACGACCGACCCCGCGCTGCTGGCAGGCGAGCCGACGAGCATCTGGCTCGCCGCCTCGACCCCGGTCGACGGGCCGAGCACCGTCACCGCCGCCGAGTCGGTGCTCGCGGCACCGGCGCGCATCGCCGGGGCGGCCGAAGCCCCGCCGCAGGTGCGGCTCGGCAGCGGCGACCGAACCTATGACGGCCGCGACGAGCTCTTCCTCTTCGCCGAGCAGGGCGACGGCACGCTGCGCGTCGAGGGGCTCGGACTCCCCCTGCGCTGGGATCTCGATGTGCCGATCGCGCGCGAGGCGATCTGGACCTCGGGCCCGTCGCTCGGCTCGGTCGACCTGGCGAGTGTCCAGCTGCAAGACGACCCGGCCGGCATCAGCGTCGCGCGCGTCGCCCGCTACGGGCGCAAGCCGCAGTTGAACGCCAACCTGCTCCTCTCGGCACGGTTTGCAACGGGCGAGGTGGTCTACGAGATCGCCGGCCGGGGAACGCCGCCCCTGGTGGCGGTCGCGATCACCCCCGGAATCG
>JBEGQU010000034.1:0-3812 GCA_041180765.1 Chloroflexota bacterium
CGTCGATGCTGCTCCCCTTGCCGATGACGAGCGCCTCCCCCGTGGCGAACTTCGGCTCGACCGCCTCCTCGTCGACCTGCGCCTGCAAGGGTACGGCGAGCGGGGCGAGGCAGCGGGCGCAGCTCGCGCGCTGCTCCCCGTCGACCCGGCCACTCAGGCGGACCCCCCGGTTGGTGCGATCCGCCCGGAGGCTGGCGCGGGCGGTGAACTCGGCGTCGCCGAGGATCGCCGACACGGTGAACGGCGGGATCGCGAAGGGGCTCGCGCCGCGCTCCGCGAGCAGCGGCGAGAGATCGATCAGGTGCTGAGCCGCGTCGGTCACCGAGCGGGTGGCGCACCACGCCGGGCGGCCGCTGCGGCGAGGACGGGGACGACGGCGGCGGGGACGAGGCGCTCCAGCGGTCCGCCATAGCGGGCCACCTCGCGCACCAGGCGACTCGAGGTGGAGGCGTGCTCGGGCGCGCTCATCAGGAAGACGGTCTCGATCTGCGGCTCGAGGAGGCGGTTGGCGTGCGCCATGCGCAGCTCGGCCTCGAAGTCGCTGCCGGCGCGCAGGCCGCGGATCAGCAGCTGGGCGCCCGCCTCGCGCGCCACGACCACCGCGAGGTTCGAGGCGGCTCGGATGTCGATTCGCCCGGCATCGGCGCCGAGCGCCTCGCCGATGACCGTGCGGAGCAGCGACTCGCGCTCGGCAGGGCTGAGGAGCGCCTCCTTGTCGGCGTTCGGCAGGATCGCGACGACGAGCCGATCGACGAGGCTGAGGCTGCGCCTGATCAGGTCGATGTGGCCGAAGGTCACCGGATCGAAGCTCCCCGGATAGAGACCGATGCGCTGCATCAACCTGCCGCTCCTTCCGTGCGCTCGAGGAGCTGGATCGACGTCTCGCCGAAGGGCAGCTCGCGAACCAATCGTAGCGTGCCGCCGACCGCGGGCGCCCCGGCCGTGCGACGGCGCCCGGTGGCCACCACGAGCGATCCGGGTCGCAGCGGGGCCTCCGGGGCGGCAAGCGCGCGGAGTGCCTCGTCGCGCAGGGCGAGGTCGTCGTAGGGTGGATCGAAGAGCACCAGGTCGAAGCGCTCCCCGGATGCCGAGAGGGCCGCGAGCGCGGCGCGCGCCTCCGACGTGCGCACCTCGGTGCGTTCGCCGACCCCGAGTGCGGCGGCATTGTCGCGGATCGTCCCCGCCGCCTCCCGCGAGCGCTCGACGAAGCAGGCGTGCTGTGCGCCGCGGCTGAGCGCCTCGAATCCGCCGGCACCGCTCCCCGCACAGAGATCGAGCACCCGCGCACCGGGAAGGCGCGGCTCGAGCACGGCGAAGAGCGACTGGCGCATGCGGTCGGCCATCGGCCGCGTGCCGTGCTCCGGCACGGCGATGCGCCTCCCGCCGAGGTCGCCGGCGATGATCCGCACGCCGCCGCTCACGCCGCGCTCGCGGTCTCGGGCGCCCCACCCAGCGCCCGGCCGACGGGCCAGCCCGACGCGTAGGCATCGAGCAGGTCGCGCGCCGCTTCGAGCGGGCTGCCGTCTGGTGCCAGGAGCGCCTCGGCAACGGTGCGCGCCGCAGCCGCCAGCGCGCGATCGTCGGGGCGAGCGAGCGACGCGATGCGCAGCGGCGGCAGGCCGCTCTGCTCCGTGCCGAGCACGCTCCCCTCGCCACGCAGTTCCATGTCGCGCTCGGCCAGCACGAAGCCGTCTCGCGTCGACTCGACGGCTGCGAGCCGTGCATGGGCGACCGCGTCCTCGCTATCGCTCACCAGCACGCAGTAGCCGTCGAACCGGCCGCGACCGACCCGGCCGCGGAGCTGGTGCAGCGTCGCCAGCCCGAAGCGGTCGGCCTGCAGGACGACCATGACGCTCGCGGCGGGGATGTCGACGCCGACCTCGACGACGGTCGTGCCGACCAGCACGTCGATCGCGCCCTCGGCGAAGGCGGCCATCGTCGCGGCACGCTCGGCGGGCCGCTGCGCGCCATGGACCACCCCCACGCGCACCGACGGGATCGCGGCCCGGATCCGCTCCGCCTCGGCCTCGATCCCCGCCGCCGCGGCGGCGTCGAGGCCCGGGGCGTCGAGCCATCCCGGCTCGACGCCGGGGTCGTCGGCACCGATGCGCGGCACCACGACGAAGCTCCGACGCCCTGCCGCCGCCTCCGCGGCGACGAACTCCCAGACACGCCCCAGCTCGGCGCTTGCCCGGATCGCCGTGCGGATCGGGCGCCGTCCCGCGGGGAGGCCGTGCAACTCGGAGGAGGCGACGTCGGCGTAGAGCAGCTGGGCGATGGTGCGCGGAATCGGCGTCGCCGTCATGAGTAGCAGGTGCGGCTCGCCGCTCCCCTTGGCGAGGAGCCGGGCACGCTCTTCCACGCCGAATCGGTGCTGTTCGTCGACGATCACCAGGCCGAGGCGGGCGAAGGCGGTTGCCTCCGCGAGGAGGGCGTGGGTGCCGATCACCAGGCGGGCGTCCCCCGAAGCGGCCGCCTCCCGCCCCGTCCGACGCTCTGCCGGCGTCGTCCCGCCGACGAGCAGCACGCTGGGGATTCCCAGCGGCCCGAGGATGCGCGACGCGGCGGCGGCGTGCTGGCGGGCGAGCAACTCCGTCGGCGCCAGGAGGGCGCTCTGCACCCCGGCCGTCGCCGCGACCGCCGCCGCGACGAAGGCGATCGCCGTCTTCCCGGTGCCGACGTCGCCCTGGAGCAGGCGCAGCATCGGGTGGCGCCGCGAGAGGTCCGCCAGGATCGCCTCGATCGCCGCCGCCTGGTCGACCGTCCAGGGGGCGCTCTCCGCGCGCCCGTCGGGCGCCAGTCCTGCGCGGATCCCCTGCTCGATCCTGCGCCGCTCGGGCTGCTCGACCGAGATCGCCACCGCCTCACCCGTCGCGCTGCGCCGCCGGCGGCGGACGAGCGATACCTGCACCGCGAGCAGCTCGTCGAAAGCCAGTCGGCGGAGCGCCGCATCACGACGTTCGAAGGCCTCGGGCCAGTGTGCGTGCTCGATCGCCTCGGCGAGCGGCAGCAGCCCCTGCGCCTCGCGCACCGCGACGGGGAGCGGATCCACGAGCCCGGGACCGAACCGGTCGAGCAGCGCGCGGATCGCCCGTCGCAGGCTCGTTGCCGTCACCCCGGCGGTGAGGCGGTAGATCGGCACGATCTTCCCGGCCCCGACCGCCTCGTCCGCATCCGCGGCCGAGAACTCCGGCGCCTCCATCGTGAGAGTCCAGCCGCGGGCCTTCACCCTGCCCGAGGCGACGACCTCGCCCCCCGGGGCAAGCCGCCGCTCGATGAAGCGCCGCCCGTACCAGACCGCATCGATCGCGCCGCTCTCGTCGACGAGCGTGGCGATGGTGCGCTGCACGCCGCGGCGCCAGGTCTGTTCCACCCGCAGGTCCGCGACACGCGCACGGATGGTCGCGGGAGCGTCGGCGACGAGTTCGCCGATCGGCGTGATGGCGCGGCGGTCCTCGTAGCGCCGTGGCAGGTAGAGGAGGAGATCGGCGACGGTGGTCACCCCCAGCCGCGACAGCCCCCGCAGGAGGCTCGGGCCGCCGGGGAGACCGAGCCCCTTCAGCGGCAGCGCACGGGGGTCGTCGCTCACTCCAGGCTCACGAGCACCCGTTCGATCGGCTGGCCACCCTGCTGCACCTCGACCTCGACCCCGTCGATCGCGCGGCGGGCCGCCACCGCGAGCGCCTCCGCCTCGGCATCGCCGACCGCTGCACCGACGTAGAGCGTGATCAGTTCCGCCGGCTCGCCGGCCAACGCCGCATGCAGCGCCTCGACGTCGGTTGTCCCCGTGGCCACGATCCCGTCGACCGGGT
>JBEGQU010000035.1:0-3313 GCA_041180765.1 Chloroflexota bacterium
GCCGATCCCGCCCTCGCCGATCACCCGATGGTCGACCTCCGCCACCGGGGCCACCTGCGCCCCCGTCCCGACGAGGAAGATCTCGTCGGCGACGTAGAGCTCGCTGCGGTCGATCTGGCGCTCGGCGACGGGAATACCGAGCTCGCCGGCGATCTCGATGATCCCCCCACGGGTGATCCCCTCGAGGATGTCGTCGTTTACCCCGGGCGTCACCAGCCGGCCGTCGCGGACCATGAAGAGGTTCTCGGCAGATCCCTCCGACACCTTGCCGGCCTCGGTCAGCACGATCGCCTCGTCGAAGCCGTTCAGCCCCGCCTCGCTCTTCGCAAACGCGCTGTTGACGTAGTTCCCGACGATCTTCGCCCGGGCAGGGATCGCGAGGTCCGAGGTGCGGCGGGTTGCGACGGTGGCGCATCGGATCCCACGATCGACGGCGATGTAGTCGCCGAAGGGGATCGCGACCACGTAGAGATCGCTCTCCAGGTCGTGCAGCCGGACGCCGATCGCCTCGGTGCTCTTGTAGACGCTCGGACGGACGTAGACGTCCTCGCGGAAGCCGTTGCGTCGCAGCAGCTCGAGCACGATCTCGCGGAGGGCGGGAACCTCCGGGAGCGGATCCATGAGCAGGATCTTGGCGGAGTTGCGCAGCCGAGCAAGGTGCTCGTCGAGCTTCAGGGCGTAGAGCGCTCCCTGCTCCGCGTTCCAGTAGGCGCGGATCCCCTCGAACGTCGCCGTGCCGTAGAGGAACGCGTGGGTGAGGATCCCCACCTTCGCCTCGCCGAGCGGTCGGTAGCCGCCCTCGAAATAGGCGATCGTCGCCGCCCCTCCACCCTGTCCCTGCTTCGCCATCGCTCCCCCTCGGCTGCCTTGCGTCGCTGCAGGTCCTAGCCTAGGCGGCGAGGCGCACGAGCGCCACGATCGTCGCGGCGGCGGCACCGAACGAGACGAGCGCTGCACGCGCCCGCTCGCCGACGCGCGGGCTGAAGCGCCCGCCGACCCAACCGCCGGAGATGGCCCCCAAGCCGGCCGCGAGGAGCAGCTCGAGTGGGACGCCGCTCAGGCCCGCCGCGGGGGCGGCGAGCAGGTTCGAGGCGACGCCGACCGAGCTCGAGAAGACGATCACCGCGATGCTCGTGGCGGTCGCGCGCTCGATGCGCAGCGGTCCGAGGTGGCGGACGAGCGGCACGATCAGCACGCCACCGCCGATGCCGAGCGAGCCGCTGAGCAGGCCGGCAGCGCCACCCCCCGCCGCGAGGCGCGCACGGCGAGCGCCACCCAGGTGCCCCGCGCGGCGGCCGCGGTCCGGGCGCAGCGAATCGACCGTCACGACCGCAGAGACGCCCGCGAAGAGGAGCAGCAGCGGCTCCTCGGGAAGGTGCTGCGCGAGCGCACCGCCAAGGAGCGAGCCGAGGACGGCCGCCACCGCGACCGTGCGGAAGATCCCCACGTCGACGAGGGCACGCCGTGGCGCGGGGAGCATCCCGGCCACGGAGGCGAGGAAGACGGCGGCGAGGCTCATCGGCGTCGCGACCTGCATGCCGTAACCCGCCAAGAGCAGCACCGGCACGAAGAGGATGCCCCCGCCGAGCCCGGAGATGGTGCCGTAGCAGGCCACCGCGGCAGCGAGCGCCGCGGTCAGGAGCACGCTGTCAGCGCAGGTGCTGCGGCGCGTACGGGAGCAGCGCCATCTGGCGCGCCCGCTTCAGCGCGATCCCGAGCTCGCGCTGGTGCTGCGCGCACGTGCCGGTCTTGCGGCGCGGCTCGATCTTCGCCCGATCGGAAAGGTAGCGACGGAGGCGGTTGACCTCCTTGTAGTCGATATAGCCCTGCTTGTCGCTGCAGAACGAGCAGGCGCGGCGGCGGCGGCTCCCGCCAACCTTGTCATCGCGCTTCTTGAAACGCTTCGGTGCCTCGGCCATGGTGATCTCCTCTCATGCGCCGCGCGGGGCGGCGTCGCTGGTTGCTGTCAGAAGGGCAGGTCGTCGAGGTCGCTCGGGGCGGCCTGGCGCGACTCGTCGCCGCCCGCTGTCGCCGGCGCGGCGGCAGGCCGCGGGGCACGCGGCGCGCCCGGCTCCGCATCGGGGTTGCGGTCTACGACGACGACATCGCTGGCGATGATGTCGAGCGCGACGCGCTTCTCTCCCTCGCGGGTGTCGTAGAGCTCGACCTCGAGGCGCCCCTCGGCGTAGATCTTGCGCCCCTTGCGCAGCCACTCCGCGAGCTTCACCGAGCGCTCGCCGAAGAGCTTGACGCGGTACCAGGTGGTCTTATCTTCCCACTCGCCGCTCGCGCTCCGGCGACGCTCGTTCGTCGCGACGCGCATCTCGAGGCGCGGCTTCCCCTCGCTGGTGTACTTGAGCTCGGGGTCGGCGCCGAGGTTGCCGATGATGCTGATCTTGGCGAAGGACATCTAGGCCTCCGTCGCCGAGCGAGCGCTCGACGCCGCTGCCGCTGCGGCGGCGGCCTGGATCTCGTCTTCGTCGGGGCCGGCGGCGGCAATGCTGTCGATCACCGCATCGTTGAGCGCCGCGGCGCCCTTCCGCTCGTCGCGGATCACGAGGTGGCGGAGCACCTCTTCGGTGATGCCGAGCACGCGCTCGACCTCGGCGATCGCCGAGGCTGCGGCCTCGAAGACGAAGATCTGGTAGATCCCGTCGCGTGCCCCGTCGATCTCGTACGCCATGCGGCGCCGTCCCCAGGCCACGTCCTTCAGGATCGTTCCCCCCTGCTCCGTCACGGAGCGGGTGGTTCGCTCGAAGATCTCCTTCGCGCGACTGTCCGCCACATCGGGGCGGAGGATGAGCATGAGCTCATAGCGGCGCATCTGCGCACTCCTTCCTCTGGATTCGCCCCGGTGCGCCCCGCGCAACCTGCGCGGTGGGCCGGAGCCGAAAGGTCCTGGCCGATGATACCGCAAGGGCGAGATGGAGGCGACGGCCGGATTCGAACCGGCGAATAGGGGTTTTGCAGACCCCCCCCTTAGACCGCTTGGGTACGTCGCCCTGTGTTGCTGGCTGCCCCTCGAGGATTCGAACCTCGGTTCACGGATCCAAAGTCCGCTGTCCTACCACTAGACGAAGGGGCAAGGACCCCGAGCCCCCGGAGGAGTGGAGCGGAAGACGGGACTCGAACCCGCGACCCTCACCTTGGCAAGGTGATGCTCTACCAACTGAGCCACTTCCGCGCCGTTGCACCGATGATGGTGCCGGGAGCCAGCTTCGTACTGGCGACACCGCGCTCTTCAGGCGCGTGCTCTACCAACTGAGCTATCTCGGCCCGTCACCCGCTGCCACGCGGGTGCACGCACCAACGG